>NZ_JBJJMM010000002.1:0-308440 GCF_046231795.1 Pseudomonas sp. KCJK9016 | reverse complement strand
GGCAAGTTCCTCAGTCAGCGCGCCCTCGAACGCCACCGCGCCGACTACCGTCAGGCCGAAGGCCGCAGCGACCAGACGAAACTGGTCAGCGGCCACTTCATGGAAATGTCCGACCACCCGCGCAGCGAGTGGAACGACCTGTGGCTGCTCACCGAAATCTTCCACGAAGGCAAACAGCCGCAAGTCCTCGAAGAGTCGGTGACCAGCGACACCACCGACAACAAGGACGATTTCCACCAGGGCTACCGCAACCGCTTCCTCGCCACCCCGTGGGACGTGTTCTACCGCCCGGCGCTGGAACACCCGAAACCCCGCGTCCTCGGCAGCCAGACCGCCCACGTCACCGGCCCCAAAGGCGAAGAAATCCACTGCGACCAGTACGGCCGCATCAAGGTGCAATTCCACTGGGACCGCGAAGGCCTGGCCGACGACAAGACCAGCTGCTGGCTGCGCGTCTCCAGCTCCTGGGCCGGCGACCGCTACGGCGCCATCTCCATCCCGCGCATCGGCATGGAAGTCCTCGTCACCTTCCTCGAAGGCGACCCCGACCAGCCACTGGTCACCGGCTGCCTGTACCACAAGGAAAACCCGGTGCCCTACGCCTTGCCGGCGAACAAGACCCGCACCGTCTTCAAAACCCTCAGTTCCCCGGGCGGCGGTGGCTACAACGAACTGCGCATCGAAGACAAAAAAGGCGCCGAACAAATCTTCATCCACGCCCAGCGCGACTGGGATGAAAACATCGAACACGACCAGAAGATCCGCGTCGGCAATGAACGCCACGACACCGTGGAGAAGAACAGCTACACCGAACTCAAGGCCGAAGAACACCGCACCACCATCAGCGACCGCAAGATCGAAGCACGGCTGGACGACCACTTGACCATCGGCGAGAGCCAGCATGTGAAGCTGGGGACGGCGCAACTGACCAGCGTCGGCAAAGAGATACACATCAAGGCGGGGGACAAGATCGTCATCGAGGCGGGGACTGAGCTGACGATTCTCGGCGGCGGCAGTTTCATCAAGCTCGATGGCGGCGGAGTGACCGTGGTTGGGCCGGTGGTGAAGATCAACGCCGGCGGCTCGCCGGGAACGGGCACTGGCATCGGGATCAAACCGCCGGTGCTGCCGGGGGCAGCGGATAAGGACAAGGCGGGGAGTTTGATGGATCAGGCGTTGTTGAATGCGCCGCCTGAGAAGGTTAAGCCGAAGGCTTTTTTTGTGTTTTCTGAGTGATCGACATGAATGGTTTTTTGAAGAAGAGGAATGGCTTCGCCGTAGCGGCTTTCACCGCCTCGCTACTGAGCCTGTTTCATGGCAGCGCTTATGCAGACGAGTGTCCGTCTGAGGACTTTTCCCAGTTCCTGCCAGCGTTCTCTGCGAATGCTGAAACTCAGCAACGGTTGACTGCGATGACGGTGAAGTCGTTGGTTTTGAAACCTACTGGGGAGAATGGAAATTTTGAGCCGCAAACGACGGGAGTCAAAAGCTCGACATTGACCTTTCCACTGATGGCACCCGTAGCCACAGGCAAGACAGAAGGTGTCGAAGTCGAGGCTGTAGACGACAGTCATTTCAACGTTGTTGATAAGCGTGCAGGTAACAGCAACATCAAGATCTTTAACTTTTCTCACCAGGCGTGTTGGGTGCTTGAGGGTGTTGAAGATTGGTCGATCAGTAAAAAAGATCTTGTAGAGTCGAGTAACCCTCGCATGAGTGAGGCAGAGAGTTTTTGCTTTCAACGCGCAGAAGCCTTCAGAGGCTTAGGGGGGCTGGAGCAGTACCGACTCACAGGCGAGTTGTTTGAAGCCTCCTTGGAAAACTATCTCTGTGCAGCAGCATCCGGTGATCCACAGGCTAGTTTGAATGCTGCAAGTTTGAGTCTTTCGGGAATGGCTCCTCAATTGCAAACGGAGAAGGTTGAGCAACTATTCAAGGCAGCTGCGACCACTTTGCCGGAGGGTGCGATGAGCCTTTCATTGTTTTATTGCGACGGTAACAATATTTCCTCTGACGGTCCTTGTCAGCATCCAGCACAGGCAGAGGAAGCGCTGATGGAAGCTGCTCGTATGGGAAGTGCTTTTGCAACAAATGCACTTGGCCGAGCCTATGAGACTGGAAAATTTGTAACAAAGGACATGTCCAGAGCGCTTGCCTGCTACCAACTGGCTGCCAAAAATGGCAGTAAGGGCTCGGTCGCACATTTAGAACGTTTGAATAAACAGCCAGCCGGTATTAAAGCCAGTTTTTGCTATTGATTATTGCAGGAAGCAGAAATGACAGAGCCACTTGATCTATCGGTCAACTATACAAGCGCTAATTATAGATATAAGGAGTCTGGAGACGGTTTTACTGTTGAGAATGGTAAAAAGGTTGTCGACTGCTCTCATATGGTTAACTTGTTGCTTACTGGAGCTGGCTACGAAGTCCCTTACCAGAACACGGCGGGTCTAAATAGCACGGCAGCCCTTCAGTACTATGATGTAATTAGTCCTGCTAATGTAAAGCGTGGAGATGTTGTGCTCTGGATTAACGCAATCTCTAATCGGGATAATAAGACGTTAAATCATACGGGTATTGTAGAGTCTTACGACAGTACATTGGGCTCGGAATTTGGTAAGTTTTTTGGAGCGCAAAGTTCTGGTCCAGGTACTGCGAAGTTCGGCTCCTATGATAATGCCCATTTTTGGCCAGTCCCCACAAAATTCCTAAGGGTTAAGGAGTCGACTCGGACGGGAGAAGGATCCGCAGCGGCGCCCGCGCCCGCATCTGCACCGGTAGAGTCTACGCCATTAATGAACTTTCAGTACCCGTTTAGAAAAGCGGATGGATCGCAGTTTAAGGATGCTGAAGAGATATTTAATGCTCTTGAGAGTGAAAACTCAGGTAATTTTTTACTTGGGAATCATGGGTTTTGGCATGGCGGCATTCATATCACGCATAAGACTGCTCCGCAATGTGTGAGAGATGAACCTATTCGTTGTATTGGAGACGGTGTCGTCGTAGCCTACCGTTTGAATGAAGATTATCTAGCGACTGCATTTGAGGCATCAAGTTCTACAGAAGCATTGAAATACTCAAATTCATTTTGTCTTGTTAGGCACGACTATAAGTCACCTCTGAATAAGGAAGTTACGCCTGGCACTAAGAATGAGCTCGTATTTTATAGCCTGTATATGCATCTGCTACCATATGATAGGTATGCGGATGACCCAGAGCAACCAAGTGCTCCAAAAATAAAAATGATCGCAAGTGGGTTTAAAGCGCGAAGCGATATTCTTGGCGCAAGCGGCTGCGTCGAATATGGTTCAATTTCTGCTGGAACTGAAATTGAAATAATAGAAGAACATTCTGATCACGTCCACGCCAAGGGTAAGCTGATTAAAGGTACTGTTGGAGGGCGCACTCCAGGGCAAGATTTTTGGTTCGCCTATAAGCAAAACGGCATCGCCTATCCAAGAGGTGATGGAAGCGCGAGCTGGAAAGCAATAACTGCACCAGAGCGAAAGAAACCAGACTACTGGAAGGGCAAAGTCAGAGCTGTAGTTTCCGGAACGGGGCTTACTTTGCGAGCGGCTCCCTCAACGCAAAGTCACGGTGCTTTAGCTGGGGCTGCAATTAGACAGGTAAATAGTCTAGGACAGAACGCAGACTTAGTTCTTTGTACAAATAGCATAATAGAATTTGATAGCGGGAAAGTTTTTAGCCTGAAGATTGGCACTAAGCTTTTCAAAATGGCGGAATGCTCCTTTGTACCGAGTACTTCCGGTGCTGCAACCGGTTTGAAAAGCCATTCCACTCCTGTGCCCGCCACTTTTTGGGCTTGTGTTGAAAAACCTTATGTTCAATTGCAAGGCTTGGTTCCGACTGAGTTTGATAAGGTTGTGCCGATGGATACGGCAATTAAGGCAGGCGACACAATTGGTTTTCTTGGTTTAAATGAAACATTGGCAGGTCCAGATGGTGGGGTTTCGAGAAGTTATCAAGTTCACGTGGAGATTTTTTCGGCTGATCCTAAGATTGAGGATTTTCTAAAAAATAAAGCAAATGTGAAACAGGGGAAACAATACCTGCATTTGCCAGCGAATACGAACTTAAGAAGCAAGCCACCGCAAACCGGAGTGGTGACGATTTCTAATGAAAGCTTTGTAGAGCTTGGAAAGGCCGTTCTATATAAGGACACTGAAGAGTGGTACGAAGTTACCATCGTTGATAATGCGGAAAGTAAAACTGGCTTGCTCAAAAAAGAAGGCGCGATGCTCCTCAGTCAACATGATTGGGAAAAGCTAGGTTTTCGTGTGGTTAAGGAATCGAATTCAAATGCTGATGGGTTTCTAGATCCTGATGATATGCCGGATTTTTTCAAAGATTTATATAAGGATTTGGACAGGCTTGGTAATAAAGATGAAAAAATTACTCCCGAAGACTTTCCCATCGCACTCAAGAATGTGGAGTTTAGGGAGCATTGGTCAAAACTTATTGCGCATCACCCAACAGAATGGAAGTCTAAGTCGGATTCTGCCAAATGGGCGCGATTGGATACACTGCTTGAAGACTATCCGTCTGTTCTAAAGCATGAGAAGGAACGGATAGATAGCTTAATATTTTGGGATGACCCGGTTGTACAATCTAAAGGGCTAGGCGACGGTTTGGTTTGGCACTTTCATCCAATAGCAATGCTCAAGAATTTAATTGGCGGAGGGTGCTGCGAGTTAACACTTGATAGCTTCAAGACTATTTTTGGTAGTCGACCTCTATTCACTGCGGATAATATGTCGACGACATGTTCATCCTATAGTGTTGATCACCAAAAATTTGTAGACTTGTTGAATGCTGCATTCAAGAAGTTTAATTTCACTAATTGTATATATAAGATACATTTTCTATCTCAGTGTTATCATGAGAGTGATAAGTTTGCAACTACTAGAGAGTATGCGACGGGGAATGACTATGACCTGGCAACTTATCCTGCATCAATGTGCACTCTCTATGATGAGGATCACAAGAAATGCAAGCGGCACAGGCAAATTCTTGCTGAGGGAAATACCACGATAGGTGATGGGCCCAAGTACAAGGGTAGAGGTATCATGCAGGTTACGTGGAAGGGTACCTATCAAAAATATAAGGATTTTAGCGGTGTTGATTGTATTGCGAATCCGGAAATTTTATCTGAGGAAATTGAACATGCTGTCAATGCTTCAGTTTGGTTCTGGGTGAAATATAAAAATCTTAATGCCAAGATTGATGAATATTACGAAAAGTTGAAGGATAGCGGCAAAACAAAAGAAGAGATCGACGCTGAAGTGGTCCGGCTAGTTACTAAAAAGGTTAACGGCGGTGATACGCATCTTGCGGAAAGGCAAGAGTTGTTTAAAAAAATAAATGAGGCTATGAAGTGAAATATTTACGGCTGCTTATATTCTGCTCTCTATTCACTGCCACATCCTGCTTTGCCGATTTTCAACATATCACGGTAATGCAGCAAAGTGAGAGGAGTGTTGGTGCTCGATGTGTAGGGAATGATTCAAGTATTCAACTGCAGAACGGGCGGATTGGTATAGTGACTACTGCCGGTGAGCATTACAGTTTAAATCTCGATGAGCAGGATGAAGATCTTTCAGTTTTTGTTGGCTCGGTTACAGATTCTGATGTGTGTGTAATTGCGGTTAAATATTCTGAAAGCGATGTGAATGAAAGTTTTTCTCTATTTGTATTTGATGAGGCTTCTGGCAGATTCAAGCCGTCTCTGATAGGAATGGTAAATAATCCAGAGTTTTTACATGATAAGATCTTAAGTGATTATATGGATGGGCCGAAAAATAGGAAAGATACGGTCTGCTATTCGGTTCGTGCAAAAGATTATTTTTTCTGTGAGAAAAGAGAGCAGTTTTCAGAGAAATTAGAGCGAGTAGAAACGTGCAATGAAAGCTCTTGTGCTATGCCGGTTATTGTTAAGCTTGGTAAGATTGTTCCGGTAAAAGCCACAGTGTCAGTGGAGAAGGCTCATTTCTTTGAAAGGAAATCTAATGAGGGATTTGATCAGAAAAAATCTTATCTGATTAAGGGGGATCAAATAATTTTGAACGATTATTATCGTGGTGATGATGGGCTGTTCTATCAAGTAACTTTCATTGGGAAAAGGACGGTGACTGGCTGGTTGCCAGCGAATGCTATTCGGATTAATGAATGAGAGTTGGCGATAAAAGCGGCGGATTTATTTGTTGTGCTCAGTGGCTTTGGTCTTAGTAGGGCGATTAAATAAATCTGTCTCGCTTCTTTCAATCTCGTGATTTAAGGAACGCAGATCGTCTCGATGACGCACACGAAGAAGTCCAACGGCAAGGTTTACTATTTTGGAAATAACACCAGCGTCGATTCCTCTCTGGAGTCCGGTTGTAAGTGGGAGTAGGGCGAACACATGAGATCAAAAGCTCTCGCAGTATCACTGCTCGGCCTGCTGTGGACGATGCCGGCGTTAGCCGAAACCACTACGTTCAGCCCAACCCAAGGCGTCGAGGCAACGCTGGTTCTCGAAGGCTCCAAGCTGAGCGTCGCGGCTAAAGGCGGAACGCATAACGAGTCGCGCACAATCGATTTTCAAGCCGAAAACGAACTCCATCTGCAGATCGATGATTTCAATTTCGACGGTGCCAAGGATTTCGCGGTCCGGCAACTCGATGACGGCATGGGAACTTACGACTACTACCGGGTGTTCATCTACCAAGCCAGAACCGGCACCTTCGAAGAATTGCGGCCGGACTGCGGCGATGGCTTCGTTAATTTGCGCGTCGACAAAAAGCGTAAAGCGTTGCTCAGCACCTATTGGGAAATGAACGTAGCCAAGCAATGCGTCACCCGATTCGCCAAACGCAAAGCCTGAATGACTCAAGGAAGAACACAGTGAAACGTTTTGTTTTTACCCTGCTGGCCGTGCTGCTGTCTGTTACAGCGGTGTACGCGCAGGATGACTGCAGCCATGTCACCTCAAGTCTGGAAATGGTGCCCTGCTCGGAGGCGGCGAAGAAGGCTGCCGATACCCAGTTGAACGTCAGTTACAAGCAATTGATGGCGCGGCTTGAGTCTGATTATCGAGCGGATCCGGCATTGGGCGCAGAGTACGCGGCGAAGGTTAAAGAGTCGCAACGTGCGTGGCTGAAATTGCGCGATGCGAATTGTCCGTTGGAGGCATTCGAGATCGAGGCGGGGAAGCCGGCGCATGTGTTCGCGGTCAACTCGTGCATCGCCAGAATGAGTCGCGAGCGCTCGGCGTACCTGGACAAGATCGTCCCTGCTCTTGCATCCGACAAGAGCACTTCGACAGCGCCGGCCAACGGCGCTTGTCCTTCGGAGGAATTCCCTGCTTTCCTGACAGCGTTTTCCGCCAGCAGTGAATCACAGCGCCGTCTCACTGCGATGACGGTCAAGTCGCTTGTGTTGAAGCCGGTTGCAGGCAAGGACCGTAGTGCCTTTGAGCCTTCGACCGCGGGTGTCAGCGGAGCTTCCTTCACCTACCCGCTGATGGCCGCCATCACACCCGGCAAGACACCCGGAGTCGAGATTGAAGAGGTCGATGACAGTCACGTCGATGTGGTCGATAAACGGGCGGGCAACAGCAATGTAAAAATCTTCAACTTCTCTCGTCAGGCGTGCTGGGTGCTTGAAGGCGTTGAAGACTGGTCGATCAGCGAGAAGGATCTTGTCGCAACACGTAACCCTGCAATGAGCCGTGCCGAGAACTTCTGTGATCAACGTGCCGAGGCTTTGGGAGGGCTGGGTTCGCTTGAGCAATACCGTCTGACTGCGGAATTGTTGGAAGCGTCCCTGGAAAATTATGTCTGTGCGGCTGAGTCGGGTGACCCCGAGGCGAGCCTGTCAGCGGCAAGCTTGAGTCTTTCGCAGATGGCATCTCAGTTGGAAACCAGCAAAGTCGAGGCATTGTTCAAAGCGGCGTCGAAAATACCGAGTGGTGCGTTGGGCTACGCCACGTTTCTTTGTTCAGGAAACTCCACCGACTATAACGGTCCTTGCCTCCATCCCAAGCAGGCAGAAGAGCAGGTCATTCGGGCGATTAACATGGGCTCCAAGGAAGCGATGTTTTATCTGGCATCTACTTTTGAGGGTGGCGAGTTGGGAACGAAGGATATGTCTCGGGCATTAGCCTGTTATCAAATGGCGGCTGAAAAAGGTTATCGGTCGGGCGTCGACAGCGTGGCGCGATTGAAGTCGCAAGTTCCAGAGCCGATCAAGGCTAGTCATTGTATTTGAAGTTCGGGGTCATGTTTGATGCGCTTCCGCGCGTGTTGGGCCTGAGTCCGTCACGCTAAAACGTTTAATACTCGAGCATCTGACAACCGCGATTTTCCTTTAAACTCCCCGCCCTCAAGGAACGCGCTCAGGACACGGAATGCCAGCCCCCTCTTTCTCCCTTCGTCGCGCGTTGGTGCTGTGGCTATACGCCGCTGCGCTGGTGCATTTGCTCGTCGGTCTTACCCTGAGTTGGGCCGGTCATTCCGGCGTGCTCGATGGCTATTTGCAAAACCTTGAACAGACTTTCTGGGGCGCCGATGCAGTGCCCGTTGCCGCGCGTGAGCAACAGGTCTGGTGGCTCGCGTTATTCGGCGCGACGTTGCAAAGCTATTCGCTGTTCATGCTTGCCTTGGTGCACATCGGCAATCGCCTGAGAACCCCGCTGGCCTGGGGCGGGTTGATGGCCGGTATTGTTTTGTGGGCCCCGCAGGACATGTTGTTCTCAGCGCAAAAACAGGTGTGGTCGCACCTTTGGCTCGACAGCGCAGCGCTGCTTGTGCTGTTGCCGCCACTGTTCTGGCTCTATCGCCACGACCGCCGAATTCCTACTTCCGACACTTCCTTGAGTGAGCAAAACCATGCCTGACTTTTCGTTACTGGATTGGGCGCTCGTCTTGCTGATTGCCCAGGCATGCCTGGGAGCACTCGACACCCTGTATCACCACGAGCTGACGGTAGCGTTGCCGTATCGCCACAGTGCGCGGCTGGAATTGTCGATCCATGCACTGCGTTCGTGTTTCTACGGAGTCTTGTTTCTCGGCATGGCGCATCTCGAATTCCATGGCGCGTGGGCAGTGGTCATCGCGCTGCTGTTCGCGCTGGAGATCGGTCTGACGCTGTGGGATTTCGTGGTCGAGGATCGAAGCCGCAAGCTACCGGCCATCGAGCGCGTCATGCACACGGTGTTGGCGGTCAACGGTGGGGCGTTCTTTGCGCTTTACGGTGTACAACTGGTGCAATGGGCGAGCCTGCCAAGCGGCTTGAACGCCGCCGATTTCGGCTGGAAAGGCTGGGTGCTGACGCTGTTTGCGCTGGGCGTGACCGCGTCGGGTATTCGTGATGGCCTGGCGGCATTGCGTATGCAGCGTGAGGGGAAACCGTCCAACCCGTTTGCCGGCGGTGCCTACAAGCGTGTGCTGGTCACCGGTGGCACTGGGTTCATCGGTGAAATCCTGGTCAATCAGTTACTCGACGCCGGCCACACCGTCAGCGTGCTGGCCCGTGATCCATTGAAGGCCGCTTATCTGTTCGATGGCCGAGCACGCTGTGTGCGCTCGCTGAGCAAACTGGGCTACCACGAAACCTTCGACGTGGTGATCAATCTCGCCGGCGCACCGGTCGCCGGCCCGCGCTGGAGTCCCAAGCGGCAGGCGCAACTGATAGCCAGTCGGGTCAACACAACCGAAGCGCTGATGAACTGGCTGAAGAACGCCAGCCACAAACCCGCGCTGTGGATTCAGGCCTCGGCCATCGGTTTCTACGGCGTGCGCGATGCCAACGAAAGCCTCGATGAACAGGCCAGCAAGGGTGACGGTTTCATGGCCGAGCTCTGTGCGCGTTGGGAGGCTTCGGCGCAACCCGCCACGCAGTTTGGCGTGCGTCAGGTCGTGCTGCGCCTCGGCGTGGTGTTTGGTCCGGGCGGTGCGCTGCTGCCGTTGCTGATTCCGTTTCGCCTGGGTTTCGGCGGGCGGATGGGAGATGGTCAGCAGATCATGAGTTGGGTGCATCGCGACGATGTGATTCAGGTGATCGCTCGATCCTTCCACGATGAAAATTTGCGCGGCACCTACAACATGGTCGCGCCCGAAACCGTCAGTCAGGCAGCGTTCGCCGAGAACGTCGGCAAAGTCCTCAAGCGCCCGGTGTGGTTCCACATTCCAGCAGCGCCTGTGCGTGCGTTGGCCGGGGAAATGGCTCAGCTGTTCTTCGACGGTCAGCGTGTGGTGCCGCAGCGTTTGAGCGAGGCGGGCTACACGTTCCGCTATCCGACTCTTGACGCCGCGCTGCGCGATCTGGCCTGAGGATCGCCCATGAGCAAGCTTCTGATGTACCTGCTGGCCGGCAACGGCAGCGCCGCCGATTGGTGGGATGACGCGCTGCCGCATTTTCAGCGTTACGACGTTGTGCCGCTGGAGCTGCCGGGCTTCGGCGCCAACCCGCAGCCGCCCTGCGAGGATCTGGCAGCTTACGCCCAGACCTTGTTGGCGATGACGCAAAAGGGCAGTGCGATCATGGCCGTCGGGGTTAACGCGCTGCTGGTGCTGCATGCGCTGCAACGTCGGCCCGGGCACTTTTCTCGCAGTGTGTTGCTGGCGCCGGTGGGCGCTTTTTTGTGGCAGCGCCGATTGCCGGCGTTGATGTCACCGCTGCCGATCCGCAAGACCATTCACTGGCTGCTGTCGAACAAACCCACGCTGTTTGCGCGCAAGTTCTCCAACCAGACCTGGACACCCGCGCAGTACCAGCGCATGGGCGCCGGTTATGCGCGTTGCCGTGCGTTTGTGCCGCACTGGGATCTGATCCGTGCCGACACCGCGCTGCCATTGCTGGAGTGGATCACCGACCCGGTCGAGCTGGTCTGGGGCGATCAGGACAAGGTGCTTGGCATCGAGCAAGCGGCGGCATGGTCGGCGATTCTTGCGCGTGCAGACCTGACCATCAGCCTGAAACCCGGTTGGGGTCATTACCCGTGGATCGACGCGCCCGTGCAGTTTGCGCAGTGGCTGGAGTCGGGCGAGCGCGGCTTCGTCGCGCACACCAAGGGCGGGCGTTTGCGTCTGGCGGAACTGGCCCGGCAACCGGTGCCGGCGGCGCTGACCCTCAACGATTGCAACGATCCGCGACTACCGGCCTTTCTCGCCAGCCAACCCCAGGCGACCTGGGCGGTGCGTTCCTCCAGTTATGGCGAAGATCAGGCCGACTCGGCGAATGCCGGTTTGAGCACGACCTACCTGCGCGAGCCGGCCGCCAACGTGCCGGCGCGTATTGCCGCGCTGACTGCCGAAGGTGTTGAGGAAGTGGTGGTGCAGCGCTTCATCACGCCGCAGGTGTCGGGCATCGCGTTTGTGCGTCATCTGTCGGTGGAGCTCGAGTGGGTTGAAGGCCATCTTGAGTCCCTTGCCGACGGTCAGATCAGCCCGGAACGGGCGACGCTTTCGCGGCTCGGCGAAGCCTGGCGCAGTGGTACGTTCACGGCCGCCCACGGTTTGACCGAATACGTGCTGTGGCGCTTTCTCCAGGATGTCTTGCGGGTGTTTCACTATGTGCCGGGCGATGTCGAATGGGCCTGGGACGGCACGCAACTGTGGCTGCTGCAATACCGGCCGATCAGCGACTACGGCTGGCGCCGGCACCTGACGGCCGCCAACATCGCTGAGATCCTGCCGCCGCAACCCAGCGTGCTGGTGGAATACGCCCAGCGCCGGGCCGCCGCGAGCATTCCGGCGATCATGGCCCGTTGGGATGAGCGGGTGTTGCAGGACAACGAGCCGTTCACGGCCGTGTTTGGCGGCGCGTCCTACATCAACAACGACCTGTTTCTCGCACGATTGGCCGACTGGGGCATCAGTGCCAGCAACTATGCCGGTGAAGTCGGCGGCGCGACCCCGCATCTGCCGTGGCGACCGCTGCGGATGTTGCGTTCGCTGCCATTGTTTCTGCGCATGCAGCGTATCGCTCGCGGACATTTGCTGCGCCTTGAACACGGCTTGCAGCGCTTCGACCGGGAGCTGACCGACCTCGTCGCCCAGGGTGCTGACGGTCAGCAACTGGCCGACTGGTTCACCCGGTTCTATGTGTTCGTGGTGCAGGGCAATCTGTGCATCGCCACGACGCTGGCCAGTAGCGGCGGGGACTGGCTGGGACTACCGCCCACCGCTTACGACAACTTGGAAAACAGCCCTCATCGGCTGCCGTGGGAGACCGATCCGGCCACACCTCGACCCGCGTCGAGCGCGTTGCCACTACAGGCCTTCCCGCAATGGTCAGGCCTGATCCGTCTCGCCCATTCAACCGGCCTGCCGGGCCTGCGTGGTTACTACCTGCAAGTACGCGAGTGGTATCGCGACAACCTGATGCGCATCTTCTTCCGCCTGCATCACGCCATGCCACTGGCGGATCGCGAACACTGGTTTGCGCCGCACCCGGACATCCGCACTCGCGACGGCAGCTTCTGGCAGGACGGCCGCGAAGGTGCCGAACAGGCCACCGGATTCATGATTTACCCGGGGCAGGTGCGGGGCATTCTTGGCGAAGACATCTTGCTGGAAGACACCCTCGATCCGGGGCGTCACGCGCACTATCAGGCAGCGCGGGCGGTGATTGCGCGGATGGGTGGGCGGTTGTCGCATGGATCGACGTTGTTGCGGGAATTGCGCAAGCCTTCGGCGGTGATGCCGCAGGTGGATCTGGCGTGGATCGGGTGCGAAGTGTTGTATCGGGATGGGGAATTGGAATTGATGAATTCGAAGGATGTGAAGTGAAACGACTGCTGGTGTTATGCATGAGCTGGCTGCCGATAGCCGTTATGGCGACAGGTGTCTGCAATCAGGAAACTGACTCCAAATATTTCTTATCGCAATGGCCGGAGAGCGGCGGAGATCCGGAAGACATACTTTCCAGTCTCGATGGAAAAGAATTCTCTATCGAGCCAGGCCACGTGGTCTTCCGTGGCGACCTAAACGGCGATGGTATCGAAGACTTCATCTTCAATTCCCGCGTAGGCATTGGTTCTTCGATGGACAGCACATTCGCCTTCCTGATCCAGTGCCGTGGTTACTTGAAGTATTCGGGTGGCGATTACTTCGCCGGAGTCAAAGTTCTGGACGGTCCGCCCAAAGGTGGCGGTGAATTCAAGGACATCGAGATCTACTCCTACATCAGGGACAAGCGAGGGCGGATTCGCTACAAGGGCGAAGAGGGCATGACCCGACCACACCTGTGGCAATTCAACCCGCAGACACAGCGTTATGAAGGTCAGTCTGAGTAAGCCAACGGTTTTCACTGCAGTTATGGAGTTAGTACTTGAAAGGATTTTCGATTGTTCTCGGCAGCTTGCTGTCAGCTGCCACCTCCATGGCATTCGCCGCCGATCCTGATTTCAAGGATTACGCCGTCACCCCCGTTTTCAGCGGCCCCAACCATGAACCGGTGCCGCAGGAACAAAGCAACCCGGTCATGGAAAGCACCCGGGCGAAGGCCCTGCAAGGCAAGGTCAACTTCGCCGGCCATTACATCCTGTACAGATTCGGCTGTGGTGGCGGCGCCATTTGTGGCGAAGTGCTGGACGCCCAGACCGGTGATGTCGTTGGCGGTCTTCCGAATGCCTATGACGGCAGCACTTTCGACACGACGTATTTGCCCAATAGTCGCTTGATCATCATTTCAGGCGTCACGCTCGATGGCGAAGAAGACACCCAGGGAAATCGCCTGGAAAACCGTAACAGGGATCGGTACTACGAATTCGTGAACAACGAGTTCCGGCTGCTTGGCATGACCGACGTGGAATCGCCGTCAATTGATGAGGAATGAGTGGATGAATCGTCTTCTAGCAGGCAGCCTTTCACTGCTGCTCTCGCTTCCAGCTTTCGCCGCTCCCAAGGACGCCTACACCCAACGCGATGTCATGCAATGTGGCGGCGTTGAAGTGGTGATGATGTCGTCCTGCCGATCCGTGACGGTGGATGACGCAGAAACCCATCTCATCCCGGTCTGCTCCGATCAGACGATCAACATCGGCGGCAAAGTGTTGCGCCGCAACATCGACAAGGTTTCACAGCTCACTTCTGACGGTAAGAAGACGAAGATGCTGAGTAACGTGGCAGTGGAGATGGATTGTGTAAAAGGAAGCAAGGGCAGCCTGGTTTTCATCGGCGGTTATAGCGGGTGTGGATCCTGCCCGGAGTGGCGCGGGTATTACTCCACCAATGGAAGGTTGGAGCATTACAGCTACAGCAATAGTTATCGGTCGTTTGGTTCGAAGGGTTCCTGGGAAGGGCTCATAGAGGCTTATGGCGTCACTGAAAGACAGTTACAGCAAACAAGCCCTGCGGTTAAAAGGATCGACTATGGGCAGCCTTAGATCCGCACTATTGCTCGCGAGTCTGTTGCTGGCGAATGGGGCTACGGCAGAAGAAGTGCGAGTCACTGGAGTCGACGGGCACACACTGACATTGCATTTGAAAGCAAAGGTATGGCCCGAACACTCAGTGGAAGCGGCGAGTGCGACCTTTACCGCGAATGGAAAAACATTCCCGCTTTACGGAACCGATATCGGGGTCGAAGTACTTCCTCGATGGCTTAGCCCTGACAAGAAGCCCTTACTCGTGAACCAGACGATGTATGGAATGTTGTCAGACGGGAGTGGTGAAGACAGCTTCCAGTCACGAAGCCACTGCGATGTGATTTCGATGGAGACCGGTTGTGTCCTGCTTCAGCGTGATGATCAGTTCTGCGCTGGTAAATGGGTGGGCAATAGCTGGACTACCGACGAGGGTGAAGTACTCAAACCAGAAATAGAGACACCTTCCCCACAGGCACTACTGAAAAACCTCTCGAACATTGAATCTGCACAATATCGAGCCAGCGAGATCGAATGGAGCCTGATCATGGGGGCGGATTCGTACATGGCTTGCCATCCACCGGCTCGCAATGTTCAGGGTCTTAATGATCTTGGCTTCTATTTAGCCGAGGGCGGTAACGATGAGCTGGCGCTGAAGTTCTATCGCGGCGTCGAGGCCGTCGGAAAACGCACAGTGCTGATGTTGAACATCGCCGACTCGCTCTGGCGCCTTGATCGCAAAGATGAA
This sequence comes from Pseudomonas sp. KCJK9016, assembly GCF_046231795.1. Classification (NCBI taxonomy): domain Bacteria; kingdom Pseudomonadati; phylum Pseudomonadota; class Gammaproteobacteria; order Pseudomonadales; family Pseudomonadaceae; genus Pseudomonas; species Pseudomonas sp. KCJK9016. Next base: position 293,327 of record NZ_JBJJMM010000002.1, on the reverse strand, counting down.
GCGCAGCGTTATTACAGCCAGTACCGCGACGCGATGATCGCCGACGGCAAGGCGCAGAAAATACCTCAACGTGCAGTTGAGCGATCCGTCATTCAGGGAATGAAAAATTGAACATGTTTGTGCGTTTTATCGCGTTGTCCTTTGGATGCCTGTTTGCCTCTTTCGCTATGGCCGATGACGACTGCAAAGAGATTTCCGTGAGCTCACAGGCTGATCGCTGCGTGGAGGCGGCCCGCAAGGACGCCGATTCACAGCTCAATGCCAGCTACAAGAAACTGCTGGCGCGATTTGAGTCTCAGCAACGGACCGACCCGGAGCAGGGCAAGGCGCTGGTTGCCATGGCCAGAGAGTCCCAGCGCGCCTGGATCAAACTGCGCGACACCACGTGCCCACTGGAGGCCACGGAAATCGAGCCTGGGATGGCCGCGCATGTCACGACCATCAACAATTGCATGGCCAGAATGAGCCTGGAGCGTGCGGCTTATCTGGACACGATCATCGCTGACGAGCCGGGGAATGTGGTTGATCTCAGCAAGGTGTTCCTGTCCGGCTCCCAGCGCTTTGGTGATGTCGTGGCGCGTTATGTCAGCACCTTTGGAAGCCCATGTCTGACGGTTCAGATCCTGGCGCCTAACGGCGGTTGGAGAGTGCTTTCTTCAAAGCGTTTTTGCAGTTTTGATGGCAAGTCGTTTTGGTCGGGTTATGCCGACGCGGGATTTGAGGAGCACGTATTTGCGGACGACGGTTTGCACGTGACACTGAGCTTGACAGAGCTTCGTCCTATTGGCGAAAAGCGCCTCGCCTGTGTGATTCCAATTCAGAACGAACAAATCGAAGAGCTGAAATGCGGCGCACCCGAGTCAGCGTAAATATTTAGAAAATTGATCAGCAGGGAAGTGATTGGAATTGACCAGGCTCTTAAGTTGTTTTGGTGCGCTCGGCCTCATCGTTGGCTTGTCGACTCAGCCGGCATCGGCGAGTGATCTAAAAACCATCGGAGAACTGCATCCCCCGGTGGTTGCTTCGTTGGGTGATCAAAAGATTACGGTGTTCTTTTTGAAGAACAACCTTAAGGATCAGGTTAGAGACGTGCACGTGCCTGATGCCGAGATTTTCTACGCGCCCATGAATGCGGTGAAACCTTCGCTGAATTATGTGTGGAAGGTTGAGGGCGAACAAATTGCCTCGGTGTTCTTCTTCGAACGCAAATTCCCTGAGCGAGCGGGGAAGTCCATGTTTGTCCTGACAAAACACAAAGTTCTGCACGAGCATTTCGAAGGAGATTCCTATTCGGTGCTGGAATTGCCGCTATTCAAGGATGGTGACCACTTGGCTTTGCAGTTCTTTCGGGGTGACCCGCCAGACCCCGAGTTGCAGAACTGCCGTGACGGTATAGATCAGGAAGAGGGCGTAGAAGTCGAGTGTGCTTACAAGGATGCGACGAGCATTAAGAAGTACTTGGCGGATCAGGATGGAAGAATGATTTCGGATTCGAAACTGAATCAGGGCAACCGTCAGAAGCCACTCAAAAACTACGGTGATAGGGCCAGTGCCGCCTGCCCCCGTGAAATGTTGCTGGCGAATGGCGCTACGGCGAGCGCGCCCTTTGCTGCGAATGGAAAAACACTCCCGCTGAATTGAGACGGGTTAGTTCAAAGGAAATGAAGTGAAAAGACTGCTGTTGTTATGTATGAGCTGGTTGCCGATGGCAGGGATGGCGTCGGATTTCTGCAACGAGGAAAGCGATACAAAAAACTTCCTCTCACAATGGGTGGAAAGAGCTGATTACGTCCTGGACATACACTCAAGTTTCTACAACGACAGATTCAGGCGGGAAGAAGGTAAGGTGGTATACCGCGGTGACCTCAATGGCGACGGCCAAGAGGACTTTATTTTCACTTCCTACTCCAGTCACGGCTCGGCTGGTGACTTGACCTTTGCCTTCCTGATTCAGTGCCATGGTTATTTGAAGCATGCGGGTGGCGAGTATTTCGCCGGGGTCAAGGTACTGGACGGTCCGCCCAAGAACGGCGGCGACTTCAAAGACATCGAGATCTATTCCTACATCAGGGATAAACGCGGGCAGATTCGCTACAAAAATAACGTAGCCATGACTCGACCACATCTGTGGCAATTCAACCCGCAGACACAGCGTTATGAAGGTCAGTCCGAATAGATTTCAGTTCCGGAGTTACAGCGTGAAAGGATGTTCAGTTCTGTTCGGCAGTCTCTTGGCCATTGCCACGTCCGTGACTTTCGCCGCACACGCATTTGCGGCACCCCAAGTCCTCAAGGAAATCCCGGCAAGCTTGTTGGGGGATGGATCACGGCAAAACGTGTTCGTTCTGGCGGGAGACGCGGACGAGGCATCTAACCGGTTGTTGATCGCGCCGGTTCAAGGGCGCAATGAGGACATATTGCTCGATACGTCCAAGGCTTTGCCGCTGACGAAGAGTCAGTACTCGTCTGATCTTCTGGATAGTTTTAGCGTTCGGGTTTTCAACGGTCGGCCTGGAGCCATGACGGTTGTGGATCCACAAGAGGAAGAGGTTCTGGTCAAACAGCGGTTCGTTGAGGCGGGGGACTACATTGCGCTGGTGACGAACGAAGAAGACAACGCTGTTTTTAACTTCAATCTTTTGTTCACCTTCAATAACAGCTCGAAGCAGTTTGAGCTGAAGAATGTGCTGCAAGTGGTCAATAGCCACTACTGCGATCGCTCGCTTGTGAGCGTAGCGGAGCTGCCGGTTGAGACGTTGGGCCCAACCACCCTAGGTTCATTCAACGGCCTTGAAGCGCTTGAAAAGTTGCGGGCTGCAAGCGTTGGCGGCTCTCAGGACGGTTATAAAAAACTGATGACGGTCGATTCTGCTGATCTGTTGGATATGGCGCTGGCAGCCTACCGAAAGGGTGATGACCCTTCCTTCAAGGATACGATGAGTTACGCGTTGATGGACGGTGGCTCGCATGACACTTGCCCGCCCGACAGCTACATCGTCGAAAAATACTACTACCCGCAGCGTCCCGGTTGGTCCAACGACTTCGGTTTTCTACTCGGCGAAGCGGGGCATTACGCCGAGTCGATTGAGTTGCTGAATGCAGTGATTGCCAACAACCCGGGCCGGACAGTTGCCTATCTGAATCTCGCTGATAGCTATTGGGGTGCGAACGATAAAGAGCGGGCATCGGCGGCGTACAAGCAATACGCGTTGCGTATGTCGGACGCGGGAAAGGCTTCGAAAATTCCTGCTCGGGTAGCTGAGCGTAGCGCCGGAGTATCCGGATCATGATCAAACTCAAGGCGTTATTTGAACTGGTCGCGGGTGCTTCTTTGGCTGCATTGCTGGTTCCTGCGCATGCCCAGGAAACCTGCAATCCCGACAGCTTTTCCAATCCCGATTTGATCATTTGTGGTCAACAGTCTTTCGAGAAAGTCGACGCAATTTTGAATGAGCAATACAAGAAAGCGCTGGTCAGTTTGGCACCCACCGACAAGAAGCAACTGACCGATGTGCAAAAGAAGTGGGTGCGCTTCAAAGAGGCGTATTGCGAGGATATCTATCAGTCGGCTTTACCCGGTGCTGAAGCGTCCATCGAAAGACTTGCGTGTCTGGTGCAAACAACCAATGCCCGGTTGGGGGAATTGGTTGCTCTGCAGACTGGGTTACCCCTGGACGGTTTTTATAAAGCTGCATCGACCATGGCGGGGCAGGATCGAGAAAAAGGTCTGACGGCTTCCATGGAGCGATTGGGGGGTGACAACTTCGACGACCCGTTGTGGCGGCAATACGTCGATGGGCACTGCGAAATGAGTGAGCGTGTGTTCCGGGAGGACATCGCTAACTGCGCAGTGCGCATGCGCTTTCAATTACCTCTTAATCGTTGAAGGAATGATCAGATTGAAATCAATGCGAGTTTTATCTGCTGCATTGTTTGTTCTCTTTCCGATGGCGGCGCACAGTGAGGTCTCGACGGAGATTTATTGCTTCCGTTCGCAAGAGAGCGCCAAAAGCATCAATTTCGAACTCAGAACTTATTACGACTCCTTCTCTAAATGGAGCGGAGCGGCTGTCAGGTACAGCAAGTCGAAGAAGGCCATTTCTCTGGTGTATCGGAATACCGAGCAAGAAATTCTGGCAGAGGATCGTCCGTATCAGTTCACGACGACTTGGGTTGAGGTTTCGGAGGGCGCGCTGACGGGGGAGTATGAAATGGTGAGTCAGGGTGCCCGGGTCTATGGAATGACCTATACGAACTACAAAACCGGGAAGAAGTACTCCTTCGAACACGATTTCAGTATGAATTTCTCACCGGAGACGGGCTGTCAGTGGTGAGGAATTGGAAGGTTGGAAAAGGGGACTCAACGTCCCCTTTTTTCCGCCCGCAATTCAGCTACGGCTTGGCCTGATATTCCCGAAATTCAATGTGATCGAGCGTGCCTTCCACCATCAATCGAACGCCGTCCGCCATTCTGCTCAGGCCCAGCGCCATCGAGCGGCGGGGGCCGTCGAGGTCGTCGGCCAAGTTGGCGGCGAAGGCGCTGATGGACAGGAGGTCTTCGGAGGCGTTGGCCATGAGGGCTTCGGCGTCGGCGTTGGGGCAGAGGGCGAACAGGCCGCCCAGGCGTTTGGGGCGTGGGGCTCTGGGTTTGAGGTGGTGGTCGAGGGCGCGTTCGGCGGCTTCGTGGAGTTTCTTCGAGTCCGGGAATTCGTAGGGGGAAACTTCTTCGTCAGTGAGGGTTGGATCGATCATCGGTGTAAATCCTTTGGAGTTGGAAAGATTTGCCCCGGGTTTCGGACTTGCACATCCGGTCACCGATTTTACGGTGACACACAGAGGCTATCGATGATGCTCAAGTTCGCCTAGTTCACGGACAGCACCGCAGTTTGAAGGACATTTCCCAAGGATCTGCGAGGTAGTGGATCAAAAGATCGCAGCTCCTACAGGAATGTGTTTCTTCAGGTGTAGGACGGGAGGATGGTGTGACGCGGAGCGTCACGGATGCATTCCCACGCGGACGGTTCGACGCCTCGACGTGGGAACGATCGAGGCTAGGGCTGGAAATCGTGACTTGGTAGTCATCTTTCAGGAAAAGCCCTGCATCGTCTTCTATCCATCCAAGATAGTGGCGAATCCGTCCGAATCCCTTACACTCCCCCGGCCGTTCATTTTCCTTTTGAGGCTGTGCGCATGAAATTTCGTTTTCTTCTGTGGATGCTGGGCCTGTTGATGGGTAAGGCCAGTCGGACAAATCCTGCGTTCCAGCAGCAGTTGGGTGACAAGGATCTGGTGTTTCAGCTGCAGACTCTGGACGGGAAGGTGGCGCGGCATTTCGTGGTGAAGGACCAGCGCATTACCAGCAAGTCCGGGGTGGTGGCGGAGCCGGCGTTTGCGATTGCGTTCAAGGATGCGGCGTTCGGGTTTGCCACGATGCAGGCGAAGAACAAGCAGCTGGCGTTCATGCAGGGGATTCAGGACAAGTCGATCCAGCTCAAGGGGAATCCGGCGCTGGTGATGTGGTTTCAGGGGTTGATGAAGTATTTGAAGCCGCGGAAGGCCAAGCCGAAGGCTTGAGGATGAAGGACTGTTGTGGCGAGGGAGCTTGTCGGTTCGCCGCACCGTCCCGCTGGGCTGCGAAGCGGGCCTAAACCCTGAGACCTCGTTATAACTGACATACCTTATTGGTTGGTTCGCGACTGCTGCGCAGCCGAGCGGGAGCAAGCTCCCTCGCCACAAAAAGGCCCCACACTCGTTTGAGTGTGGGGCTTTTTTTATAGGCGCAAATCAGGCCTGGCTGAACTGCGAGGCCAGTTCACGCAGCAGAACTTCCGCCTCAAGCACTTTGCTGACCACGTCGTTGGCCTTGTCACGAGTCAGGCCCACGCGCTCCAGCAGCGCATCCGGGATGTCTTCGTCCGGGCCGGAGCCGATGCCGCGGCTGCGCAGCAGGCGCACGGCCAGGCAGACGAGGTTCGGGTATTCGGCGTAGGCGCCGTCGTAGTTCGGGTCGTGCTGGAAGCGCAGGGCGGTGGCCAGTTCGTCCGGCATGTCCCAGTAGCGCATCAGCCAGGAACCGATCTGTTCGCGGCTGATGCCCAGCAGGTGTTGCTCGACGTAGCTGTGGCACAGGTGCGGGTTGACCTCCAGGTGGCGGCAGATCAGCGAGAAGTGCGGCGGGAACACGTGGGCCAGCAGCAGGTAGCCGAAGTTGTGCAGCAGGCCGGCGAGGTAGGTCAGGCCGGCTTCCGGGCGCTGGGCGCGCGGCATGGCGCGGGTCAGGCCTTCGATGACGGCGGCGGTGTAGATCGACTGCTGCCAGTACGGCGTGGTGTGTTGCGGGTGGTCTTTTGGCAGGCTCAGGGTCTTGCCAAGGGCCAGGCCCAACGCCAGGTTGATCACCAGATCGAAGCCCAGCACGCGCACGATGGCGTCTTCCACCGAACGGATCTTGCCTGGCGATGCGTAGTACGGCGATGCCGCCCAGCTCACCACTTGCGCGGCCAGCGCCGGGTCGGTTTCGACCACGCCGGTGATGTCGTCGATGGTGGCGTTCGGGTCGACGCGCAGTTTGATGATTTTTTGTGCGGTTTCGGCCAGCGGCGGAATCTCGATGGTCGCTTCCAGACGTTGCTGGATGCGCCGCGCGGTGAACGCCTGCACGGCCTGGGTGATTTCCTCGCGGTCATCGTCCGGGCGGTCGAGGTTCGGACGGATGCTGCTCAGGGCTTCGCCGAAGTTGGCGGCGCTGGCCTTGGTCAGCATGGTCTTGAAGTCTTCGCTGGCAATTTCCAGCAGCAGGCCCGGTTCGCCGGAATTGATCAGCAACTTCGGCTCGCGCAGCAGGCTTTCTTCGTAGAGGCATGGCGAGCTGGTCAGCGCCGGCAGGCCCGGCAGCAGACTCAGGCTGTGTTTGCCGAGCATCTTTTCCAGGCGCTCGGTGGACACGGCGGTCAGGCGACGGCCCGTCAGCTCGGCGAGGCGGTTGAGATCCAGCAACTGACTCTGTGGAAACAGCACCATCAGCGCACCCACTGCGTCGTCCAGCAACGCGGCCTGCACTTTGCGCGAGGCATTGAGGCCGTGGTGATCGAGCACTTCTTCGTAGGCGACGCCCAGCTTGTTGAGCAGCAGCCGAATAACAGACGGAGCGTGCGGGAGTTCGGGGGCGAGAGCAGCTTCGGTCATGGTCTGTATCCGTTTTTGAAACAATTGCTTGAGTATAACCAGCTTGGTTGGAACGGGCTTTGAGAAACTGCGACAGTGCTCACACTTGGCCGTATTGCTGCCCGTGTCGCAGCCAGCGGTCGAGCAGCGGGCTGACGTGGGTCGGCCAGCGTTCCAGCAAGGCCTGGGCGGCATCGCGCACGGCGGGCAGCAGATCGGCGTCACGCATCAGGTCGGCGACCTTGAATTGCAGCAGGCCGGTCTGGCGGGTGCCGAGCATTTCGCCGGGGCCGCGCAGTTCGAGGTCTTTTTCGGCGATGACGAAACCGTCGTTGGTCTCGCGCATGATGCCCAGGCGCTGACGGCCGATCTGCGACAGCGGCGGATGGTAGAGCAGCACGCAATGGCTGACCGCGCTGCCCCGGCCGACGCGGCCGCGCAACTGGTGCAGTTGCGCAAGGCCCAGGCGCTCGGGGTTTTCGATGATCATCAGGCTGGCGTTGGGCACGTCGACGCCGACTTCGATCACGGTGGTGGCGACCAGCAGTTGCAGGTTGCCGGCCTTGAACTCGGCCATGACGGCGGCTTTCTCAGCGGGTTTCATACGGCCGTGGATCAGCCCGACCTTCAACTCGCCGAGGGCGGCGGTGAGGTCTTCGAAAGTGGTTTCGGCGGCCTGGCAGGTCAGCTCTTCGGACTCTTCGATCAGCGTGCACACCCAATAGGCCTGACGGCCCTCGGCGCAGGCGCTGCGTACCCGCTCGATGACTTCGACGCGGCGGGTGTCGGTGACCAGCACGGTGTTGACCGGCGTTCGACCGGGCGGCAATTCGTCGAGGATCGAGGTGTCGAGGTCGGCGTAGGCGCTCATGGCCAGCGTCCGTGGAATCGGTGTGGCGGTCATGATCAATTGATGCGGGCACATGCGCCCGCCGACGCCTTTCTGCCGCAGTGCCAGGCGTTGCTGTACGCCGAAGCGGTGCTGTTCGTCGATGATCACCAGCGCCAGATTCTTGAACTGCACTTCGTCCTGGAACAGCGCGTGTGTGCCGACCACCATCGGTGTGCCACTGGCGATCTGTTCCAGCGCGGCCACGCGGTTCTTGCCCTTGAGCTTGCCGGCCAGCCACGCCACTTCAATGCCCAACGGTTCGAGCCAGCGCTTGAAGGTGATGAAGTGCTGTTCGGCGAGGATCTCGGTCGGCGCCATCAGTGCGACCTGATAACCCGCCTCCAGTGCTTGCAGTGCGGCGAGGGCGGCCACCACGGTTTTGCCTGCGCCGACATCGCCCTGAATCAGCCGCAGCATCGGCTCGTGCTGACTGAGGTCGTAGGCGATTTCATTGCCGACCCGCTGTTGCGCGCCGGTCGGGTTGAAGCCGAGGTTGGCCAGATACCGCGCCGGCAGTTTTGTGGCTTTCGGCATTGCCGGTGCGCGCAGGGCGCGCATGCTTTCGCGCAGGCGCTGTTGGGACAGTTGATGGGTCAGCAGTTCTTCGAACGCCAGACGATGCTGGGCCCAGTGATGACCGAGGGCGAGTTCGTCGACGTCGGCGTCGGCGGGCGGGTTATGCAGGTAGCGGATCGCATCGGCCAGCGGCGCCAGTTGATAGTCGCGGGCCAGTTCGGTCGGCAGCCAGTCGGGCAGTGTGGCCGGCTTGAGCAGGGTCAGCGTCTGCATGCACAACTGGCGCAGACGGGCCTGGGTCAGGCCTTCGGTCAGCGGGTAGACCGGGGTCAGGGTTTCATCCACCGGCGGCGGCTCGTCGCCGTTGATGGCGCGGTATTCCGGGTGGTAGATCTCCAGCCCCGAGGCGCCGGGCCGGGCTTCACCGTAGCAGCGAATCCGCGTGCCGCGTTTGAGGCCTTCCTTCTGCGCGTTGCTGAAGTGGTAGAAGCGCAGGCTCAGGCCGCCAGTGCCGTCCTGCAGGCGCACGACCAGGCTGCGGCGTCGGCCCATGACCACGTCGGCGCCGCTGACGGTGCCTTCGACCACGGCGTCCTGCCCCGGCCGCAATGCGCCGATGGGCACCACGCGAGTGCGGTCCTGATAACGCAGCGGCAGGTGGAACAGTACGTCCTGGAGGTTCTCCAGGCCGACCTTGGCCAGTTTTTCGGCCATGGCCTCGCCGACACCCTTGAGTGCGGTGACCGAGACCTGCGACAGCTCCGTCATGACGCTGGCTTAACCGGCCGTGACCGGCGCGGCGGGTTTGGCGACCGAGCACAGGCGAATGGAGTCGGCGAGGATCTCGATGGCTTTCGGCCGCGGGAAACTGGCGCGCCAGGCAATGGCCACGGTGCGGTAGGGCACCGGTGCCGACAGCGGTCGCACTTCGATCACGCCCGGGGCGTAGTGATGGCTGTCCACCGCCGACAACGGCAGGATCGAGATGCCCAGGCCGGAGGCGACCATGTGGCGGATGGTTTCCAGCGAGCTGGATTCGACCGTGGTGTGCTTGGCGCCGTCGTTGCCCTTGGTCAGGGTCGGGCAGGCTTCCAGCACCTGATCGCGGAAGCAGTGGCCTTCGCCAAGCAGCAACAGGCTCTTGTCGTTGAGCAGGGCCGGGTCGATGGATTCTTTTTGCGTCCACGGATGCTGGGCCGGCATCAACACGTAGAACGGCTCGTCGTAGAGCGGCAGGGTCAGCACGTCGGCTTCGTTGAACGGCAGGGCGATGATGATCGCGTCCAGCTCGCCGTTGCGCAGTTTGTCGCGCAGCACGTGGGTGAAATTTTCTTCGATGTACAACGGCATCTGCGGGGCGACCCGGTGCAGTTGTGGAATCAGGTGCGGAAACAGGTACGGGCCGACGGTGTAGATTGCGCCGACTTTCAGCGGAGCGGTCAGCTGGTTCTTGCCGGCCTGGGCCAGTTCGCGGATGCCCTGGGCCTGTTCCAGCACTTTCTGCGCCTGGGCGACGATGCTTTCGCCGACCGGGGTCAGGCGCACGGCGCTTTTGCTGCGCTCGAAGATCAGTACACCGAGTTCGTCTTCAAGCTTTTTCACGCCCACCGACAGGGTCGGCTGACTGACGTGGCAACGCTCGGCCGCGTGGCCGAAATGCTGCTCTTGGGCGAGGGTAACGATGTAGCGTAATTCTGTGAGAGTCATAGCAAGCGTCCATGAAGATGCGGGCCAAGCATACCGGCTGCGATCGATAGACGCACGTTATCAGACTGAGTGACAGATGCGACACCGGGCAATGTCGTTTTGCCGTTTGCAGATATGACAAAGGCACCTTTCGGTGCCTTTGTCAGTGGGCTGCGGCGCCTGCGGGCTTGAGTCAACTCAGCGGCGCTTTTCGATCGTGTAAAGAAACGGTGCAGTAAGTTCGATGGGGCCGTTCTTCATCATGTCGGCCGGTGGCTTGGGCAGCGGCTGGGCACGACGGATCATTTTCAGGGTGGCCCGATCCAGATCGGCGTTGCCGGAGCTGTCTACCAGTTCGAATGACAGTACGTTGCCCTCACCGTCGACGACGAAACGCAGACGGTTGGTTCCGGTCTTGTTACGTGACCTGGCATTGTCCGGGTATTCCTTGTATTTCTGCAGGTGTGCGAGCAGCGCGCTTTGCCAGCTGGCCTTGGCCGCCACTTGTGCGGGCGACGGGCCCGGTGCCGGCTGGGCGGATTTCTCCGTCGGTGCCTGAGTCTGTTGAGGTTCTGCCGGTTTTTCTTCGGAAGGTTTTTCCTTCACGGGCTCCGGCTTCTTCTCGATCGGCTTGGGCGGTTGCGGCTTTGGCTTGGGTTTTGGTTTCGGCTTGGGCACGGCAATTTCTGCCTTGGGTGCTTCGGCCAGTTTCGGGATCGGCAGTTCTTCAACCGGAGCCGGTGGCTGCGGTGGCGTGACGACCTTCGGCGGTGCAGGCGGTGGCGGGGCCGGAACCGGTGCCAGCTCGACCATCATTGCCTGGGGCGGCAGTTCGATGGGCGGGCGGGCGGTCCAGTTCAGCGCCAGCGCAATGGCCAGTGCATGCACACCCAGCACCACGGCCAGGCTACCGCCGTAACGCGTCAGCTTATGGCGCGTCGTGATCATTTCTTGGTTGCACTCTCGAGGCCGACCAGACCGACCTTCAGGTAACCTGCGCTGCGCAGCTTGTCCATCACGCTCATCAGGTCGCCGTAGTCCACGCCCTTGTCGGCCTGGAAGAAGATGGTGGTGTCTTTCTTGCCTTTGGTCCTGGCGTCGAGCGTGGCGCCGAGGGTTTCGGCTGTGACTTCGTCGTCGCCGATGTACAGGCGCTGGTCAGCCTTGACGCTGAGGAACAGCGGTTTCTCCGGCCGCGGTGCCGGCTTGGCGGTCGAGGCAGGCAGGTCGACCTTGATGTCCACGGTGGCCAGCGGAGCGGCGACCATGAAGATGATCAACAGCACCAGCATCACGTCGATGAACGGCGTGACGTTGATTTCGTGGTTCTCGGCCAGATCGTCGTCTGCGCCTTCTTTCAAATGCAGGCCCATGGCCGATTACCCCACTTTCACCATGTGCGGTTGCGAGATGCTGCGCTCGGGCTGGTGGTCGAGGTCGCGGCTGACCAGCAGCAGGACTTGTGCCGATGCGTCGGACACCTGAGCCTTGTAACCGGCGATGGAGCGGGCGAATACGTTGTAGATGACCACCGCAGGAATCGCGGCAACCAGACCCAGTGCAGTAGCCAGCAGCGCTTCGGCGATGCCCGGGGCCACGACGGCGAGGTTGGTGGTCTGGGTTTTGGCGATGCCGATAAAGCTGTTCATGATGCCCCACACGGTGCCGAACAGACCGACGAACGGTGCGGTGGAGCCGATGGTGGCGAGTACGCCGGTGCCGCTGCTCATGTTGCGGCCACAGGCGGCCACCAGACGCTCGAGGCGGAAGCTGACGCGCTCCTTGATGCCTTCTTTCTCACGGGAGTTGGCCGACAGGCGCATTTCTTCGAGGGCGTCATGCACCAGCAGATTGGCGAGGGTGCCTTCCTTCGCTGCAGTGGCGCTGGCTTCCTTGAGGGTGGCGGCTTTCTTCAGGGCGGCGATTTCACCACGCAGACGACGCTTGGCGCCCATCAGCTCGAAGCCTTTGGCGATCCAGATGGTCCAGGTGATGATCGATGCGATGGCCAGGCCAATCATCACCATCTTCACGATGATGTCGGCGTTCTGGTACATGCCCCACGGCGACAGGTCGTGGGCCATGCCCAGGGTGTTGTCGGCTTCGAGGACTTCAGGTGCGTTTTCGGCGCCGGTATCCACGGCCTGAACCGGGTCGGTCGCGGCTGGCGCTGCGGCGGAAGCTGCCGGGGCGGTCTGTTCGTGGGCAGCTGGTGTGGCCGGTGCCTGGGCGTCAGCGAAAGCGGCGACCGGCGCCAGCGTCAGGCTGAGGAGCAGGGCGGCCACGCTCCAGGCGCGAGGTCGTTTGGTTGGCGAAGCGGGGTTCTGAATGCGTGTCATGCTGGCCGGACCTGAGATAGAAAAACGGTGATGCTCTTCCAGGCCTCGTAAGGCCGAGAACAAAAGTGACGTGCATTATTGCAAGTAATTCTTGTTAACAGAAGCAATAGAGTCGCTTTTTTTCCTTCATTGCTAGCCGCTCGTCCCTTGCCAGGGCTAGTCTGTCGCTTTACTCCGGGAGTTTCTTGATGTCCGCCCCCTCTGTTTTGATTGCCGGTTGCGGCGATGTTGGCAGCCGTCTGGCCACGCAATTGCTGACCGCAGGCTTTCAGGTGTATGGCCTGCGCCGGGATGTTTCTCGGTTGCCGGCAGGTGTCATCGGTGTGGCCGGTGATCTGTTCAATGAAGAGTGCCCTGAGTCCTGGCCGGTGGGTGCCGTGGATTACCTGGTGTATTGCGCGGCGGCGACCGAGCACGATGAAGCCGGTTATCGCGCAGCTTATGTGCAGGGTCTGCAGCATGTGCTGGGCTGGTTGAACGACTACGGACAAGTGCCTGACCGGCTGCTGTTCGTTTCCAGCAGCAGTGTCTACGGGCAGAAAGACGGGGAATGGGTGGATGAATCCTCCGAAACCGTGGCGGCAGGTTATTCCGGTCGGTTGATGCTGGAGGCGGAGCACATCGCGTTGAACAGCGGCATTCCGGCGAGCATCGTGCGTCTGACCGGCATCTATGGACCGGGCCGTGAATGGCTGCTGACCCAGGTGCGTCGCGGTTATCGCGTGGCGGTCGATCCGCCGTTGTATGGCAATCGTATTCACGCCGATGATGCGGCGGGCCTGATGGCGTTTCTGTTGGAATCGGATCGCAAGGGCAGGGCGCTCGATGATATCTACATCGGCGTGGACGATGCGCCGGCACCGCTGGCCGAAGTGGTGGCGTGGCTGCGGGAGTATCTGGGCGTCACGCAATGGTCGGAAGATGAAAGCGTGCGCAGAACCGGCAGCAAACGTTGCAGCAATGCACGGGCGAAAACGTTGGGCTGGGCGCCGAAGTATCCGAGCTATCGCGAGGGTTACGCCGCGATTCTTGAGGGGCGCTGCTGACTTTCAGGTATCGCAAAGTCAATGTGGGAGCGAACCTGTTCGCGAAGAGGTCATCACATTCAACATTGAAGTCGACTGTGAGACCGCTTTCGCGAGCAGGCTCGCTCCCACATGGGATCTCTTTGGCTTCAGGATCGCGTTACTGCTTCTTGAGCAGCCACTTGCGCTCACCCGGGCTGAATTGAGGTTGTTCATCCGCCAGCGCCGTGTTCACGGCCTGCAGGATTTCCAGCTCCTTGCCCTTGCGAACGAAGATCCAGTTGTTGCCCTGGCCGTTCTGCTGCAGCCACATGCTGTCGTTGCCGCTGCTCATCGATGCGCAGTCGCCCGCCAGGCACAGGGCGTAGCGGTCCACGCCGGGCAGGCCGGAGACTTGCCCGTCGGCCTGGAATTGCACGGTGGCGCCTTCGCCCTGGCCGCTGGCGATTGTCCAGTTACCGCCCAGATAGGCCGAATACAGCGCACGTTCGAAGCTGGCACCGATCGGCGCGCCTTCGGGTACCGGGATCTGTGCACGGTCGAACAGCTGTTGTGGTTCGTTTTCGCTGGCAGCCTGGTGCAACTGGCCGCCGTCGCGTTTCAGTTCGCTGGCGGAGCTGCCGTAGAAGTCGACTTTCCAGGCGCCGGACTGTTCACCCTGCAGCCGTCCTTCGACGTTCTCGAAGCCGTTGGTGTAGCGGGCCTGGCCGGCCCTGGTGTTGATGTCCCATTCCAGATTCGGGCCGTAGGCCTGAAGCGCTTCACGCAGGGGGCCGCCCTTGGCGGCGGCATCGATGGCGACCTGATTGATCCAGGTGCCGCTGATGTCACGGTCGGCCGGGTTGCTGGCGCAACCGCCGAGGAAAATGGCGAGCAGCGAGAGAGCAAGCGCTTTGCGCATGGTGGAATCCTTTCAAAACCTTTTCTTTACCGCAGAGCAGTTGGCGCGGCTCTCGGCAAGCCGCGCCGTGCGCATCACTCGATGACCAGAATGGCATCCATTTCAACTTGCGAACCCTTCGGCAGGGCAGCAACGCCGATGGCGGCGCGGGCCGGGTATGGCTGTTCGAAGTATTTGCCCATGATCTCGTTGACCTTGGCGAAGTGGCTCAGGTCGGTGAGGAAGATGTTCAGCTTGACGATGTCCTTGAACGAACCGCCAGCGGCTTCGGCCACGGCTTTCAGGTTCTCGAAGACCTGTACGGTCTGGGCTTCGAAGCCTTCGACCAGCTCCATGGTTTTCGGGTCCAGCGGGATCTGGCCCGACATGTACACGGTGTTGCCGGCCTTGATCGCCTGGGAATAAGTGCCGATGGCGGCCGGGGCCTTGTCGCTGCTGATAACGGTCTTGGTCATGTATGACTCCTTGTATTGTTTGAGTTATGCACGCATGCGGGTGATGCGGATGACCCCGGTCAGGGCGCGCAGTTTCTTGATCACGCGGGCCAGGTGCACGCGGTCGTGGACGCTGACCACCAACTGCACGACGCTGATGCGGCCATCGCGTTCGTCCATGCTGATTTTCTCGATATTGCCGTCGGCCGCGTTGACACTGCTGGCCAGCAGGGCGATCAGGCCGCGCTGGTGCTCCAGCTCGACGCGCAGTTCGACGTTGAATTCGCCGGTGACATCCTTGGCCCACGAAAGCTGGATGCATTTTTCCGGGTTGTGGCGGATTTCGCTGATGTTGCGGCAGTTTTCCAGGTGCACGACCATGCCTTTGCCCGCCGACAGGTGGCCGACAATCGGGTCGCCCGGGATCGGCGTGCAGCATTTGGCGTAGCTGAGTACCAGGCCTTCGGTACCGCGAATCGCCAGCGGACCTTCCGGACTTGGCAATTGTTCGCCCTCGCCCAGCAGTCGACGCGCCACGACGTAGGCCATGCGGTTGCCCAGGCCGATGTCTTCGAGCAGGTCCTCGATCAGCTCGAGGCGGTACTCGGTCAGCATCGCTTTCACACGTTCCGGCGGAATCTGCTCCAGCGCACTGTCGAATCCGTTGAGCACCTTGTTCAGCAGGCGCTCGCCAAGGCTGATGGATTCGGAGCGGCGTTGCAGTTTCAGGGCATGGCGGATGTGGGTGCGCGCCTTGCCGGTGACCACGAAGTTGAGCCACGCCGGGTTTGGCCGCGCGCCGGGAGCGCTGACGATCTCGACCGTGGAGCCGCTTTGCAGCGGTTCGGACAGCGGCGCCAGACGACGGTTGATCCGGCAGGCAATGCAGCTGTTGCCGACGTCGGTATGCACCGCGTAGGCAAAGTCGACCGCCGTGGAGCCTTTGGGCAGCTCCATGATCCGGCCTTTTGGCGTAAACACGTAGACCTCGTCCGGGAACAGGTCGATCTTCACGCTTTCGATGAATTCCAGTGAGTTGCCAGCACGTTGCTGCATTTCCAGCACGCCTTTGACCCACTGACGGGCCCGGGCATGGGTGCCTTTCGGCTGTTCGTCGCCGCTGGACTTGTACAACCAGTGCGCGGCGATGCCGTTTTTGGCCATTTCTTCCATTTCACGGGTACGGATCTGGATCTCGATCGGTACGCCATGCATGCCGAACAGCGTGGTGTGCAGCGACTGATAGCCGTTGGCCTTGGGAATCGCGATGTAATCCTTGAAGCGTCCCGGCAACGGTTTGTACAAATTATGCACGGCACCCAGCACGCGGTAGCAGGTGTCGACCTTGTCGACGATGATCCGGAACGCGTAGACGTCCATGATCTCGTTGAAGGCCCGACGCTTGCCGCGCATTTTCTTGTAGATGCCGTAGAGGTGTTTCTGGCGACCGCTGACTTCGCCCTGGATACCGTCGACGGCGAGGCAGTGGCCGAGGGACTCTTCGATCTTGTTGACGATTTCCTTGCGGTTGCCGCGGGCGCGTTTGACCGCTTGGTAAATCCGCGCGGAACGCATCGGGTGCATGGCCTTGAAGCCGAGGTCTTCGAACTCGATGCGCACTGAATGCATGCCCAGCCGGTTGGCGATGGGGGCATAGATTTCCAGGGTTTCCTTGGCGATGCGCCGGCGTTTTTCGCCGGACAGCACTTCCAGGGTGCGCATGTTGTGCAGACGGTCGGCGAGCTTGACCAGGATCACGCGAATGTCGCGCGCCATGGCCATGGCCATTTTCTGGAAGTTTTCGGCCTGGGCTTCGGCCTTGGTCTCGAAGTTCATCTGGGTCAGTTTGCTGACCCCGTCGACCAGTTCGGCCACGGTCTCGCCAAACTGCGCTTGCAGCGCTTCCTTGGCGATACCGGTGTCTTCGATCACGTCATGCAGCATCGCGGCCATCAGGCTCTGATGGTCCATGTGCATGTCGGCAAGAATGTTCGCCACGGCAAGAGGATGCGTGACATACGCCTCGCCGCTGCGGCGGCGTTGGCCGTCGTGGGCTTGTTCGGCGTAGAAATACGCCCGGCGGACCAGATTGACCTGGTCCTGACCGAGGTAGGTCGATATTCGATCGGCGAGGGCGTCTATGCTCGGCATGATGACTCCTGCCGCAAGCTGTGATCCCGCGCCTTGCTACGTCGACCAGGCATAGGCTTAAACGGCCTCGTTGGACTCGTCCTCTGGAGCAAAGGCAGCGAAGACCGGGTCTTCGGTGACAATTTCTTCGGCGGCGATGAATTCGGGAGTCACGATACCTTCAGCGATTTCGCGCAGGGCGACGACGGTAGGCTTGTCGTTTTCCCATGCCACTTTCGGCTCTTTGCCGCCGGTGGCCAGTTGACGGGCACGCTTGGTAGAGAGCATGACCAGCTCAAAGCGGTTATCCACGTGTTCTAGGCAGTCTTCAACGGTTACGCGGGCCATGGTATTCCTCGGAGCGAATGCAATATGCGCGCTGCCCGGTTGGGCGAGCGGACTCAACAGTTTAAAAAATCACCAGCGATTAGGGAAGCGCTGATTTTTTGACCAGACCCTTCAACGCGCTGCAAGTGCCAATGTAAAGCCGTTGCAGCGGTTTTGGGAAGGGCTGTTTCAGCCCAGCAATTCAGCCAGCAATTTGCCGAAGCGCACTTGCTGACGTTTTTGTTGCAACTGATTGGCGCGGAAAATCGCCTTCAGGTCATCCAGGGCGTGGGCGAAATCGTCGTTGATGATCAGATAGTCGTACTCGACGTAGTGGCTCATCTCGCTGACGGCCTCACGCATCCGGCCCGCGATGATCTCGTCGCTGTCCTGGCCACGGTTGGTCAGGCGCTGGTGCAAGGCCTGCAGCGAAGGCGGCAGAATGAAGATCGAACGGGCCTGGGGCATCAGCTTGCGCACTTGTTCGGCGCCTTGCCAGTCGATTTCCAGGATCAGGTCATGACCTTCGTCCAGGGTCTGCTGCAGGCGGCTTTGCGAGGTGCCGTAGAAGTTGCCGAAGACTTCGGCGCGCTCGAGGAAGTCGCCGTGCTCGCCCATTTTCACGAATTCTTCGCGGGTCACGAAGTGATAGTTCACGCCGTCCACTTCGCCCGGACGCATGGCGCGGGTGGTGTGGGAAATCGAAACGCGGATTTCCGGGTTGGCGTCGGTCAGGGCCTTGACCAGACTGCTTTTGCCCGCGCCCGAGGGGGCGGAAATGATGTACAGGGTGCCGGTGCTGTGGGTCATGTCGGGGGTAGCCTTACTCAATATTCTGCACTTGTTCGCGCATCTGCTCGATCAACACCTTGAGGTTGACCGCCGCCTGGGTGCTGCGCGGGTCGAAGGCCTTGGAGCCCAGTGTGTTGGCTTCGCGGTTGAGCTCCTGCATCAGGAAGTCCAGGCGCCGGCCGGCGGCACCGCCGGACTTGAGGACCCGGCGAACTTCGATGATGTGGGTGCTCAGGCGATCCAGTTCTTCAGCCACGTCGCTCTTTTGCGCGAGCATGACCATTTCCTGTTCCAGGCGCTGCGGGTCCATCTCGGCCTTCATGTCGGCGAAGCGGTCGAGGACTTTCTGGCGCTGGGTGGCGAGCATCTGCGGAACCAGTTCGCGCAGGGTCGCCACGTCTTCGTCAATGGAGGTCAGGCGATCGTTAATCAGGCGCGCCAGCTCCGCACCTTCGCGCTCACGGCCAGTCTTGAGTTCCTTCAAGCCTTGATTGAACAGCTCCAACGCTTCAGCGTTGAGGGCTTGCGGGTCGCTCGCATCGGCCACCAGCACGCCGGGCCAGGCCAATACCTCCAGCGGGTTCAGCGCCGCCGGGTTCTTGATCAGACCGGCGACGGTTTCGGCAGCGGCGACCAGTTGTGCAGCACGCTCGCGATCCACTTGCAGCGGCTTGCCAGTGCTTTCCTCGGTGAAACGCAGGGTGCATTCCAGTTTGCCGCGCGACAAACCCTGGCGCAGGGCTTCGCGAACGGCGCCTTCGAGGTCGCGAAACGACTCGGGCAGGCGCAGGTGGGGTTCCAGATAGCGGCTGTTGACCGAGCGCAGTTCCCAGCTCAGGGTGCCCTGAACGCCGGCTTTTTCGACGCGGGCGAAGGCGGTCATGCTATGCACCATGGCGGTGACCTCGCGATACGGATCGGCGCGAATTGAAGCTTCGCAGCTCGATATCAGTGAATTTAAGCCGACTGGCAGCAAAGGCGCAGGATTGTAGCGCAGTGCGACAGATGCGCCCAAACACACGGTGTGACAAAGGGCTGCAGGCCGCCGGCGAAGCGCGTTTCAGGGCCTTCGATCGACGGCTGGAATTTTTAGGCAGTGCCCAGGCGCGGTGCGCAGCTCTATAATGCTCCGCAGTTTTCCGTCCTCAGTACAGGTATCTCCTATGAAACGTCCAAGTGGTCGCGCTGCCGATCAGCTCCGCTCGATCCGCATTACCCGCAACTACACCAAGCACGCCGAGGGATCGGTACTGGTCGAATTCGGTGATACCAAAGTCATCTGCACCGTCAGCGTCGAGAACGGCGTGCCGCGCTTCCTGAAAGGCCAGGGCCAGGGCTGGCTGACCGCCGAATACGGCATGCTGCCGCGCGCCACCGGCGAACGTAACCAGCGTGAAGCGAGCCGTGGCAAGCAGGGCGGTCGTACCCTGGAAATCCAGCGCCTGATCGGCCGTTCCCTGCGCGCGGCACTGGACATGTCCAAGCTGGGGGACGTTACCCTGTACGTCGACTGCGACGTGATCCAGGCTGACGGTGGGACTCGTACTGCGTCGATCACCGGCGCCATGGTTGCGCTGGTCGATGCACTGAAAGTGATCAAGAAGCGCAGTGGCCTGAAAGGTGGCGACCCGCTCAAGCAAATGATCGGCGCCGTCTCCGTGGGCATGTACCAGGGCGAGCCGGTGCTGGATCTGGACTATCTTGAAGACTCCGCTGCCGAGACTGACCTCAACGTGGTGATGACCGGCACTGGCGGTTTCATCGAAGTGCAGGGCACCGCCGAAGGCGCGCCGTTCCAGCCTGAAGAGCTGAACGCGATGCTGGAGCTGGCCAAGAAAGGCATGAGCGAAATCTTCGAACTGCAAAAGGCTGCACTGGCCGACTGAGCCGGTTGGTAATCCGCAAGGAGAATGCGATGAGTGATGAACAAGAGTTGCTGCCCAAGCCGAGCCACGAGGTTCGCCAGTGGGCGATGTTTTGTCACTTGTCCGCTTTGCTGGGGATCTGGGTTCCATTCGGAACGCTGATCGGGCCGTTGATTCTGTGGCAGATGAAGCGCGAGACGGACCCGTTTATCGATGCCCAGGGCAAGGAGGCTCTGAATTTCCAGATTACGGTCGCGATTGCCTCGATGATCTGCTTCTTGCTGATGGTGCTGGTGATTGGTTTCTTCCTGTTTGGCCTGTTGGCCATCGGGGCGCTGATCCTGACGATCATTGCGGGAGTGAAGGCTAACGAGGGCTTCCCGTACCGTTATCCTTTCACTTGGCGGTTGATCAAATAACGAACGATCGCGTACAAAAAAACCGACACTGATGTCGGTTTTTTGTGTCTGCGAAAGGGCGCTCAGATGGTCAGCGTCCAGTCGTAGTCGACGATCAGCGGCGCATGCTGCGAAAACCGAGGTTGACGCGGCAGGCGTGCGCTGCGCACGAAGCGTCGCAGGCCCGGGGTCAGGATCTGGTAGTCGAAGCGCCAGCCCAGATTCAGCATCTCGGCCTGTTCGTTGTCCGGCCACCAGCTGTACTGATCGCCTTCACGGCTGACTTCGCGCAGGGCGTCGACGTAGCCCATGTTGCCGACAATCTCGTCCATCCAGGCGCGTTCTGGCGCCAGGAAACCCGGGGATTGCTGGCTGTCGCGCCAGTTCTTGATGTCGAGCTTCTGCTGCGCGACGTACAGCGAGCCACAATAAATGTACTCGCGACGTTTGCGCCGCTGTTTGTCCAGGTACTTGCCGAAATCGTCCATGAGCTTGAACTTCTGGTTCAAGTCTTCATCGCCGTTCATCCCCGAAGGAAGCAGCAGGGTAGCAATACTGACTTTGTCGAAATCTGCTTGCAGGTAGCGCCCGTAGCGGTCGGCCGTCTCGAAACCGAGACCGCTGATGACAGCCTTCGGTTGCAACCGCGAATACAAAGCCACGCCGCCTTGGGCAGGGACTTCAGCATCGCAGGCATAAAGGAAGTAGCCGTCCAGTTGGAAGGCTGGGTCATCCAGTTCAAAGGCGGAGGCACGGGTGTCCTGCAGGCAGATGACGTCGGCATTCTGTGCCTGCAGCCAACTGAGCAAACCGCGCTCGACTGCAGCCTGAATACCATTGACGTTCACACTGATGATCCGCATAAATGGCCCCAAAAATCGCGTGCGTGTATGATACACGGCGTCAAGCTAATTAGCTAAATCCGTGGTATTTGGGGTTTTTTTCATGCAGGCGTATCAGCGCGATTTCATTCGTTTTGCCATCGATCGCGGCGTTTTGCGCTTCGGTGAGTTTACCCTGAAGTCCGGGCGCACCAGCCCTTACTTCTTTAATGCCGGCCTGTTCAACTCGGGTTCCGCGTTGGCGCAACTGGGTCGTTTCTACGCCGCCGCCATCACTGACAGCGGGATTCCTTTCGACGTGCTGTTCGGCCCGGCCTACAAGGGCATTCCGCTGGCAGCCACCACTGCCGTGGCATTGGCCGAGCACCACAACCGTGACCTGCCATGGTGCTTCAACCGCAAGGAAGCCAAGGCTCACGGCGAAGGTGGCAGCCTGGTCGGTGCGCCGCTGACCGGCGACGTGCTGATCATCGACGACGTGATCACCGCGGGTACCGCGATCCGTGAGGTGATGCAGATCATTGCCTCGCAGGACGGCGCCAGGGCCGCTGGCGTGCTGATCGCCCTGAACCGTCAGGAGCGCGGCAATGGCGAGCTGTCGGCCATCCAGGAAGTCGAGCGTGATTTCGGCATCCCGGTCATCAGCATCGTGTCGCTTAACCAGGTGCTGGAGTTCCTGGCCGACGATCCGCAGCTCAAGCAGCATCTGCCTGCCGTTGAAGCCTATCGCGCCCAGTTCGGCGTCTGATCGCTTCTTCCAGGCAAAAAAAAGACCCCGCTCAGTCAGGCTGAGCGGGGTCTTTCCATTTACGCGATCGCTTACGGACGCTTGCGATTGCTGATCAGCGTGCCCACACCGGTGTCGGTGAAGATTTCCAGCAGGATAGCGTTCGGCACGCGGCCGTCGATGATCAGCGAGCTGCCCACGCCGCCCTGAACCGCTTCCAGTGCGCAGCGGATCTTCGGCAGCATGCCGCCGTAGATGGTGCCGTCGGCGATCAGGTCGTCGACCTGCTGGGTGCTCAGGCCGGTCAGAACCTTGCCCGACTTGTCCATCAGGCCGGCGATGTTGGTTAGCAGCATCAGCTTCTCGGCTTTCAGCGCTTCGGCGACTTTACCGGCCACCAGGTCGGCGTTGATGTTGTACGACTCGCCGTTTTCACCCACGCCGATCGGCGCGATCACCGGGATGAAGTTGCCTTTGACCAGCAGGTTCAGCAGTTCGGTGTTGATCCCGACCACTTCGCCCACCTGACCGATGTCGATGATTTCCGGCTGGGTCATCTCCGGGGTCTGGCGGGTGACGGTGAGCTTCTTCGCCCGGATCAGTCCGGCGTCTTTGCCGGTCAGGCCGATGGCGCTGCCGCCGTGACGGTTGATCAGGTTGACGATGCTTTTGTTGACCTGGCCGCCAAGGACCATTTCCACCACGTCCATCGTCGCCGCGTCGGTGACGCGCATGCCGTCGACGAAGTGGCTTTCGATCGACAGGCGCTTGAGCAGATCACCGATCTGCGGGCCGCCGCCGTGAACCACCACCGGGTTGATGCCCACGGCTTTCATCAAGACGATGTCGCGGGCGAAGCCGGTTTTCAGCTCCTCGCTTTCCATCGCGTTGCCGCCGTATTTGATCACCAGGGTCTTGCCGACATAACGTCGGATGTAAGGCAACGCTTCGGACAGGACCTTGGCGGTTTGGGCGGCGGCTTCGCGTTCGAGGGTCATTCAGGGCTCCGGGTGAATCAGAACGGTAGTTGGAGATCAGGTGCAACGCGTTTCAACTGGGCATGGAACACAGCCTTGATGCGCTGCAATTCAGCCTCGTCATCGGCCTCGAAGCGCAGCACCAGCACCGGTGTGGTGTTGGACGCGCGCACCAGGCCCCAGCCTTTGGCGTAATCGACCCGCACGCCGTCAATGGTGGTCAGGTCGGCGCCTGAACCCCACTGCGCATCGTGCAGTGCATCAATGATGCTGAATTTGCTCTCTTCGGTCACATGGATATTGATTTCCGGCGTGGAAATATCGTTCGGGAAGGTCGCGAACAGCGTTTCCGCGTCGGATTTTTCCTTGCTGAGGATTTCCAGCAGCCGTGCGGCGCTGTAAATGCCGTCGTCGAAACCGAACCAGCGTTCCTTGAAGAAGATGTGTCCGCTCATTTCGCCGGCCAGCAACGCGCCGGACTGCTTCATTTTCTTTTTGATCAACGAGTGACCGGTCTTCCACATTAGCGACCGGCCGCCATATTCCTTGATCAGCGGGATCAGTCGGCGAGTGCATTTGACGTCGAAGATGATTTCCGCGCCCGGGTTGCGGGCCAGCACGTCGCGGGCGAACAGCATCAGCAGGCGATCCGGGAACACGATGCTGCCAGTGTTGGTCACCACGCCGACGCGGTCGCCGTCGCCGTCGAAGGCCAGACCGATGTCGGCCTTGGTTTCCTTGACCCTGGCGATCAGGTCGACGAGGTTTTCCGGTTTGCCCGGGTCCGGGTGGTGGTTCGGGAAGTTGCCGTCGACTTCGCAGAACAACGGGATGACTTCGCAGTTCAGCGCCTCGATCAGCTGCGGGGCGATTACGCCGGCCGCGCCGTTGCCGCAGTCGACCACGACTTTCAGGCGTCGGGCCAGTTTGATGTCCTGGACGATTTCGGTGGTGTAGCGGTCGAGGACCTCGACCTGGGTCACGCTGCCTGTGCCGCTGCTCAGATCGCCGCTTTTGATGCGCTCATGCAGCACCTGGATCTGTTCGTTGGCCAGGGTGTCGCCGGCGATCACGATCTTGAAACCGTTGTAATTCGACGGGTTGTGGCTGCCTGTGAGCATCACGCCGGATTTGCCGGCCAGCACGTTGGCGGCGTAGTACAGCGCAGGCGTCGGCACCAGGCCGACGTCGCTGACATGGCAGCCGCTTTCGGCGATGCCGCGAATCAGTTCTGCGACCAGTTCCGGGCCGGACAGGCGACCGTCACGACCGACGGATACGTTCGGTTCTCCCTGGGCCAGGCTCTGGGAGCCGATGGCGCGGCCGATCCAGTAGGCGGTTTCGGCATTGAGGAATTCCGGCACGGTGCCGCGAATGTCATAAGCGCGGAAGATGCTGTCGGGAAGCTGCGGGGCGACTTGGGCGGGGGTGCTCATCTGCGGAAATGCTCCATCTCGAAAGTGGCGGGACACACCGACGAATCATCTCGACGGCTGGCTCAAACTGAAGGGTATGACGGCGGTTTTCACAGAGAGTTCGTGGTGTGAAAGGGCCATGACGCCTTGTCCGGCGTGGCTTTGTCCTGCCAATGCCTTGATTTGCGGCGGTAAAACCAATTTCGAAGAGCAATCTATTTGTGGCGAGGGCGCTTGCTCCCGGCGGGGCGCGAAGTAGACCCGAAATCTTATGGGTGCTGCGCACCCAAGCGGGAGCAAGCTCCCTCGCCACAATGGATTTTCCTCGGTTACTTGGTGCCGGAGTGGCCGAAACCACCCGCGCCACGTTCGGTTTCGACGAACTCTTCAACCATTTCGAAGTGCGCCTGCACCACGGGCACCAGCACCAGCTGCGCCAGGCGCTCGCCCACCGGCATGGTGAATTCGGTCTGGCCGCGGTTCCAGCAGGAGACCATCAGCGGGCCCTGGTAGTCAGAGTCGATCAGGCCGACCAGATTGCCCAGCACGATGCCGTGCTTATGGCCCATGCCCGAGCGCGGCAGGATCAGTGCGGCGAGGTTCGGGTCGCCGATGTACACCGACAGCCCGGTAGGGATCAGCACGGTTTCACCCGGCTTGATCACGATGTCCTGTTCCAGCATGGCGCGCAGGTCGAGGCCGGCGGAGCCCGGTGTGGCGTATTGCGGCAGCGGGAATTCGGTACCGATGCGTGGGTCAAGGATCTTGGCTTGCAAAGCGTGCATGTAAATTAAACCTGGTTCAGACGTTCGGCGATAAAGGTGACGAGCTGGCGAGCGATCTTGCTCTTGCTGGTCTGGGCGAAAACCGTGGCGTGCAGCCCACGGTCGATGACGCTGCAGGCGTTTTCTTCGCTGTTGAAACCGATGCTCGGGTTGGCGACGTCGTTGGCGACGATCAGGTCGAGATTCTTGTCCTTCAGCTTGCGCGCAGCGTAGTCGAGCAGGTGTTCGGTCTCGGCGGCGAAACCGACACTGAACGGACGGTCAGGACGGGTGGCGATGGTGGCCAGGATGTCCGGGTTACGTACCATTTGCAGGACGAAGCCGTCACCGCTCGTAGGATCTTTCTTGAGTTTTTGCGGGGCGACGACTTCCGGACGGTAGTCCGCGACTGCCGCCGAGGCGATAAAGATGTCGCAAGGGATCGCGGCTTCGCAGGCAGCGAGCATGTCGCGGGCGCTAACGACGTCGATGCGGGTGACGCGATCCGGCGTCGGCAAATGCACCGGGCCGCTGATCAGCGTGACGCGGGCGCCGGCTTCCACCGCCGCTTCAGCCAGAGCGAAGCCCATTTTGCCGGAGCTGTGGTTGGTGATGTAGCGCACCGGGTCGATGTTTTCCTGGGTCGGGCCGGCGGTGATCACCACATGCTTGCCGGTCAGTGCCTGACGCTGGAAGCAGTCCGCCGCGAGCTGGGCCAGATCGGTGGCTTCCATCATGCGGCCCATGCCGACATCGCCGCAGGCCTGGCTGCCTGAAGCCGGGCCGAAGGTCTTCAGGCCACGGCTTTCGAGGAGTTGCAGGTTGGCCTGGGTCGCCGGGTCGCGCCACATGGCCTGGTTCATGGCCGGAGCGACTGCGACGATGGCGTCGGTGGCCAGCACCAGCGTGGTCAGCAGATCATTGGCGATGCCTTGGGCCAGACGGGCGAGCAGGTCGGCGGTGGCCGGGGCGATCAGCACCAGGTCGGCCCATTTGGCCAGTTCGATGTGGCCCATTGCCGCTTCGGCGGCCGGGTCGAGCAAGTCCAGGTGAACCGGGTGGCCGGACAGGGCCTGCATGGTCAGCGGGGTGATGAATTCGCTGCCGCCACGGGTCATGACCACGCGCACCTCGGCGCCCTGATCGATCAGGCGGCGCACAAGATCGGCGCTCTTGTAGGCAGCGATGCCGCCGCCGACGCCCAGAACGATGCGTTTCCGATACAGCCGCTGCATAGGTCTGCCTTTCATTTCGTGGGTGACATGCGTGGCGAAACCCCCTCCCCAGGGTGAATTCGCCCGCAAAAAAGATGGGCTACGATATCACAGCGACCGCTATGGAACAGCGGCGCCCATAGACAAGGAGTGTGTATGAGTATTCGCGATTGGCCGGCGGCGGAAAGGCCGCGGGAGAAGCTGCTTGAACAGGGCTCGGGAAGTCTTTCCGATGCCGAATTGCTGGCGATTTTTCTACGGACCGGCGTAGCCGGTAAAAGCGCGGTGGATCTGGCGCGACACTTGTTGAATCAGTTCGGCAGCCTGCGTGCGTTGCTGGAGGCTGATCTCGGTGCGTTCAGCGAACAATTGGGCCTGGGGCCGGCGAAGTTCGCCCAGTTGCAAGCTGTGCTGGAGATGGGGCGGCGGCACTTGGCCGAGCGCATGCGGCAGAAAACGGCGCTGGAGAATCCGCAAGTGGTCCGTGATTACCTCAAGGCCATGCTGCGCCACGAGCCGCACGAAGTGTTCGGCTGCCTGTTTCTGGATTCCAAGCATCAAGTGCTGACGTTCGAGCCGCTGTTTCGTGGCTCCATCGACAACACCGCCGTGCATCCCCGTGAAGTGGTGAAGCGCTCGTTGGCCAATAACGCGGCGGCCGTGATCCTGTGTCATAACCACCCGTCGGGGAACAGCGATCCCAGTCAGGCAGACCGTTTGCTGACCAAACGCCTGCAGAAGGCTCTGGAACTGATCGACGTGCGGGTGCTCGATCACTTCATCGTTGGCGATGGGGAGCCGTTGTCGATGGCGGAGTGTGGCTGGATGTAGCTTGCAGCGACTGCAGTCGCTGCAAGCCGGGGCGGATTACTTAAGGGTAACCTTGGAGTAATCCTGCCGCCCGAACGGGCTCACCGAATACCCCTGCACGTCCTTGCGTGTCAGCGCATACGCCGTCGGATGCGCCAGCGGCAGCCACAAGGCCTGCTGTTGGATCTGCGTCTGCGCCTGCTCATACAGCTTGGTGCGTACGCCTTGCTCGCTGGTGGTCTTGCCGGCACTGATCAGCTTGTCCAGATCAGCGTTGCAGTAGCGGGCGAAGTTGGTCCCGGACTTCACCGCCGCGCAGGAAAACTGCGGAGTGAGGAAGTTGTCCGGGTCGCCGTTGTCACCGGCCCAGCCCATGAACAGCAGGTCGTGTTCGCCGGCCTTGGCACGACGAATCAGTTCGCCCCATTCGATCACGCGGATTTCCGCCTGAATGCCGATTTCCGCCAGGTCCGATTGCAGCAATTGCGCGCCAAGGCTCGGGTTCGGGTTGAGCAGGCTGCCGGACGGGCGCGTCCAGATGGTGGT
The DNA here is from genome assembly GCF_046231795.1 of Pseudomonas sp. KCJK9016. Taxonomy (NCBI): domain Bacteria; kingdom Pseudomonadati; phylum Pseudomonadota; class Gammaproteobacteria; order Pseudomonadales; family Pseudomonadaceae; genus Pseudomonas; species Pseudomonas sp. KCJK9016. The sequence goes on along the minus strand of NZ_JBJJMM010000002.1, from coordinate 265,563 downwards.
CTGGAAACCGTCCTTCAGGCCGGCCTTGGCCAGTAAGGCTTTGGCTTTGGCCACATCGTGCGGGTAGCCCGGCAAATTCTTGGCGTAGCTCCAGGTATTCGGCGGGTACGGGCCGTTGGCGGGTTCGGCGGTATCTTCGAACACGGCCTTGAGGTAATTGGCCTTGTCGAAGGCGAGGTTGATCGCCTGACGCACTTCCGGCTTGTCCAGCGGCGGATGCTGACTGTTGATGCCGACGAATGCGGTCATGAACGCGTCAGTCTTTTCGACTTTCAGCATCGGCTCTTCCTTGGCGGCCTGCACGTCCAGTGGTTTGGGCGACAGGGCAATCTGGCATTCGTTACGCCGCAGCTTTTGCAGACGCACGTTGGCGTCCGGGGTGATGGCGAAGATCAGCGGATCCACCGCTGGCTTGCCGCCGAAGTAATCCGGGTTGGCCCTGTAGCGAACCGATGCGTCTTTCTGGAACCGGGTGAACACGAACGGGCCGGTGCCGATCGGCTGGCTGTTGAGCTTGTCGGTAGTGCCGGCCTTCAGCAGTTTGTCGGCGTACTCGGCGGAGTAGATCGAGGCGAAGCCCATGCTCAGGGTCGCCAGGAATGTCGAGTCCGGATGGTCGAGGGTAAAACGCACGGTCAGCGGATCCAGCGCGTCGATCTTCTTGATCAGGCTGGGCAACTGCATCGACTGAGCGTGGGGAAAGCCGCTCTGGGCGACCTTGTGCCATGGATTGGCCGGGTCGAGCATGCGGTCGAAGCTGAATTTGACGTCTTCGGCGGTCAGTTCGCGGGTCGGCTTGAAGTACTCGGTGCTGTGGAATTTCACCTGCGGGTGCAGTTTGAATATATAAGTCAGGCCGTCGGTGCTGACTTCCCAGCTGTCGGCCAGGCTCGGGACCACTTTTCCGGTCGCCGTATCGAAGTCCACCAGGCGGTTCATCAACACATCGGCCGAGGCGTTGGTGGTGGTCAGCGAGTTGTACTGCACCACGTCGAACCCTTCGGGGCTGGCCTCGGTGCACACGCTCAGGGCGGCGGCATGGGCCAGGGGGCTCAGCATTAACGGGGCGAGCAGCAGGGGGAGGGCAGCGAGGCGCATGGTCGGCTTCCTTTACAGATCGAAGGCCCATCTGCAAGTGCAGTCTGGAAAAGGCCTACCCTAGTGGTCGCGATTGCAAATGACTATCCCCTTTTTGCTTTTTCGGGGCATGGGAGCGGGGAAAATGTCCGAAATGACGGCAGGAAAAGTCGCGATTGCAGGTATGATCGATTTTCTTCGACGAATGGTAAAAATTGCCGGCAGCCTTTACCCAAGGCGCTTGCAGGCGAGAAAAACGGCTTTTTAGCCATTCATTGCGCACGGAAAGTTGTTGCTCCGTGGTCTTTCTGGTATAAAGCAGCGCTCTTTTCTAGGGGCCCGGTTCCTTCGCTTGTAGGTGTAGCCGGTAAGACCTCTAAAGAATCGCGGCGCCTGGCGCCACAATGACTAGAGATTAAGCGGCCAACCCATGCCGGGTTGGGCATGTGGTTTTAGAGGGCTGAGGCATGTCTAGAGTATGTCAAGTTACCGGTAAGGGTCCGGTAACCGGGAATAACATTTCCCACGCAAACAACAAAACCCGTCGTCGTTTCCTGCCGAACCTGCAGCATCACCGCTTCTGGGTTGAAGAAGAGAAACGTTTCGTACGCCTGCGCGTTTCCGCCAAAGGCATGCGCATCATCGACAAGCGTGGCATCAGCGTTGTGCTGGCCGAGCTGCGTCGCGACGGCAAGATCTAAGGGAGCTAATCATGCGTGAATTGATTCGTTTGATCTCGAGCGCCGGTACTGGTCACTTCTACACTACCGACAAGAACAAGCGTACTACCCCGGACAAAATCGAGATCAAGAAATATGATCCGGTTGTTCGCAAGCACGTGATCTACAAGGAAGGCAAAATCAAGTAATTGATTTTCCCGACCGACGAAAAAGGCCCGTATCTCACGATACGGGCCTTTTTTGTTGCCTGGCGAAAGGCCTCAGGCCTTCTGTTCGAAGATCACATAGACCTTGCGGCAGGCTTCCAGCACTTCCCAGGTGCCACTGAAACCGGCCGGGATCACGAAGCGGTCGCCCACACGCAGGGTCTTGGCATTGCCTTCGCTGTCTCGCAGCACTGAAACACCCTGCAGGATTTCGCAGTATTCATGCTCGGTGTAATTCACGGTCCACTGACCGACCGCGCCTTCCCACACGCCGACGCCCATCTGCCCGCAAGGGCTGTCGTACTGATTGAACACCGCCTGCTCGGGATCGCCTTTCAGTACCTTGACCGGATCAGGCCGATAGCGTTCGGCCTGGTCCATGGTCAGGCTGATGTCGACGACGTTCTGGATGTTCATTGTTGTTTTCTCCTGTGGTGACGGCGCGGTGGCTTGAAAGGGCCAAAGTCTATGTTTATTAAAATGAACACCGCAAGGCCGTATGGCGAGCTTATGTCAAATATATTGAAACAACCCCGGCCGCTGGTTTAGGGTGGCGGGTGCCTTGGGCCGAAAACAGGCTGGCCGGGCAGAATTCCTGAGGACGCCGGCGAAGATCGCGCGGCGCTCGTACTCAACAAGAGGAGGACACTCGAATGACCACCCTGACTCGTGCCGACTGGGAACAACGCGCCCGTGACCTGAAGATCGAAGGTCGCGCCTACCTCAATGGCGAGTACACCGATGCCGTCTCCGGCGAGACTTTCGAGTGCATCAGCCCGGTCGATGGCCGTCTGCTGGGCAAGATTGCCAGTTGTGACGCCGCCGACGCCCAGCGCGCAGTGGAAAACGCCCGCGCCACCTTCAATTCCGGCGTCTGGTCGCGCCTGGCGCCGACCAAACGCAAAGCCACCATGATCCGTTTTGCTGGCCTGCTCAAGCAGCACGCCGAAGAACTGGCCCTGCTCGAAACCCTCGACATGGGCAAACCGATCAGCGATTCGTTGTACATCGACGTCCCGGGCGCGGCGCAAGCGCTGAGCTGGAGCGGTGAAGCGATCGACAAGATCTACGACGAAGTCGCCGCTACTCCGCACGACCAACTGGGTCTGGTCACCCGCGAGCCAGTGGGCGTGGTCGGTGCCATCGTGCCGTGGAACTTCCCGTTGATGATGGCCTGCTGGAAACTGGGTCCGGCGCTGTCGACCGGTAACTCGGTGATTCTCAAGCCATCGGAAAAGTCTCCGCTGACGGCCATCCGCATCGCCGCCCTGGCGGTCGAGGCCGGTATTCCGAAAGGCGTGTTCAACGTGCTGCCAGGTTATGGCCATACCGTCGGCAAGGCGCTCGCGTTGCACATGGACGTCGATACCCTGGTGTTCACCGGTTCGACCAAAATCGCCAAACAACTGATGATCTACTCCGGCGAATCGAACATGAAGCGCGTCTGGCTGGAAGCCGGTGGCAAGAGCCCGAACATCGTATTTGCCGATGCACCGGACCTGCAGGCTGCGGCCGAATCCGCCGCCAGCGCCATCGCCTTCAACCAGGGCGAGGTCTGCACCGCCGGTTCCCGTCTGCTGGTCGAGCGTTCGATCAAGGACAAATTCCTGCCGATGGTGATCGAGGCGCTGAAAGCCTGGAAACCGGGCAATCCGCTGGACCCGGCCACCAATGTCGGTGCGCTGGTCGATACCCAGCAGATGAACACCGTGCTGTCCTACATCGAGTCGGGCCACACTGACGGCGCCAAACTGGTGGCCGGCGGCAAGCGCATTCTTCAGGAAACCGGTGGCACCTACGTTGAACCGACGATTTTCGACGGCGTGAGTAACGCGATGAAGATTGCCCAGGAAGAGATCTTTGGCCCGGTGCTGTCGGTCATCGCCTTCGACACGGCCGAGGAAGCGATCAGCATCGCCAACGACACGCCTTACGGCCTGGCGGCAGCGGTCTGGACTCGGGACATTTCCAAGGCGCACCTCACCGCCAAGGCATTGCGTGCCGGCAGCGTGTGGGTCAACCAGTACGATGGCGGCGACATGACCGCACCGTTCGGCGGCTTCAAACAGTCGGGCAACGGCCGCGACAAGTCGCTGCACGCGTTTGACAAATACACCGAGCTGAAGGCGACCTGGATCAAGCTGTAAACCGTTGAGGGGAGCCCGGGCACCCCGGGCTCCCTGACGAAACAGAGATCCCATGTGGGAGCGAGCCTGCTCGCGAAAGCGGTGTGACAGTCGACATACATGTTGAATTTGACGCCGCTTTCGCGAGCAGGCTCGCTCCCACATTGGTTTTGTGTGAATAAAAAATATCCACAGGAGCGTGGACCATGCGTTGGGCGACGTATTTCGCCGTGTTGGCGTCTGTCTTGAGTGTTGGCCTGGCCCTTGGCGTCAGCATGCCGTTGGTGTCGTTGCGTCTGGAAGGCTGGGGTTATGGTTCGTTCGCCATCGGTGTGATGGCGGCGATGCCGGCCATTGGCGTGTTGCTGGGAGCGAAGGTGTCGAGTCATCTGGCGGCGCGCTTCGGCACGGCGAACCTGATGCGTCTGTGCCTATGGGGCGGGGCATTGTCCATCGGTCTGTTGGCGCTGCTGCCGAGCTACCCGATCTGGCTGGTGCTGCGCTTGATGATCGGGGTGATCCTGACCATCGTCTTCATCCTCGGCGAAAGCTGGATCAACCAGCTGGTGGTCGAGCAGTGGCGCGGACGGCTGGTGGCGCTGTATGGCAGCAGTTATGCGTTGAGCCAACTGTCTGGTCCGTTGCTGCTGGGCGCGCTCGGCACCGAACATGATTACGGCTTTTGGGTCGGGGTCGCTCTGCTGATGACTTCACCGTTGTTGTTGCTGGGACGCAGCGGGGCGCCGAGCAGCGAGGCCAGCAGCGTGACCTTCGGCGATCTGTGGGGTTTCAGTCGCGAGTTGCCGGCGATTGCCTGGGCGGTGTCGCTGTTCGCCGCGTTCGAGGCGATGATCCTGACTCTGTTGCCGGTGTACTGCCTGCAACAGGGCTTCACGGCGGAAATCGCGCTGGCGATGGTCAGCACCGTGGTGGTGGGCGATGCGCTGCTGCAGTTGCCCATCGGGGCGCTGGCCGATTACCTGTCACGGCGGAGCTTGTTCGCCGGTTGCGCGGTGGTCCTGATGTTGTCGAGCCTGGCGATTCCCATACTGCTCGACACCTTGCTGATCTGGCCGTTGTGGGTGTTGTTCGGCGCCAGTGCCGGTGGCTTGTTCACGCTGTCGCTGATCTTGATCGGCGAGCGCTACCGCGACGATGCGCTGGTACGCGCCAATGCGCATGTCGCGCAGTTGTGGGGCGTTGGTTGTCTGATCGGGCCATTGGCAGCGGGAGCGGGCAGTCAATGGATCAGCGGGCACGCGTTGCCTTGGTTCATGGCCGCCGGGGCGTTCGGGCTGGTGATTCTGCTGTTGCGGCAAGGGGCGTTCGGCAAGGTGCCGGAGCCTGCCTGACGCCTTGGCCGGGGCGGATGACTACAGCATCCGCTCCAGGCCTACCGTGGTGCTGAACCAGGCATTGAAGCGCCGCCACCAGCTGCCGGGTTCCTTGGTCAGCGTGTGCATCTGGCCGTTGTCTTCGGTGACCCAGACGATTTTTCCATTTTGAAGTTTTGCCTCGTAGCTCAGCGCCGGCGCCATGCCCTGCAAGGCCAGATCCCGAACATGGGCAGCCAGTTCGGGGCTGTCCACCAGCACGCCGACTTCGGTGTTCCACAGCACCGAGCGCGGGTCGAAGTTGAATGAGCCAATAAACGATTTTTTCCCGTCGAAGATCATCGCCTTGCTGTGCAGGCTGGAGTCCGAGCCACGAAACGACTTGCTGTAAAACAAGTGCGGGCCACTGCCGAAGTTATCCCCAGGCTGGCGCCGCAGCTCAAACAGCTTCACGCCATGCTCCAGCAATGCCTTGCGATACGGCGCATAACCCCCGTGTACCGCTGGCACGTCGGTGGCTTCCAGCGAGTTGGTCAGCAGGCTCACCGACACGCCCGCATCAGCCCGTCCGGTCAGGTAAACCAGGCCCGGCTGGCCCGGCACGAAGTACGCGGAAATCATCATCAGTTCTTTGCTCACACTCCGCAGCTCCGGTGCCAGTTGCGTGGTCAGCAGCAGCTGCGGATCTGGTTCGCCGTCCGCCAGCACCTTGCTCGGTGCGTCCCACAGCGCCTGGTTCCAGGCCCAGATCAGCTCCCGCCGCCAGATGTCCATGCGCGGATGAGTGGTGAAGGTCATCAGCTGTTGGTAGAGCGCGTGATTCTGTTTGCGGGTTTCCTCCAGGGATTCTTCCAGGCGCGTGCGGGTGTTTTGCAGATCCTTGGCCGAGGGCTTGCTGGAGAGGAATTCCTCGATCGGCTTGCTCAGGGCGCTGTTCCAGTATTGATCGAAGCCGTGCCCGAGTTGTTCGGCGACCGGTCCGACGCTGAGCATGTCGATGTCGGTGAAGTTCAGGTTGGGCTCGGCATCGAAATACTCGTCACCCAGATTACGTCCGCCGACGATCGCGGCGCTGTTGTCCGCCAGCCACAGTTTGTTATGCATCCGTCGGTGTTGCTGCGACAGGTTGAACAACCGGCCAGCGGTCCGGGTCACGCCGGTGCTGCGGCCCAGGTGCAGTGGATTGAACAGGCGGATCTGGATGTTCGGATGCGCTGCCAGCGTGGCAATGATCAAATCGAGGCCGTCGCTGGTGGTGTCATCCAGCAGAATCCGCACCCGTACGCCACGGTCGGCAGCCTTCAACACTTCTTCCACCAGCATGCGGGTGCTGATGCCGTCGTGGACGATGTAGTACTGCAGGTCGAGGCTGCTCTGGGCATTGCGGATCAGCTCGGCGCGGGCGGTGAAGGCTTCGGTGCTGTTGGACAGCAGGCGAAACCCCGACTGACCTTTGTACGGTGCGGCCTGGGCCTGGATGGAGCGTCCGAAACTCGATGCCGAGGCCGGCAATGCCTGGCTTGGCTCGCGTGGCACGTCGAGGGTCGCGCAACCGCCCAGGAGCGCGGCGAGTAGAGGCAGGGCAAGCAGGGGCTGTCTGAGGCTCACGCGGGATCGTTCCGATTGGCAGCAAGGGTCGGCATATGGACGCGGGGCTTTTGAAAAAGGTCAGTCGGTTTCTGCGAGCAATTTGATCGCCGCCGCACCGACTTTGCGCACGGCTTCTTCGATGAGCGGTGTCGGCTTCGCAGCGTAGTTCATGCGCAGGCAATTGCGATACTTGCCCGAGGCGGAAAAAATGCTGCCGACGGCAATCTGTACGCCCTGATCGTGCAGCGCACGATTCAGTTTCAGGGTATCGAAACCTTCCGGCAATTCGACCCAGAGCATGAAGCTGCCCTGTGGACGGCTGGCGCGGGTGCCGGCAGGGAAATAACGGGTCACCCAGTCGATCATCACGTCGCGATTGCGCTGATATTGAGTGCGCATCCGCCGCAAATGCGGTTCGAAGTGGCCGGCCTTGAGAAATTCGGCGATGGCAATCTGTGGCTGTGGTGCGGTGGAACCGGTGCTGATGTATTTCATGTGCAACACCCGTTCGAGGTAGCGGCCCGGCGCGACCCAGCCGATGCGCAGCCCCGGCGCGAGGGTCTTGGAAAACGAGCTGCACAGCAGCACGCGACCGTCTTCGTCGAAGGATTTGATCGTGCGCGGACGCGGGTAGGTGTAGGCCAGTTCGCCATACACATCGTCCTCGATGATCGCCACGTCGAAGCGCTGTGCCAGCGTCAGCAACGCACGTTTGCGCGACTCCGGCATGATGTAGCCGAGGGGGTTGTTGCAGTTGGGCGTGAGCTGGATGACCTTGATCGGCCATTGCTCCAGCGCCAGTTCCAGTGCTTCGAGACTGATGCCGGTGAGCGGGTCGGTGGGGATTTCCAGGGCTTTCATGCCCAGCCCCTTGAGGGTCTGCATGGCGCCGTGAAAGCTCGGCGAGTCCACCGCGACGATATCCCCGGGCTCGCAGATCGCGTGGATGCTGGTGGACAGCGCTTCGTGGCAACCGGTGGTGACGACGAGGTCGCTGGCGCTCAACTGGCAGCCGGAATCGAGCATCAATCGGGCGATCTGTTCGCGCAGTTCGAGGGTGCCGTGGATGTTGTCGTAATACAGACCGGGCATGTCCTGACGGCGGCTGATACGGGCCAGTCCGCGCAGCAGCGGTTTCATCGTCGGTGACGAGATGTCCGGCATGCCGCGACCGAGTTGCACGACGTCCTTGCGCGGTACGGCGCGAATCAGTTCCAGCACTTGATCCCACTGGGAAATCTCCACCGGGCGCTGGGCCGGACGCCCGATTGCCGGCAGTTCGGGAAGCTCGCGGCCGACCGGCACGAAGTACCCGGATTTGGGTTTCGGGGTGGCTAGGCCGCTGTCTTCCAGCATTCGATAGGCCTGCTGCACCGTGCTCAGGCTGACCCCATGTTCTACGCTCAAGGCGCGCACCGACGGCAGGCGATCACCAGGACGGTAGAAGCCTTGTTCGATGCGGGTGCCGAGCAGTTCGGCAAGGTTCACATACAGGGTCATGGCACTGCCTCGATGCAGGTGATTCGAAAAACCAGTACAGATGCGGCGTAAATCGACAATTCAGTCCCGGAGACAGCAAATCTGTATGGAAATAATACAGATGCGTTGAATCTGTAATGCTTTTGTCGGCCCGCGCATCATGGAATCTCTGGCTACCCAAGTAAACAGGAGCGACAAAAAATGAACGGCTTGAGCGATGTGCGGCTGACGTTACACAGTCGGGTACTGGAGGCGGGGCAACAGGACAAGGCGCGCAACGAGATATTGCGCAACGCACCGTCCGGCCTGAGTCGCTGGGGCCTGTTCTGGCATCGTCTGCACACGCGCAAGGCCCTGCTCGGGCTCTCGCCGGAGCAGCTCAAGGATGTCGGGCTGACTCGGGAGCAGGCGCTGGAGGAGGGGTTGAAGCCGTTCTGGCGGATCTAGAAGGATCGTTCCCACGCTCTGCGTGGGAGCGCCGCCCCGGACGCTCCGCGTCCGCTGTGACGCAGAGCGTCACTGGATGCATTCCCACGCAGGAGCGTGGGAACGAGCTCAGACCAGCTCTTTGAGCCGATGCCACAACATCCCCAACGCCAGCAGCGGCGAGCGTAGATGCTTGCCGCCGGGGAAGGTGATGTGCGGCACTTTGGCGAACAGATCAAAGCCACCGCCGTGCTGGCCGCTGATAGCCTCGGCCAGCAGCTTGCCCGCCAGGTGCGTGGCATTTACGCCGTGACCGGAATAGGCCTGGGCGTAATACACGTTCGGCTGATCGCTTAGCCGGCCAATCTGCGGCAGGCGGTTGGCACCGATGCCGATCATCCCGCCCCACTGATAATCGATCTTCGCTGAGGCGAGCTGCGGGAACACTTCCAGCATTTTGGGCCGCATGTACGCGCCGATGTCCTTTGGATCACGCCCCGAATAATGGCAGGCACCGCCGAACAGCAGGCGCCGGTCCGCCGAGAGCCGGTAGTAATCCAGCGCCACCCGCTGGTCGCAGACTGCCATGTTCTGCGGCAGCAGTTCTCGAGCCTGTGCTTCGCTCAGGGGTTCGGTGGCGATGATATAGCTGCCGGCCGGCAGCACCTTGCCGCTGAGTTGCGGATTCAGGTTGTTGAGATAGGCATTGCAGCCGAGCACCAGCGTTTCCGCTCGCACTGAACCTTGCGCCGTGTGTACCCGGACTTCGGGGCCGTAGTCGATGCGGGTGACCGCCGATTGTTCGAACAGCTTCACCCCCAGTTGCTGCGCCGCTGCGGCTTCGCCCAATGCAAGGTTCAACGGGTGCAAATGACCGGAGCCCATGTCGATCAGACCGCCGACGTAACGCTTGGAGCCGACGACCGTGTGCATTTCGTTCGCTTGCAGCAGACGGGGTTCGTAGCGGTAGCCGAGACTGCGCAGTTCTTCGGCGTCTTCGGCGAAGCCTTCCAGGTCGGACGGTTTGTTGGCGAGGTCGCAGTAACCCCAGGTCAGGTCGCAGAGGATCTGAAATTTCTCGACGCGCTGGCGGACGATTTCCACCGCTTCCAGGCCCATGAGTTTCATCTGACGCACGCCGTCGGCGCCGATCACGTTGGCGAACTGGTCGAGGCCATGACCGACCCCGCGAATCAGTTGCCCGCCGTTGCGTCCGCTGGCGCCCCAGCCGATCCGGTGCGCTTCCAGCAGCACGACGCTCAAGCCGCGTTCTGCCAGTTCCAGCGCGGTGTTCAGCCCGGAGAAACCGCCACCGACCACGCACACGTCGGCGATCAGTTCGCCTTGCAGCACCGGATGGTCGGGCTGCGGCAGGCTGCTGGCGGCGTAGTAAGAGGCAACGTGGGGTTGGCTCGCGAAGGCGTGGGCGCGGGCATTCATGGGCGTCATCCTGAGCGGGTGTCGAGAAAATTTGACGGAGCATAAGCCGCAGGCCCGAGGCCGGGCAACATTGGTCGGCCTGTGGTGTCTGGATCACGGCTTTTGCGGCACAATTGCCGCCTATTTCGCTCCGGTTACCGCTGCAATGAGCTGCAACAGTCAGAAAATCCGCACCCTGCGTCAGCAGATTCCCACGTTCGAGTGCGTGCCGGGCTGTCACGACTGCTGCGGGCCGGTGACCACCTCGCCCGAGGAAATGGCCCGGTTGCCACGCAAGACTCGCGCCGAGCAGGACGCGGCCATGGAAGAGCTCAACTGTGTGCACCTGGGGCCGAACGGCTGCACGGTGTATGACGAGCGGCCGCTGATCTGCCGGTTGTTCGGTACCACCCCGACCTTGCCGTGCCCCAACGGCCGACGGCCGGTGGAGCTGATTCATCCGCGGGTCGAGAAGCAGGTATTCGAGTACATGGCTTCGAATCGGCAGGTGCTGGTCTGAGCAATCAGTCCGGAATCGGCAGGCTCAGGCTCTCTTTCACTTCTTCCATCACGATGTAGCTCTTGGATTCGCGCACGTGCGGCAGCTTGAGCAGGATGTCGCCCAGCAGCTTGCGGTACGAAGCCATCTCGGAAATCCGCGCCTTTACCAGATAGTCGAAATCTCCTGACACCAGGTGGCATTCCAGCACGTGGGGCAGCTTCAAGACGGCGCGTCGGAATTCTTCGAACGTGTCGCCGGACTTGTAGTCGAGGCTGATCTCGACAAATACCAGCAGGCTGCCCTTCAAGTGCTGAGGATTCAGTCGGGCGTTGTAGCCCATGATGATTCCCTCGCGCTCCAGGCGCCGCACCCGCTCGGTGCACGGCGTGGTGGAGAGCCCGACCTTCTCGCCCAGTTCAGTGAATGATATCCGCCCGTCCGCCTGCAGGATCCGCAAGATGTTGCGGTCGATCTTGTCCAGCTCACGTTTGGTCTGAGTGTTGGTACGCATAGGGGATGCGCCTCCGTGAAAAGGGTTTTTGCCGAGAATTGTCGCCAAATATAGGCGCTTATACAGTGAAAAGCACTGGCGAATCTTTTTTACACTGCGCGCATCATTGCTCTAACAACAGACGTACGCGGCACGCCGCGAGAGGGATACAAAAATGCGCGTTATGGTCTTGGGTAGCGGCGTCATCGGTACCGCCAGTGCTTACTATCTGGCCCGTGCCGGGTTTGAAGTGGTGGTGGTCGACCGGCAGCCAGCCGCGGCCATGGAGACCAGTTTCGCCAACGCAGGCCAGGTCTCGCCGGGTTATGCCTCGCCGTGGGCTGCACCGGGTGTGCCGCTCAAGGCCATCAAGTGGCTGCTGCAACGCCACGCACCGCTGGCGATCAAGGCCACCGCCGATATAGACCAGTACCTGTGGATGGCGCAGATGCTGCGTAACTGCACCGCCAGCCGTTACGCGGTGAACAAGGAGCGCATGGTGCGTCTGTCCGAGTACAGTCGTGACTGCCTCGATGAATTGCGCGCCGAAACCGGCATTGCCTACGAAGGCCGCAGCCTCGGTACTACTCAGTTGTTCCGCACTCAGGCCCAGCTGGATGGCGCCGCCAAGGACATCGCCGTGCTGAAAGAGTCCGGCGTGCCGTTCGAAGTCCTCGACCGCGCCGGCATTGCCCGCGTCGAGCCGGCCCTGGCCAGCGTTACCGACATCCTCGCTGGTGCGCTGCGCCTGCCGAACGACCAGACCGGCGACTGCCAGATCTTCACCACCCGCCTCGCCGAAATGGCGGTGAACCTGGGTGTGGAATTCCGTTTCAACCAGGACATTCAGCGCCTCGACTTCGCCGGCGACCGCATCAACGGCGTGTGGATCGACGGCAAGCTGGAAACCGCCGACCGCTATGTGCTGGCCCTCGGCAGCTATTCGCCACAAATGCTCAAGCCGCTGGGCATCAAGGCCCCGGTGTATCCGTTGAAGGGCTACTCGCTGACCGTGCCGATCACCAACCCGGCCATGGCCCCGACTTCGACCATTCTCGACGAAACCTACAAGGTCGCGATCACCCGTTTCGACAACCGCATCCGCGTCGGCGGCATGGCGGAGATCGCCGGTTTTGACCTGTCGCTGAACCCGCGTCGGCGCGAAACCCTGGAGATGATCGTCAACGACCTTTATCCTCAGGGCGGCAATCTGGCCGAAGCCAGTTTCTGGACCGGCCTGCGTCCGACCACGCCGGACGGCACGCCGATCGTCGGCGCCACGCCGTTCAAGAATCTGTTTCTGAACACCGGTCACGGCACCCTCGGTTGGACCATGGCGTGCGGCTCCGGTCGCCTGCTGGCTGACCTGATGGCGAAGAAAAAACCGCAGATCAGCGCCGAAGGCCTCGATATTTCCCGTTATGGCAACAAGACCCAGGAGTCCGCAAAGCATGGCAATCCAGCGCCAGCTCACCAATGAGCGCATGAGTCAGATCGTCAGCCACAACGGCATCGTGTATCTGGCGGGTCAGGTCGGTGATGACTTCAACGCCGGGGTAGAACAACAGACTCGCGACGTACTCGCCAATATCGAGCGTCTGCTGGATCTGGCCGGTACCGACAAACAGCATCTGCTGTCGGCGACGATCTACCTGAACGATATCGAGGCGCACTTCGCCGGGATGAATTCGGTGTGGGACCAGTGGCTGCCCAAGGGCGCCGCGCCGGCCCGTGCCACAGTCGAAGCGAAGATGGCCAGGCCGGACATCCTGGTGGAAATCTCCATCGTCGCCGCGCTGCCGTAACCTGCTGTAAAGATCCCTCTCCCGGTGCTGTTGGCGGTTCACGCCGCCAGCCAGCACCGGTTTTTATTCCCATGACCGCCAAGAAGTCTGCTGCCATGCGTCCTGCCCGTGCCCTGATCGATCTAGAAGCCCTGCGTCACAACTACCAAATCGCCCGTGAAGTCACCGGTGCCAAGGCACTGGCGGTGATCAAGGCCGACGCCTACGGTCATGGCGCAGTACGTTGTGCCCAGGCGCTGGAGGCGCAAGCGGACGGCTTCGCGGTGGCCTGTATCGAAGAAGCCCTGGAGCTGCGTGCTGCGGGGATTCGTGCGCCGGTGCTGTTGCTTGAAGGCTTTTTCGAGGCCGATGAGCTGGCGCTGATCGTCGAACACGACTTCTGGTGTGTGGTGCATTCGCTGTGGCAGCTCGAAGCGATCGAGCAGGCCGCGTTGAGCAAACCGATCACCGTGTGGCTGAAGCTCGATTCGGGCATGCACCGCGTCGGTCTGCATCCGAAGGACTACCCCGCGGCCTACCAACGTCTGCTGGCCAGCGGCAAAGTGGCGAAAATCGTGCTGATGAGCCACTTCGCCCGGGCCGATGAACTGCACGAGCAAAGCAGTGCCGATCAGGTTGCCGTGTTCGAAGCTGCGCGTCAGGGCCTGGCGGCCGAAGTCAGCCTGCGCAATTCGCCGGCGGTGCTGGGATGGCCACAGATTCAAAGTGACTGGGTGCGCCCGGGCATCATGCTCTATGGCGCCACTCCGTTCGAAGAAGCCAACGCCGTGGCCGAGCGCCTGCAACCGGTGATGACGCTGGAATCGAAAGTCATCAGCGTACGTGAGCTGCCGGCCGGCGAGCCGGTGGGCTACGGCGCGAAATTCGTCACCGACAAACCGATGCGCATCGGCGTGGTCGCCATGGGTTATGCCGACGGTTATCCGCGTCAGGCGCCGACCGGCACCCCGGTGCTGGTGGCCGGCAAACGCAGTCGCATATTGGGCCGCGTGTCGATGGACATGCTGTGCATCGATCTGACCGACGTACCGCAAGCCGGTCTCGGTTCGACCGTGGAGCTGTGGGGCAAGAACATCCTCGCCAGCGACGTGGCGAAGTGGGCGGACACCATTCCATACCAGATCTTCTGCAACCTGCGCCGGGTGCCAAGGCTCTATTCCGGGGGTTGAAGGCCGGGCTGGGCCCAAGTGTTGTAAATACTGAACGCTGTCGCCATGATAACGCTCAATATTTCTACAACACTCAGGAGGCCCAAGCCTTGGACGTCGGTGAACGACTGCAATCGATCCGCAAGCTCAAAGGGCTTTCCCAGCGTGAACTCGCCAAGCGCGCGGGCGTCACCAACAGCACCATTTCGATGATCGAAAAGAACAGCGTCAGCCCTTCGATCAGTTCGCTGAGGAAGGTGCTGGGCGGGATTCCCATGTCCATGGTCGAGTTCTTTTCCGAAGAAATCCTCCAGGAAAAACCGACCCAGATCGTCTACAAGGCCAACGAGCTGATCGACATTTCCGACGGTGCCGTGACCATGAAACTGGTCGGTCGTGCACACCCGAGCCGGGCCATCGCCTTTCTGAACGAGATCTATCCGCCGGGTGCCGACACCGGCGAAGAAATGCTCACTCATGAAGGCGAGGAAACCGGAATTCTGGTGGAGGGCCGTCTGGAACTGGTGGTGGGGCTCGAAACTTTTATCCTCGAAGCCGGTGACAGCTACTACTTTGAAAGTACCAAGCCGCATCGTTTTCGTAATCCGTTCGACGTACCGGCGCGACTAATCAGCGCAGCCACGCCGGCGAACTTCTGAATCGAGAGACGCCAGGCCACTGCGGCAAAGGTGTCCGGACTGTCTGACCGATGCGCAACAAGACCCCTTTAACTTTGGGGTTGTTTCAGTGTGGCGGGCTACCCGCTATACTTGCGCCCGCCTGCGAACCGTGGCCGCAGGCGTGAATAGCCACCATTGAGGGTGAACGCGTGAATCTAATTATGAAAATGCTGGCTGCACCAGCAACCGTACTGGCCCTCTGGGCTGTCAGCGCTCAAGCTGCGACGAATGACGACATTACCAAACGCCTCGAGCCTGTCGGCCAGGTGTGTGTTCAAGGGCAAGAGTGCAAGGGGATGGAAGTGGCCGCTTCGGCAGGCGGCGGTGGCGGAGCGAAGACTCCGGACGAAGTGATTGCCAAACACTGCAACGCTTGCCACGGTACCGGCCTGCTGGGCGCGCCGAAAATCGGTGACACCGCGGCCTGGAAAGACCGTGCCGATCACCAGGGCGGCCTCGACGGCATCCTCGCCAAGGCGATTACCGGAATCAACTCCATGCCGCCGAAAGGCACCTGCGCCGACTGCTCGGATGCTGAGCTGAAGGGTGCGATCCAGAAGATGTCCGGCCTGAAATAAGGCGACCTTCTGCTGAAAAAAACCGTCTTCGGACGGTTTTTTTGTGCCTGCGATTCGGGGTTGAGGCTGTTCATTGCAGCAAACAACCGGCAATCTCGGTCGTACCTCTATTCACGGAACGGGCAGGAGGCTTCAGATGGTGCAGTTGTGTTCGATCGAGCAGGCAGTGGACGATGTGTTGGCACGGTTGCCGGCGCACATCCACATGGGGCTGCCGCTGGGACTGGGCAAACCCAATCCCTTCGTCAACGCGCTGTACCGGCGCATCGCCGGTTTGCCCGAGCGGCAACTGACGATCTACACCGCCCTGTGCCTTGGTCGCCCGGCCTTGGGCGACGGTTTGCAGAAGCGCTTCATCGAGCCCTTCGTCGAGCGGGTGTTCGGCGATTATCCGGAGCTGGAGTTTCTCGCTGACCTGCGCCGAGACAGCCTGCCAGCCAACATCCGTATCGCGCAATTCTTCATGCAGCCCGGCAGCCTGCTCAACAGTGCACCGGCCCAGCAAGACTATGTCAGTAGCAACTACAGCCATGCCGCCCGGGATATCAACGCCGCCGGCCTGAATCTGGTGGCGCAGTTGCTGGCCAGCAGCAGTGAATATCCCGATCGCCTGAGCTTGAGCTGCAACCCGGACATCACCCTCGACCTGTTCCCGATGATCGCCAGACGCCGGGCAGCGGGGGAAACGATCCTGCTGGTCGGCCAGGTGCACACCGGGCTGCCGTATATGCCGGGTGATGCGGAAGTCGACATCGACACCTTCGACCTGCTGATCGACGAAAAGGACAACAGCACACTGTTTTCCACGCCGAACATGCCCGTCGGGTTTCAGGATCACTTGATCGGCCTGCATGCCAGTACCCTGGTGCGCGATGGTGGCACCTTGCAGATCGGCATCGGTTCGATGGGCGATGCGCTGACCGCCGCGCTGCTGGCGCGGCAGGCCGACAATGCCGGATACCAGGCTTTGCTGGCCGATGTGAATCTCAGCCAGTGGGCGCAACTGATCGAGCGCGAGGGCGGCGTCGAGCCGTTCGCAAAAGGTCTTTACGGTTGCAGCGAAATGTTCGTCAACGGCCTGCTGGTGCTGGCGGACGCCGGGATCATCCGGCGCAAGGTCTATCCGGACGTGGAGACCCAGCGACAGGCCAACGCCGGCACCCTCGACGAGGCGGCGCAGACCGACGGCATTTCAGTACACGGCGGTTTTTTCCTCGGGCCGCGCAGCTTCTATGAGCGTCTGCGTGCGCTGCCCCACGGTAAACGGCTTGAATTCAACATGACCCGCATCAGTTACATCAACGAGCTGTACGGTCAGGAAGAACTCAAGCGCTTGCAGCGCCTCGATGCCCGGTTCATCAACACCGTGTTCACCATGACCCTGCTGGGTGCGGGGGTGGCGGACCAATTGCAGGACGGACGGGTGCTCAGCGGCGTCGGTGGGCAATACAACTTCGTCGCCCAGGGCCATGCGCTGCACGATGCGCGTTCGATACTGCTGCTGCGCAGCTGGCGCGAATCCGGCGGCGATGTCAGTTCGAATATCGTCTGGGAATATGGCCACTGCACGATTCCCCGGCATCTGCGCGACATCGTGGTCACCGAGTACGGTATTGCTGATTTGCGCGGCAAGTCGGACGCCGTGGTGATCGAGTCGTTGTTGAACATCAGCGATTCGCGCTTCCAGCAGGGTCTGATCGAACAGGCGCAGAAGGTCGGCAAGTTGCCGAAGGATTTCCGTCTCGATCCACGCTTCACCGACAACACCCCGCAGCGCCTGCAGGCGATTGCCGCCCGGCACCCGAACCTGTTTCCGGAGTATCCGCTGGGCTGCGATTTCAATGAGGTCGAGAAGGATCTGTTGCGGGCGCTGAACTGGCTCAAGAGCAAGTTCAAGCTGACGGAGATTCTGGAGCTGGGCAAGGCAGCGCTGGACGCGCCTGAGGCTTCGCTGTATCCGGAGCATCTGGCGCGCATGCAGCTCACCCATCCGGAAGGCCTGAAGGAAGACCTGTTTCAGCGGTTGCTGCTCACGGGCCTGAAGGCCACCGCGCAGTAGCATCCACACAAGACACTGTGGGAGCGAGCTTGCTCCCACAAGTATTGCGGCGCAGTTGAGTCAGTGATCAGTCGATGAAGGTCACGACGCCGCCCGCCAGCGACTTCACGCGAGCCAGCGACTCGACGCGGTAACCTTGGGAATCCAGCTCGGCGCGACCGCCCTGGAACGATTTCTCGATCACGATACCCAGGCCTGCCACGGTGGCGCCGGCCTGCTTGATGATCGAAATCAGCGCCTGGGATGCCTTCCCGTTGGCCAGGAAGTCATCGATGATCAGCACGCGGTCGCTGCTGGTCAGGTGGCGCGGGGAAATGGCCACGGTGCTTTCGGTCTTCTTGGTGAACGAGTAAACGGTCGCCGACAGCAGGTTTTCAGTCAGGGTCAGGGACTGCTGCTTGCGGGCGAAGATCACCGGCACGCCGAGGTTCAGACCGGTCATGACCGCCGGAGCGATACCCGAGGCTTCGATGGTGACGATCTTGGTGATGCCCGAATCCTTGAACAGCGCGGCGAACTCGTCGCCAATCAGCTTCATCAGGGCCGGGTCGATCTGGTGGTTCAGAAAAGCGTCGACTTTCAGGACCTGGTCGGAAAGCACAATGCCTTGTTCGCGGATTTTTTGATGCAGGGCTTCCATGAAGCTGTCCTCAATTGGCGCCCTTGGCGCCGAAGGTCTAGTAAAAGTGGTCAATTCTAGCGCTTTAACATCGCGCGTATATCGGCCAGTGCGTTGTTGCCGCGAACGGCTTTGACTTCGGTCGGGGTGTCGTCATTGCCTTCCCAGGCCAGGTCGTCCGGCGGCAGCTCATCGAGGAAGCGGCTGGGGGCGCAGTCGACGATCTCGCCGTACTGTTTGCGCTTGGCGGCGAAGGTGAACGCGAGGGTCTGGCGTGCGCGGGTAATGCCCACGTAGGCCAGGCGGCGCTCCTCTTCGATGGTGTCGGCTTCGATGCTGGAGCGGTGCGGGAGGATTTCCTCTTCCATGCCCATGATGAACACGTAAGGGAATTCCAGACCCTTGGACGCATGCAGGGTCATCATCTGCACGCCTTCGGCGCCTTCTTCCTCTTCCTGCTGACGTTCCAGCATGTCGCGCAGGACCAGTTTGCCAATGGCGTCTTCGACGGTCATCTCGCCGTCTTCGTCTTTTTCCAGGGTGTTCTTCAAGGCCTCGATCAGGAACCAGACGTTGCTCATCCGGTAGTCTGCGGCCTTGTCGCTGGAGCTGTTGGTGCGCAGCCAGTTCTCGTAGTCGATGTCCATGACCATGCTGCGCAGGGCCGAGATCGGGTCCTCGCCGGCGCACTGCTCGCGGACCTTGTCCATGAAGCGTTTGAAGCGCGACAGGCGATCGGTGAAGCGGCTGTCCAGATGTTCGCCCAGGCCGAGTTCGTCGGTGGCGGCGTACATCGAGATCTTGCGTTCGGTGGCGTAGTTACCGAGTTTTTCCAGGGTGGTCGAGCCGATCTCCCGGCGCGGCACGTTGATCACGCGCAGGAAGGCGTTGTCGTCGTCCGGGTTCACGATCAGGCGGAAGTAGGCCATCAGGTCTTTCACTTCCTGGCGGCCGAAGAAGCTGTTGCCGCCGCTCAGACGGTAAGGCACCTGATGGTGCTGCAGTTTCAGCTCGATCAGCTTGGCCTGGTAGTTGCCGCGATAAAGGATCGCGAAATCACTGTACGGGCGATCGGTGCGCAAGTGCAGGCTGAGGATTTCCATGGCCACGCGCTCGGCTTCGGCGTCTTCGTTGCGGCAGCGGATCACGCGGATCTCGTCGCCGTGGCCCATTTCACTCCACAGCTGCTTTTCGAATTCGTGGGGGTTGTTCGAGATCAGCACGTTGGCGCAGCGCAGGATGCGGCTGGTGGAGCGGTAGTTCTGCTCCAGCATCACCACTTTCAGGGACGGGTAGTCTTCCTTGAGCAGCATCAGGTTTTCCGGTCGCGCGCCACGCCAGGCGTAGATCGACTGGTCGTCGTCGCCCACCACGGTGAACTGGTTGCGCTTGCCGATGAGCATTTTCACCAGCAGGTACTGACTGGCGTTGGTGTCCTGGTATTCGTCCACCAACAGGTAGCGCACCTTGTTCTGCCATTTTTCGAGGATGTCGGCGTGCTCTTCGAAGAGCTTCACCGGCAGCAGGATCAGGTCGTCGAAGTCCACCGCGTTGAACGCCTTGAGCGTGCGTTGGTAGTGGGTGTAGACGATGGCGGCTGTCTGTTCCTTGGGATTGCGTGCGTTTTCCAGGGCCTGGGCCGGCAGGATCAGGTCGTTTTTCCAGGCGCCGATCATGTTCTTGATTTCGTCGATGCCGTCGTCGCCCGCGTATTCCTTCTGCATGATGTCGGTCATCAGCGACTTCACGTCGGTTTCGTCGAAAATCGAGAAACCGGGCTTGTAGCCCAGCCGTTCATGCTCCTTGCGGATGATGTTCAGGCCCAGGTTGTGGAAGGTACTGACCGTCAGGCCGCGACCCTCGCCGGCACGCAACAGGGTGCCGACCCGCTCCTTCATCTCGCGGGCCGCCTTATTGGTGAAGGTCATGGCGACGATGTACTGGGCGCGGATGCCGCAATTCTGGATCAGGTGCGCGATCTTGCGGGTGATCACGCTGGTCTTGCCGGAGCCGGCGCCGGCGAGCACCAATAGAGGGCCGCCGACGTAGTTCACGGCTTCTTGCTGCCGGGGATTGAGTCGGGACATACGAAAATTCGGGAGTCGTTGACGAAATGGGCCGGCATTTTAACAGGCTCAGCGATTTGTGCCGCTCTCTCCGACTTGTGACGCAGCACGCGGTTCAAATTTGCCGGTTTTGTTAGTTTCGCGGAGGATGCGCGGTGATTTTGCGGCTAATGTACTCATTCGTGACACAAAATAACGTTTTGATAGCCGTTGTCATTGGTCATTGGTCTTCGCAACGGCATAATGCCCGCCGCCCACATCATTGCAGAGTCTAGGGAGTCAGCTTGTCTACGCCTGTCGAACCCTTGCGTTTGCTGCTCCTGGCCGAAGAGCCGGCGTGGACAGCGTTATTGCGCGAGTGTCTGGCTCCAATGGGGAGCGCGGCGGTGCTGGTCAGCGCGCCGAGCTGGGAGTCGGTCAGCAGTCTGTTCGAAGACAACCGCCAGGCGGTGTTGTTGACCGTTCCCGCGTTGCAGCCGGCGCCCGGGCGCTGCAGTCTGCCGACCGTGTTGCTGCTGGAGTCCGAACCGGCAGCCGTCCCCGATGGGGTCAGCGACTGGCTGGTGTTCGATGCCCTCGATGCGGGCATGTTGCGCCGTTGCCTGCGCCATGTCCGTGAGCGCGGCGTGCTGGAAAACACCCTGCAACGCCTGGCCGAGCAGGATCCGCTGACCGGCATCGCCAACCGCCAGGGTTTTCAGACCTTGCTGACAGCCCGCCTCGCCGAGAACGACGGTCGCGGTCTGGCCCTCGGGCACCTCGATCTCGATAACTTTCGCTACGCCAACGATGCCCTTGGCCATCAGGCCGGAGATCGCTTGATCCTGCAGGTGGTGGCGCGGCTGAAAAGTCAGCTGGAGGCCGGCGATCAACTGGCACGCCTGGGCAGCGATGAGTTCGCCCTGCTGATCGACACCCGTCGCGCTCCGCAACGGGCCGAATGGATGGCCGAGCGCATCACCGAAGCATTGGCCGAACCTTACTGGATCGACGGTGAAAGCCTGTTGATCGGTTCCAGTCTGGGCATCGCTCACGCCCGGGCCCAGGGCGGCGCCGATCCGCTGATGTGGCACGCACACATCGCCATGCAGCAGGCCAAAAGCACGCAAGGCTGCACCTTTCATATTTTCAACGAACGGATCAACCGCAACGCACGCAGCATCGCCGACCTCGAAGGCG
This sequence comes from Pseudomonas sp. KCJK9016, assembly GCF_046231795.1. Taxonomy (NCBI): domain Bacteria; kingdom Pseudomonadati; phylum Pseudomonadota; class Gammaproteobacteria; order Pseudomonadales; family Pseudomonadaceae; genus Pseudomonas; species Pseudomonas sp. KCJK9016. Next base: position 244,100 of record NZ_JBJJMM010000002.1, on the reverse strand, counting down.
AGCTGCGCCGGGCCTTGCGTCGCGATGAACTGGAGCTGCATTACCAGCCGCGCCTGAACCTGCAGGACGGCCAGATCGTCGGCCTCGAAGCGCTGGTGCGCTGGCGCCACAGCGAACGCGGCCTGCTGCCGCCGAGCGAATTCGTGCCGCTGGCCGAACAGAGCGGCCTGATCGTGCCGCTGGGCTATTGGGTGATTTCCCGGGCCCTGCGCGACATGCAGGTGTTGCGCGAGCGTGGATTGCCGGCGCTGCACATGGCGATCAACCTGTCGTTCCGCCAGTTTCAGGACAGCCAGTTGCTGCCGACCCTCAGCCGTTTGATCGCTGAACGCGGGGTCGAGGCGCAGTGGCTGGAATTCGAACTGACCGAAACCGCCGTCATGCGCCGCAGCGATCTGGTCAAGCAGACCATGGACGCCCTCGGCCGCCTCGGCGTGCGCTTCTCGCTGGACGACTTCGGCACCGGGTTCTCGTCGTTCGTGCACCTCAACAGCCTGCCGATCACCTTGCTGAAGATCGACAAGAGTTTTGTCGGTGGCATGGAGCAGCGCGAGGAAAACCGCAAACTGGTGCACGCGATGATCAACCTCGCGCACAACCTGCATCTGGAAGTGGTGGCCGAAGGGGTGGAAACCCCGGAGCAACTGGATCTGCTGCGCGGGTTCGGCTGCGATCAGGTGCAGGGATACCTGATCAGCAAGCCGTTGCCGCTGGCGGAACTGGTTGACTACCTGATTGCCGACGCCAGCCAGCCTCCGCTGGACATTGTGGTTTAACCTTGAATCCGCGTGGGAGCGAGCCTGCTCGCTCCCACAAGGTGAAGCTCATTCGGCTTGAGCGACCTTGAAGCCTTGAGTTGGCGTCTCCAGCCGAATCATTCGTTTCATCTTCCCTTCGAATGCCAGCGTCAGACTGATTGCTGCGCAGGCCAGACCCAGGGCCAGCCCCCACCAGACGCCGGTCGGTCCCCAGTGCAGATGGAACGCCATCAGCCATGCCGACGGCGCGCCGATCAGCCAGTAGCAACCGAGCCCCACCAGAAACGTGGTTTTCGCATCTTTCAACCCACGGATGCAGCCCATGGCAATTGTCTGGGTGCCGTCAAACAGCTCGAACCATGCCGCGACAGCCAGCAGGCTCACCGCCAGGCGGATGACTTCGGCAAATGCCGGATCATTGTGATCGAGGAAGAGCCCGACCAGCTGATTCGGCAGCAACCAGAACACCATGGCAAACCCCAGCATCACCACCGCGCCGAAGGCGATGCCGACCCGGCCGGACATCCGCGCATCGCCCAGTTGCCCGGCGCCGAAATGCTGGCCTACACGCATGGTGATGGCGTAGGACATGCCCGCCGGCACCATGAACGCCACAGAAACGATCTGCAGGGCAATCTGATGCGCCGCCAATTGGGTGCTGCCCATGGTGCCCATGCACAGCGCCGCGAAGGCGAACAGCCCGACTTCCACCGCGTACGTGCCGCCGATTGGCAGACCGAGGCGCCAGAGTTCTTTCAGGTACTGCCGGTTCGGTCGCGACAGCCCGTGGCGCAATGGATAGGCGTCATAAGCCGGGTGCCGACTGATATGCCACGCCAGCGCCAGCGCCATGCAGTTGGCGACGATCGCCGTGACCAGACCGATACCGGTCAGCCCCAGTTTCGGCAGACCGAACATGCCGGTGATCAGCGCGTAGTTGAGCAGGAAGTTGGCCACGGTACCGCCGAGGCTGATGACCATCACCGGCGTCGCCCGGCCGATGGCACTGGTGAAGCCGCGCAAGGCCATGAAGCTCAGGTAGCCGGGCAGGGCGAACGGCAGGGCGATCAGAAACTGCCCGGCGGCGTTGACGTTGGTCTCGGTCTGACCGAACAACAGCAACACCGGTTTCAGATTCCACAGCAACAACCCGGCACCCAGCGCCATCAGCCACGCCAGCCACAATCCGGCCTGGGTCAGCCGGGCGGCACCGAGTATGTCGCCGGCGCCCTGACGGATCGCCACGAGGGTGCCGACCGCCGCGATCACGCCGATGCAGAAGATCGACACGAACGAATAGCTCGCCGCGCCCAAGCCACCGCCGGCCAGCGCTTCCGGGCTGAGACGCGCCATCATCAGGGTGTCGGTCAGCACCATCAGCATGTGCGCCAACTGCGAGGCGATCAACGGCCCCGCCAGCCGCAGGATGGCCCAGAGTTCGGTACGCACAGGACGCTGCATGGTTTCACATCCTTATAAAAGAGGGAGCAGGAGACCGTCGATTCTCGGGGTTTGGCACGGGATGCACAAAGGGATAAAAAGGATGGGTGGCATGATTAAAACTCATCCTGATCCAATTCTGCTAAGTTGACGCTATCCCGCAACCGGAGCCCTGTGTATGTCCCGTCGCCTGCCCCCCTTGTATGCCCTGCGCGCATTCGAAGCAGCGGCGCGGCACAGCTCGTTCACCCGCGCGGCCGAGGAGTTGTCGATCACTCAGAGTGCGGTGAGCCGACATATCCGCACGCTTGAAGAACACTTCGCCTGTCGGCTGTTCCACCGCAGTGGCCGCAACCTGCAACTGACCGAGTCGGCCCGTCTGCTGCTGCCCGGCATCCGTGAAGGTTTCGCGGCCCTGGAACGAGCCTGCAATACCTTGCGCGCCGAAGATGACATCCTGCGCATGAAAGCTCCCTCGACCCTGACGATGCGCTGGTTGCTGGCGCGGCTCAGTCGCTTTCGTCACTTGCAGCCGGGTAATGAAGTGCAACTGACCAGTGCCTGGATGGACGTGGATTCGGTGGACTTCAACAACGAACCCTTCGATTGCGCGGTGCTGTTGAGCGACGGGCATTTCCCGCCGGACTGGGAGGCCAGCCTGTTGTTCCCGGAAGAGCTGATCCCGGTGGGCGCGCCCAACCTGCTCAATGACCAGCCCTGGGATGTGGAGCGACTGGCCGCCACCGAACTGCTGCACCCGACCCCGGATCGCCGCGACTGGCGCAGCTGGCTGGAGCACATGGGCCTGTCCGATCAAGTGTCGCTCAAGGGCGGGCAGGTGTTCGATACCCTCGAACTGGGAATGATCGCGGCGGCCCGGGGTTATGGCGTCTCCATGGGCGATCTGCTGATGGTGGCCGAGGATGTGGCCCAGGGGCGTTTGAGTCTGCCGTGGCCGACGGCGGTCGCCAGCGGCCTGAATTATTACCTGGTATGGCCGAAGACCCGTCCGGGAGGTGAACGTTTGCGCCGGCTCAGTGATTTTCTTCAGGGTGAGGTTCGGGCGATGGAACTGCCGCAGGTCGCGCGCTTGAGCTGAAACGTTCTAGCCGCCACAATGCCGGCCCTCGGCCATAACCCTGCTGAGCGCTCAAGTATTCGCGTTCACCGCCGAATACGTCCAGGTGGAACCGTCGTGCCGGTTTCACGCCTCACCCCCATTATTAGAAATGTTCCGAGCCGCGATCAGGGAGGATACGCAGACTCGGCCAGGAGCTGTCCATGTCTCAACCTCGCGCCCGGATCGCCTCGCAGCTGGGCCTCGCGCTCGCTGTGATACTGGCAATTGTCATCAGCGGCAGTACCGTGTTCGCCCTGCGTTCGCTGGACGCCGCCAACCTGTCCACCCGTGAAGAACACCTGGCCAGCGAGGCACGCCTGCTCTCCGACCAGTTGAGCACCTTCCATGGCACGCTGCGTGAAAGCACCCAGCGCCTGAGCGGTCTGTTCGAGAAGCGCTTCAGCGCGGGTCTGAGCCTTCATGCCGACGAACCGGTCAGCGTGGCGGGCACCCGGACCCCGGGCCTGCATCTGGGCAGCGAAGTGCTGAACAACAACTTCAAGGAAGTCGACGAGTTCAAGCAGATGACGGCGGGTGTTGCCACCCTGTTCGTGCGCAGCGGCGAAGACTTCGTACGGGTCAGCACCTCGCTGACCAAACAGGATGGCTCCCGCGCCATCGGCACTTTGCTCGATCACGCGCACCCGGCCTACGCGAAGTTGATGGCGGGGCAGGGCTATGTCGGCCGTGCGCTGCTGTTCGATCGTTCCTACATGACCCAGTACACCCCGGTGCGCGATAGCAGCGGCAAAGTGATTGCGGTGCTGTTCGTCGGCTTCGATTACACCGATGCGCAGAACGCCCAGTTCGATAACCTCAAGCGTTTCCGCATTGGCCAGAGCGGTTCCCTCGCGCTGTTGGACGAACAGAACAAATGGCTGGTTGCGCCAGCCGGTGTGCAGGCGCCTGATCAGGCGGTGCCGGTGGTCAGCGGTCTGGCGAAAACGCCGGGCAAGGGCCGCTTCTGGAGCGATACGTCCGAAGACTTCTACAGCATCGCCGTACCGTTCGAAGGCGGACCCTGGTCGGTGGTGGCGAGCATGCCGAAATCCGAGATCCGCGAAGTCACCTGGAGCGTCGGCATTCAACTGGCCATCGGCAGCCTGCTGGCGATGTTGATCGCGGTGGGTTCGGCGGTGTGGCTGCTGCGCAGCAAGCTGCAACCGCTGGGTGATCTGGTGCGTCAGGCCGAAGCCTTGGGCGACGGTGATCTGAGTGTGCGCCTGAACGTCTCGAGCAACGATGAAATCGGCCAGTTGGCCCGCGCCTTCAACCAGATGAGCCAGGCCCTGTCGACCATGGTCGAGCACATTCGTCGCGCCTCGGAAGAGGTCAACAACCGTGCTCAGGCGCTGTCCGGTCTGTCCGGTGGTGCGTATGAAGGCATGGAGCAGCAATCCGGTGAAATCACCAGCATGGCGGGCGCGGTTGAAGAGTTTTCCGCCACCTCGCTGAACATTGCCGACAACATGGGCAATACCCAGCGCCTGGCCCAGGAAAATGCCCAGCAGACCCAGATCGGTCGCAGCTCGATGGAGGAGGCGTCTTCCTCGCTGGAGCAGATTGCCGGCGCGCTGAACACCACGGCGGCCGTGATCAACACGCTGGGTCAGCGCTCCCAGGAAATCGGTGGCATCGTCAGCGTGATTACCTCGATTGCCGAACAGACCAACCTGTTGGCACTCAACGCGGCGATTGAAGCGGCCCGGGCCGGTGAGCAGGGTCGCGGTTTTGCCGTGGTGGCGGACGAAGTGCGCAATCTGGCGTCGCGCACCCGTCAGGCGACCGACGAAATTTCCGGAATGATCCACAGCATCCAGCAGGAAACCGGCAACGCCATCAGCACCATGGAGCAGGGCAACGTGCTGATGCAGGAAGGCCTTTCGCGCAACGCCAATGTCGCTTCGGCGCTGGCGCGTATCGATGAGCAGAGCCGCTCAGCCGGGCAGCAGTTTGCGGCAATCACCACGGCGACTCAGGAGCAGAGCAGCACCGCGACGTTGCTCAGCAGCAATCTGCAGAGCATTGCGCTGGCCAACAGCGAACAGCGTGAGGTGGTGTCGAACCTGGCGATTACCGCGAAGGAGCTGGAAAGCCTGGCGGCCGATCTGCGCCAAGAGGTCGACCGCTTCCGTTGAGATGGCGTATCCGCTTACTGGTACGCGGAGAGGTCTTCGCTGGAGTCGACCTCTCCCCACTCTCCCGTATAGGCAACAGCCTCGATGGGAACCCGGCCTGCATCGATGACGCGCTGCAGAGTGTTGGTCATGTGCATCTTGTCGCGTTGTTCCGCGGTCAGTCCGGCTCTTATCCGAACAACCTCCGCCCAACCCTCGGGGGTGAAGCGCAGCAGACCCATGTATTGACCCTGAACTTCGTCCACCGATTGCGGCTTGTTGCCGATTTCCGCCAGCGTACCGGCGTCGGTCAGGCGGAAGGTTTCGGCATCCAGCAGCGGATCGCCGAAACGTTGCGTCCACAGTTCCAGCCAGTTGGGGTCATAGGTCACCGCCAGTGACGCCGTGTGGGTCATCAACGATTGAACTGCAGCCGGGCTGTAGAAAATATCGGAATAACTGACGATGCATGGCTCGCCCTGCAGCCACGATTCGGCGCAGGCCAGTGACGAGACCATGTTGGTGTCCGCCCAGCGCGGGTTATGGAATTCGATCAGGCCACGGTCGGCCAGCAACTCACGCTTATAGCCGGTGACCACGGCGATTTCACTGATACCGGCCGCGCGCAGGGACTCCAGCTGCCATTCGAGCAGAGGTTTGCCCCGCAATTCGACCAGGCACTTGGGGCGCTCATCCGTGAGGCTTTTCATGCGGCTGCCACGTCCGGCAGCCAGAATAATGGCTTTCACAACACGTCTATCCCGTGGGTTATTGAGAGGAGTGGGGTTCGCCGAACAACTGCCGGATTCGCTTCAGGTCGTGGGAGGCAAAATCCGCTTCACGTTCCGGGTGCCACATCCAGCCTTCCCACGGCAGTTGAAGGTGGCGGATGGCTTCGATTTCCCCGTCTTCGCTGCGGGCCATGACTTCAAAACCCTGCGGGCAGCCAGCAAGGGCGAGGCCGTGATAGCTGTTCACTTCGGCAACGATCCGGCCGGACAACCGATGTCGGGTTCGCACATGACCGGTGACTGGTTTCAGCTCGCCATCGGACCAGTGCGCCAGCATCTGCATGCCGCGACAAATGCCCAGCACTGGCAACTGACGCGCGCTTGCGTGATCCAGTAACTCGCTTTCGGTACGGTCGCGGGCCGGGCACTGACCGATGTCATTGCCCCCCGACAGCACGATGGCGTGGGGCGCGACGGCCGCCAGCCAGTGATCGAGCGGCAAGCCGTTGGGCACTGGCACCGGGACGAAACCGGCTGCCAGAAGGAAACCGATCAGTCGCTGATCCAGCGCATCACGGGCTTCTCCGCGTTCCGGGTGACTGTCCACTCGCTGACTGACGGCGACAACCTTCATGCCATCATCTCTACCCGGCGGCCCGGGCAATCCAGGTGCAGGAAATCCGCCGTCGACCAGCGCCGGTAAAGCACTTCACCCGCACCAATGACGGCCGGCAAGCCCAGTTCGCCGGCACGGATCGCCATGTGTGAATTGGCGCCGCCCCACGCTGTGATCAATCCTGCAATCGGGTAGGCGAACAACCAGTCGAACCCCGGATCCGCGTTGGGAATACAGACGATCGCCCCGGCGAGTTTGTCCCGGTCGTCGCACAGCACAACCGGCGCGGTCACGCGTTTCTGGGTGATGAAATTGGGCGCCGTTTCCGGCCACTCGAAACACCAGACATCTTCCGGTCGGGTGATCACCGGTGGCAGGGAGACCTTGAGCGTCTCGGCATAGCGCGCCTTGCCCTGTTCGATGCTGCGCAGCAGTACCTCTTTCGGATCCGCTGCCGCCACGTGCAGTTCGGTGAAGGCGCGGATATCGCAATAGGCCAAGTCTTCGCGACCGATGCCGTGCTCGGCACCGACTTGCGCGATCAATGCCAGCGCGTCGGAGAGATTACGGGTGAAGTGGAACTTGGCCAGCTCCCGCAGTTCGATACCGTTCTGCAGAAAGTCCAGCAAACCTACCGGATCGGGCTGCAAGCCATGGGCTTCGAGCAGTTTCACGATCTCGCGCATCTGTGGCAGCGTCAGCGAAAACGGTTGAAGCGGTTCCGGGGCGGCCGGACGTTGAGTCCAGTCGAAATAAAGTTCCGGTGCTTCGTCGTAGCGAGGTGAAAGGATGTCGTAGGTACCCGGTCGCAGATGCCCGTAACGCGCCAGGAAAGCCGTCTTGTCGAGCGTCGCCCGGTCCCGTGCCAACTGACCGCTGACGGTAGAAACCCCCGCCATGAACGCATCGTAGTCAGCCTGCGAAAACACGCCCACGGACACCAGCGACCTGAGCATCTGCACGGCGACGAATCCGGCGCGCGCCAGGCCGGCGAAAGGCAGGGTGCCGTAGCGTTTTGCATCCTCCAGCAGCCAGTAAATGCGCTCCAGCGGATCGGCATCGGAGGCCAGGAACTCATCGCGGCGGGCGTTGAGCACATCAAGTTTGTTGGCATCGCTGCGCCATAGGCCGTCCTTGGGATGGACGATACGGTTGGTCAGCTTGCGCAGGCTGGTGCTGATCGCGTCCAGCTCGTGGGGCTGAAAGCCTGCATCGGCGAGGCGTTCCAGCTGTTGCGACAAATCCAGGGTGTAGCAGGAGAACACGATTTCGAACTCCACCTTGTCGTGGAGTGTCGGCTCGGCCAGTAACCGATCGATGTAGTAGTCGACCAGCCGCCCGGCCAGATCTTCATCAAGATCTGCCGGAATGAAGGAGTTGAACGACAAACGCACATCGATATAGGGCAGGCCGAAAAAGTGCGGCATCAGCGGAAAGCTGCGCAAGTTGCGGTAGCCGTAGTTGTGACGCTGGTAGGCCCAGATAGAGTCGGTCACCAGGTCCCGGTACAGCGAGAGTGCCAGCGGTTTGGGCCGGATACCGATGATCTCGGCCGGGTTCCAGTCAGGCATCACGCCATAGACCGTGCGCTGGCCGATCAGGAAAGGATGCGGTCGCATGCCGCGCGCCACTTTGCGCTGAATGCTTTCCAGGCGGGCGGCCTGCTCCGCATCGGATTCCGGACGGGAAGGCAGAATCAGCGGCCGGGCCTGTAGCAGCCAGAGCACTTCGCCGTCGGTTTCACCGGTGATTGCAAACTCGCAGTCGAGCGGCACGCCGCCGAATAGCGGCAGCAGCTCTTCAAGCAAGCCAATCACGGGCGCGAGGGACGCAGGTGCTGCAACTTTGCTGTGGGCGGCCTGCTGCCAGAGCCGACCGCCCATGCCACCGGTCACCGAGGCGGTGTCGCTGCCTTCCGACCAGTTCACCACGCGATAGGGGGCGCAGGTGTTGGGGTCATGGGAAAACGCGACGCCGGAGCGCAGCACATTCCGCAGCATGGGCTGGATCAGGATCTCGTCCGACGGATACACCTCGCCGTAACTGGCGATCACCTGTTCAACCGCCGAGGCCAGCCCTGCGTCATCGACATCAGGGATCGACAGAAAGGCGCCCGCGAAGGACGCCTGGGCGCTGTCTTCGCGTCCGCAGCTTGAACGCACGATCCAGGGAGCGGCAGGCAGCCGTCCCTGGACAGCCTGTACACAGGCTTGCCGGTCCCGTTGCCAGTCCGCCACGGTGAATGCCAGCAGCGGCGCAATGCGGGCCGACGCGAGTCGTCCTTGCAGGCTGGACAGCGTGCCGGCCTTGGTAGAGAAATGCACGGCCATCAGGCGTTATCTCAGCTGGGCGACCCAAATGTTCGTCGAGTACGGAATCTGGATCGAAGGCGTCTTCAGGCCTTTCAGGTAGTCGTCGATGGCGCTGATCACTGCGTGGAAGTTCGCGCCGGCCTGACGCTCCAGCGTGGCGTGGGAGCGCCAGGCTTCCAGGCATTCTTCGATGCTCTGCTCGTGAATGACTCGGGCGTCCAGGTGTACGACCGGGCCGAACAGTTCACTGGCGTCGATCACGGCCGTCTGGTCTTCGCGACGGGTGCCGTAGCCATAACCCGGTACTCGCTCCTTGATGATGGCTTCGATCCGGGCCTGAATCGGGTCTTCAAGATTGCGGTGGTTCCACATGCAGGCGAACCAGCCACGAGGCTTGAGAATGCGCGCGGTTTCTTTCAGGGCCTGTTGGCGGTCGCAGACGTTGAACGAGCTGCCGAAGGTGACCATGTCGAACGCCTGGGTCGCCTGGCCGGTCACTTCGCCGGTGCCTTCGTGCCATTTGACATTGGCCAGCTCGGCGGTGCGCTGGATGCCGTTGGCGCGCATCGCATCGTTGGGTTCCACGGCGGTAACGTCCAGGCCACGAGCGGCCAGCATCAACGTCAGGTGAGCAACGCCAGCGCCGACGTCACAGAAATTGTCACCCTGTTCGGCACCTGCGATCGAGAGCATCGCGTCGATGGCGGCATCGGCGTAGTCAGGACGCTTCAGATAGGCGTCGGCCAGGGTGGTGTAATCCCATTCTGTTTTCATACCAGATTCCTTGTATAAATTTTATTGAGTAAATCGTCTGCCAGGCTTTGCCCGGAGCGCAGGGGGTCGAATTCAACCAGCCAGTCCGCCGCTTGCGGTTCATCAACGGGCAGGTCAAGTCCGGCAACGTTGTTCAGTTCACCGGCATGAAACCGACGGTAGATGCCCTTGGGATCCCGGCGGCTGAGCTCCTCTACCGGCACTTTCAGGTAAACCTCGAAATAACCGGGCAGATGGGCGCGGTTCCACGCATGAACTTCACGAAACAGCGAGATTGTCGCGATAACCACGGTGTGGCCTTGCGCCGCGATCATTCTGCAGAGATGGGCGTATTGCATGGCCAGCGCGAGTCGACCTTCACGGCCATGGTTCTGCGAGTTGGCGGCGGTGGCACCGAACACCTCGCGCAATTCATCGCCATCGAGCATCACAACCGATTGGTCATCGCTGCGCAGACGGGCAACGAGCTCACCGGCTAGCGTTGATTTGCCGGCGCCCGAGAGGCCCGTAATCCATATCACCTGCGCGCGAGGGTCACATTTCATAGCAATCTTGCCAGTGTTCCGTGTAGGTATCTGGCGTTAAGCCTTGCAGCAGGCGTAACGCGGTTCATCTGTGTTCAGTCACGTTCTTTGATGTTGCCAAAGGAGTCGATGGTTGACTGGCAGAACATCGAGTCATGCTTGTTCTCGATCAAGTCATGAAACACATCCTGCGGTAACGGCAAGTTGTGGTACTGCGTTTCGTAGAACTTCTTGTATATAAAATAATTGTCGTCGGGGGACATCAGACTGAAACCCAGTGCCAGCTCTTTTAGTTCGTCAGCGTTTTTTGCGATGGGCAGCAGGTTATTCATCTGTTGCAACCAGGCGTCGACAATCGGATTGCATTCATCGGAGGTCGGAACGTAATAGATTGGCAGCTTGCACGAGTGGAGCATGAACGACACACCACCGGTCGAGGCGTCGGTAATGATGGTGTCGCACTGCTGGTAGAAAACCGTGCTGCTGGTGCCTGGCTTGTCTATGGTGATCCAGTCATACACAGAGAGCTGTTTGCACAGGTCCTTCAGGGTTGGATGCTCAAGGTCAGCCATGTACGGACGCAGGATGAACCGGGCATGTGCAATCTGTGACCTGACGGCATTGATCACGGTTTGCAGGTTTTCGTACAGCGACGCGCCACTTGGGCAAATACCCAATTGTGTCGGCAGCAGCCCGACAACGTAGTCCCCCGATGTCCTGTTCGACACGGGAGCGGACTCGAAGAACCGGGGAACCTTGATTGGCAACGTCGCGACCGGACTTGTCTTGCGCATGTCTGTGCGCAATGCAATGCCATCGGCGATCAGGGATTTCAGGGCTTTTCTGTCGGGTCTGTAGCGTTGCAGGCCGGTTTTGATCAGGTCAAATCCCGATCGGGACGAAGCAATGACCACGTCCCAATAGGACGTCAGTTCGGCGTAGTAATACTTGTCCCTAGTCGGCATTCCGATATTGCCGTGGGTCATGAAGATGCCAAAGTTCGAATCGTCGAGCACGCGGCCAACCCAGGCATCGTTTGAAATGACGATTTGTGATTCCAGGTTCGAGATCACCTCTACGCCTACCTGCTGAACCGGGTAGTCGAGTATCTCTTCTGCCTCTTGCCGGCTCAGCCCCGTCTTGTCTGTTTGCAGGACGATGCAGTTATAAGTGTTGCGCAGGGCATCAAGTGCAGGGATCAGGTATTCGAGGTATGTTTTGCCGCCACGGGTGACATTGCTGATCAAATAGACGTTTTTCATTATTGACTTGTGCTTATAAAATTTGCCGTGGCAAAACAAGTTGGGTCGGCTGGCGCGCGTTGACAATTAACTGATTGATATTGTCTTGGCGAATGAGTCATTGAAAATCTGTCATCGGCAGTTGTTTGGGAGTATGCCGTTTTATGACGATTTTAATTGATCAAATATATTGCGCCCGGTGGGCTGGAGATCTTTTCCATGATGTGCCGCCTCCATTTTATATTGCTTTAAAGTTTGAGCTTTTAACTAAAAACTCTGGTGCCTGATCGAAGAGCGCCGTCGTTATACCACATCTTGGCTAATGGCTATCAGCGCGTGCGGACTTTATTTTCAGTCGGCAAACATCGCCAGCAAGCACCTGTCCATCCTGTCATTGCGTCGCCGGGCGATACTGAAGCGCTTCGGCCAGATGTTCGCGGGAGATGGCATCAACCTTCTCTATATCGGCCAGTGTCCGCGCAACCTTGAGCAGTCGATGTGCCGAACGCAGCGAGAGGGTCAGCCGCTCACACGCTGACTCCAGCCAGTACTCGTCGGTTGTGGATAACTTGCAGTGTCTGCGCAACCCCGGCAGATCCAGAAACGCATTGGCGCAGCCTTGACGCTTTTGCTGTCGCTCCCGGGCTTCGGCGACCTGAATCGCTGTACTGGCGCTGTCCTCGCCGGGCTTCATTGTCGGGTTCAATGCAGTGGCTTCCCGTGCAACGGTCAGGTGCAGATCGATCCGGTCCAGCAACGGCCCCGACAGCTTGTTGCGATAACGCTGCACCATGTCCGGGGTGCATGAGCAGCGCCCCGTTGGCTCGCCCAGATATCCGCAGGGGCACGGGTTCATTGCCGCAACCAGTTGAAAGCGTGCAGGGAAGCGCAGGCGATCTTTCGCGCGCGCGATGACGATATGCCCGGACTCCAGAGGTTCGCGCAGTACCTCCAGCACCTTGCGATCAAACTCCGGCAGTTCGTCGAGAAACAGCACGCCGTGGTGGGCGAGGGTGATTTCGCCGGGTTGCGGTTTTGAGCTGCCGCCGACCAGTGCCGGCCCGGAGGCCGAGTGATGGGGTTGGCGGAACGGGCGCTGTGGCCAGTGAGTCAGGGGAGCGCCGCTGGCCACGGATTGAATCGCCGCCACCTCCAGCGCTTCACTCTCGGCCAGCGGTGGCAGCAACCCCGGTAATCGACTGGCCAGCAGCGTCTTGCCCGTTCCCGGTGGCCCGCTGAACAGCAGATTATGTGCGCCGGCAGCGGCAATCAGCAGCGCCCGTTTGGCAGCCCGTTGACCCTGTACTTCATTCAAGTCGGGATAGGGTTTGGCGGCATGGATCAGCCCATCCGAGACATAGGGTTCGACGGGTGCATGTCCATTGAAATGCGCCACGGCCTCCAGCAAATGATCAACCGCAATCACCTTCAATCCTGACGCCAGACACGCCTCTTCGGCATTCGCCCGCGGCACCACCAGCGTTCGTCCGGCCTTGCGTGCCGCCAGCGCTGCCGGCAAGACACCACGCACCGCCCGCACTGCGCCGGATAACGCCAGCTCCCCCAGGCATTCCACATCATCCAGCATCAACGTCGGCACCTGCACACTCGCCGACAGGATCCCCAGCGCAATCGCCAGATCGAACCGCCCGCCATCCTTGGGCAGATCTGCCGGGGCCAGATTCAACGTGATCCGCCGCGCCGGAAACTGCAGCCCGGAATTGATGATCGCGCTGCGCACCCGATCCTTGCTCTCTTTTACCGCCGCCTCGGGCAGGCCGACCATGGTCAGCGAGGGCAAGCCGTTGGCCAGATGGACTTCGACGGTGACAGCGGGGGCATCCACGCCGATCTGGGCGCGGCTGTGGACGATGGCGAGGGACATGGTCGTTCCTTGAGCTGAATCGGGGGCCGCTTCCTGCGGGTTTTTTAAGGGTAGTCGGGGAGGAGGGAGTTGAAGGGAAAGTTGTCTGGGCAAAGCTTCACTGGATGTTGCTGAAATAGAAATGACTAATCTTCAGGCGAAAAAAAACCGCCTTGAGGAGACGGTTTTTAGTTGCAGGCTTCGGTGAGGCCAAGGCCTGCGCATCCTTAGCGGACACACTCGTGTGTAGTCCCGAAGGTGTTCGTACGCCGGAAAGAGCATCGGAGGTTTGGCCCTACGCAAAGAGGGCCAAAATATGTCTAAGTTTCTTGAACATATGTTGCACCTCGTCAGGATCGCGCTATGGGCTTTACGCCTGTACGAGATTCTGCAAGACCGTTGGAATAATTCGCTGTAGGAATTGCACCGACGGAAACCGCTTCTGCCTCGGCAGGAGCGGTTTTAGCTTCTTGTCTCACTCAGCCGGCGGCGTCAGCTTCGCTTCCAGCTCAGCCACCTTCGCCTCAAGACTCTCAAGCCGGGCGCGAGTCCGCGCCAGTACCACCATCTGACTATCGAATTCTTCCCGGCTCACCAGGTCCAGTTTGCTGAAGGCGCTTTGCAGCAGCATCTTGAACTGGCTTTCGATTTCGGCTTTTGGCAATGGCGTGTCACCACTGAACAGGCGGGAGGCGGTGCCGCTCAGGGCGTCGAGGAAGTCTTTGGGCGCGAGCATGGGATATGTCCTGGAAACAATGGCCGGCAGTGTATCACGCAGTGTCTATAGTCATTCGCGCGGGCCGGGATGCACGCTTTTCGCGCAAAAGGACGAGCGGCTGCGCACCGTTGTTGTGCGTATCCCGTGTGCCATTTCGGTGATGGCATCGGCGGCCGCGGCCAAGGGATTGAAATCAGGGGATTTTGGCGAGATGGCAAGCTTTCTGCTTAGTCGGTAGTGACCCATGCACTGATGCAGTCGCTGTGACGAATGCAGTGCGCCGGACGGGACGGGGAGTTTCGTCGGGAGCGGTTAGCTGGCGTCAGTCGGGCGGGTAGGGCCGACGATGCGTTACAAAGCCAGGCACTGCGCTTAGACTTGAGTCGGGTTTGTTTTCCTGGGGCAAGTCCACCAATTCGGGAGAGAGTTTCATGAAGCTAGTCACTGCCATCATCAAGCCGTTCAAGCTGGACGACGTGCGCGAGTCGCTGTCCGAAATCGGCGTGCAGGGCATTACCGTTACTGAAGTCAAAGGCTTCGGCCGGCAGAAGGGTCACACCGAGCTGTATCGCGGCGCGGAATATGTGGTCGATTTTCTGCCCAAGGTGAAAATCGACGTGGCCATCGACGACAAGGATCTGGATCGGGTTATCGAGGCGATAACCAAGGCTGCCAACACCGGCAAGATCGGTGACGGCAAGATCTTCGTGGTCAATCTGGAACAGGCGATTCGCATCCGTACCGGCGAAACCGATACCGACGCGATCTAAGCGCCGCCACAAACCCAACGCCCCAGGAGAAAACAATATGACTCTGCGTAAATTCGCAGGGCTAGGCGCCCTGTTGTCCATCGTAATGCCCGGCCTGGCTTTGGCGGCAGATCCGGTGGCGCCTCCAGTCCTCAATTCCGGCGATACTGCCTGGATGCTGACCTCGACGGCCCTCGTGCTGTTCATGACCATTCCGGGCCTCGCGCTGTTCTACGGCGGCATGGTGCGGTCGAAAAACATTCTTTCCGTGATGATGCAGTGCTTCGCCATTACCGGCCTGGTCACCATCCTGTGGTTCATTTATGGCTACAGTATGGCGTTCGACACCACCGGGATGGAAGCCAACGTCGTCAACTTCAACTCCTTCGTCGGTGGCCTGGGCAAGGCTTTCCTCGCGGGCATCACGCCGGCCAGTATCACCAGCCCGACTGCGCTGTTCCCGGAAGCCGTATTCGTTACCTACCAGATGACCTTCGCCATCATCACCCCGGCGCTGATCGTCGGTGCCTTCGCCGAGCGCATGAAGTTCTCCGCGATGCTGGTGTTCATGGGTGTCTGGTTCACCCTGGTTTACGCACCGATTGCGCACATGGTCTGGAGCGGTCCGGGTTCGCTGTTGGGTGACTGGGGCGTACTCGACTTCGCCGGCGGCACCGTGGTGCACATCAACGCCGGTATCGCCGGTCTGGTAGCGTGCCTGGTGCTGGGCAAGCGCAAAGGTTTCCCGACCACCCCGATGGCGCCGCACAACCTCGGTTACACCCTGATGGGCGCGGCGATGCTGTGGGTCGGCTGGTTCGGTTTCAACGCCGGTTCCGCTGCTGCAGCCAACGGCACCGCCGGCATGGCGATGCTGGTCACTCAGATCGCAACCGCCGCCGCTGCGCTGGGCTGGATGTTCGCCGAGTGGATCACCCACGGCAAACCAAGCGCCCTGGGTATCGCTTCGGGCGTGGTCGCCGGTCTGGTGGCAATCACACCGGCGGCTGGCACCGTGGGCCCGATGGGCTCGCTGATCATCGGTCTGGCCGCAGGCGTCGTGTGCTTCTTCTGCGCCACCAGCCTGAAACGCAAACTCGGTTATGACGACTCGCTGGATGCCTTCGGCGTGCACGGGATCGGCGGTATTCTCGGCGCGATCCTGACCGGTGTGTTCGCCGCTCCGGCGCTGGGTGGTTTCGGCACTGTCACCGATGTCGCTTCCCAGGTCTGGATTCAGTGCAAGGGCGTCGGTTTCACGGTGATCTACACTGCGATCGTCACCTTCATCATCCTCAAGGTGCTGGATGCCGTGATGGGTCTGCGCGCCACCGAAGAAGAAGAGTCGGTGGGCCTGGATCTGGCACAACACAACGAGCGCGGCTACAACCTGTAAGCACGCGCCTTGAAAAACTTGCCCGGTTCGCCGGGCATTTTTTTGTCCGGAATTTGTCATCCCTGATGTGGCTGAATGGAATTCTCGTACGGCTTTGGTCGTGTTTACGACGGGCGTTTTTCTGCGGCCAATGGCTTACACCATTGAAGGAATATTAGGGCCTTTGTTTTTTTTCAGAGCGCGCTAGAATGCGCCCCGAACGTGCGGAGAACTGTATGTGGCAACAGACTCTGATAACCCTGCGGGCACGGCCCCGGGGCTTTCATCTGGTAACGGAAGAGTTGCTTGCCGGGCTGCCTGAACTCAAGGCATGCCGCGTCGGTCTGTTGCATTTGTGGCTGCAGCATACCTCGGCGTCGTTGACCATCAACGAGAACGCCGATCCGGCGGTACGTCGCGACTTCGAACGATTTTTCAATCGTCTGATCCCACAAGGAGCAGACGGCTATGAGCATAACGACGAAGGCCTGGACGACCTCCCGGCGCACTTCAAGGCCAGCGTGCTGGGTTGCCAGATCAGCCTGCCGGTTTCGGCGGGTCGTCTGGCACTGGGCACCTGGCAAGGCGTTTATCTGGGTGAGCATCGCGATCATGGCGGTGCCCGCAAAGTCCTCGCCACCTTGCACGGTGAAGAGGCATAAACCGTTGGTCACCAATGGTTGTCGATTTTTTTACGGCGGCTTTCGACAGTCGCCAAAGCTGGTCTATAACTAATCTGCTTTTCGCAAGTCATGAGGTAGAACATGAGCGACGATGATCTGGAAAACGACGACCTCGAAGTAGGCGATGAAGACGAGGCCGATGAGGGTCTGGAAGCGGCAGCGGATGACGTTGCCGAAGACGATGGCGGTGACGATACGCCGGCCCCGGTAGCCAAAGGCAAGGCCAAGGCTGCAGTGTCGGTCGACGAGATGCCGAGCATCGAAGCCAAGAACAAGGAGCGCGATGCCCTGGCCAAGGCCATGGAAGAGTTCCTTGCGCGCGGTGGCAAGGTTCAGGAAGTGGAGGCCAACGTGGTCGCCGATCCGCCCAAGAAGCCGGACAACAAGTACGGCAGCCGCCCGATCTGAGGCGTGTCGCTCGCTTGCTGAAAAAGCCCGCCGTCGCTGCGGGCTTTTTCATGAGCGAAAGAAATCTAGCTGCGGCTGTTCCAGCGGGCGAGCACGGCAGGCAAATCGTTCAGGCTGCGAATCTCGGCATCCGGCAGACGCTCCGCTTCCCACGGCTTGCCCGCCGGATTGAACCAGATCGCCCGCAATCCCGCCTGCTGCGCCCCGGCGATGTCATCCCCCGGATGATCGCCGATATGCACGGCGGCTTCGGCGCTCACACCACCGCGCTGCAGGGCTTCATGGAATAGCCGCGCATCCGGCTTGGCGATGCCGATGTCTTCGGCGCACAGAGCGAACTTGAAGTAGTCCGCCAGGCCGAGGCGTCGCACATCGGCATTGCCGTTGGTGACCACGCCGAGGGCGTAGTGTCTGGCGAGGGTTTCCAGGACCGGTTCGACCTCCGGGAACACCTCGATCTGATGCCTCGCATGCAGAAACACTTCAAAACTCTTGTCCGCCAGCTCCGAGGCCTCACTGTGGGCGTACCCGGCTTCTTCCAGCGCATGAAACAACACACGGCGCCGCAGCGCGCTGATGCGGTGCTTGAGTCCCGGTTCGCTGGCCAGTACGCGCTCACGGATCGACCACAGATGCTCCACCGGCACCGCGCCCAGATTCGGCGCATGTTCGCCCAGCCATTCACGCAAAACCGCTTCGGCGCTGACGATCACCGGAGCGGTGTCCCACAAGGTGTCGTCGAGGTCGAAGGTGATCAACTGGATACTCATGAATCGTCGCCTTTCATGCGTTTGGCCCGAGGATGGGCGCTGTCGTAGACCGCCGCCAGGTGCTGGAAGTCCAGGTGGGTGTAGATCTGGGTGGTCTTGATGTCCGAGTGGCCGAGCAGTTCCTGCACCGCACGCAGGTCCTGGGAGGACTCCAGCAAATGGCTGGCAAAGGAGTGCCGCAGCATGTGCGGATGCAGGTTCTGCCCCAGCTCGCGCTCACCGGCCAGTTTGACCCGCACCTGAATCGCGCGTGGACCGAGGCGCCGGCCTTGCTGGCTGACGAACACCGCATCATCCGCCGGGTTGCTCAGTGCCCGCAGTGGCAGCCATTGCTCCAGGGCTTCCCTGGCTTTTTGGCCAACCGGCAACAGACGTGTCTTGCTGCCCTTGCCGAGCACCTGAACCATGCCGTCGGCGAGATCGAGCTGATCGAGATTGAGCCCGGTCAGCTCCGACAGACGCAGGCCGGATGAATAGAACAACTCCAGAATCGCCTGGTCGCGTCGGGCCAGAAAATCGTCCTCGACCGCCCCTTCAAGCAATTGCAGCGCTCGGTCGGTATCGAGGGTTTTCGGCAGGCGGCGTTCGCCTTTGGGCGGTGTCAGGCCGGTGGCCGGGTCGTGATCGCAGAGGCCTTCGCGATTGAGATAGTGATAGAGCCCGCGCACCGCTGACAGCAGGCGCGCCAGACTGCGTGAGGACTGGCCTTGCGCGTGCAGGCGGGCTATGAGGCTGCGCAGACGCTGGATATCCAGGGCCTGCCAGCTTCCGATGTTCTGCTTGTTGCACCAGTCGAGGACTTTATCGAGGTCGCGGCGGTAGGCCGACAGCGTGTGCGGCGACACCTGCCGCTCACTGCGCAGGTGCTCGCAGTAAGCGTCCAGTTGTCGTTCCATGCTCAGCGTACCGAGCGCAGGGAGCTGTTGACCCGTGGCAGCACGCGGCCCATCACTTCAGCGATGTAGCTGAGGAACAGCGTGCCGACCGAGCTCTTGTAATGTTGCGGGTCACGGCTGGCGATGGCCAGGATTGCGTGGATGCCCTGGTGGCTGACCGCGACCACGGCGGTGGAGCCGATCTGTTTGCGCTGCTCTTCGCCGAACAGGAAGTCCAGTTCGTGTTCACGCAGGCTGCCGCTGACGCTCTTGCCTTCGGTGAGCAGGCCGCCGATGGCGGTCTGCGCGTCGGCGTGAGTGACCCAGCGACCGACCGGCGCCGGGTTGTCACCCAGCAGGATCAGGCTGACGAAGGGCACCTGGAAATCCTGGCGCAGGCTGTCTTCGACACTGATCACCACGTCTTCCAGTGTGGCTGCGTCCATCAGCGCGAGGATCAGGCGACGGGTCTTGTCAAACAGACGATCATTGTCCCGGGCCACGTCCATCAAGTGTGAGAGACGGTGGCGCATCTCGATGTTGCGGTCGCGCAGAATGGACATCTGGCGCTCGACCAGCGACACGGTATCGCCGCGGCGATGGGGGATGCGCAGGGACGGCAGCAGTTCTTCGTGCTCGACGAAGAAGTCCGGATGAGCCTCCAGGTACGCGGCAACCGCTGCCGCCTCCAGGCTTTCGGGTGCTGTTTCAGTGGACTTTCGGGCGGGTACCTGAGGCTTGTCGGTCATGGCTTCTGCTCACTCAAAGACGCACTTGTCCTTCGTATACACGCACTGCCGGACCGGTCATCAATACCGGTTGGCCGGGGCCTGCCCATTCGATGGACAGGCGCCCGCCCGGCAGGTCGATCAATAGTGGCGAATCCATCCACCCCTGGCTGATCGCAGCTACAGCCGCCGCGCAGGCGCCGGTACCGCAGGCCTGGGTTTCCCCGGCACCGCGTTCCCAGACGCGCAGTTGTGCGCGGTGACGGTCGATGACCTGGAGAAAACCGACGTTGACCCGAGCCGGGAAGCGCGGGTGGTGTTCGATTTTCGGCCCCAGTTCATGCACCGGTGCGGTGTTGATGTCCTGCACGCGCAGGACGGCGTGGGGGTTGCCCATCGACACTGCCGCCAGCTCGACCGGCGTACCGTCGACGTCGACCTGGTAACTCAAGGCCTGTTCGTCCGCCTGGAACGGAATCTCCGCCGGCAGCAGGCGCGGGGCACCCATGTTCACACCGATCTGGCCGTCGTTACGGACGTCCAGTTCGATGATGCCGCCCTTGGTCTCGACGCGAATTCGCCGTTTGGCGGTCAGGCGCTTGTCGAGCACGAAGCGGGCGAAGCAGCGTGCACCGTTGCCGCACTGCTCCACTTCGGAACCGTCGGAGTTGAAGATCCGGTAACGGAAGTCCACATCCGGATTGCTCGGTGCCTCGACGATCAGCAACTGGTCGAAACCGATGCCGGTGTGCCGGTCGCCCCACATTTTTGCGTGCTTGGGCTGAATATGCGCGTGCTGGCTGACCAGGTCGAGGACCATGAAGTCGTTGCCCAGGCCGTGCATCTTGGTAAAACGCAGCAGCATGGGGTTACTCCGGCAGCAGGCTTTCGCCGGCAAACAGCTCGGCCACGGTCTCGCGGCGACGCACTTCGAATACCTGATCGCCATCTACCAGCACTTCGGCGGCACGGCCGCGAGTGTTGTAGTTGGAGCTCATGACAAAGCCGTAGGCCCCGGCTGAATGCACGGCCAGCAGGTCACCTTCCTCCAGCGCCAGTTCACGATCCTTGGCGAGGAAGTCGCCGGTCTCGCAGATCGGGCCGACCACGTCGTACTTGCGTGCTGCGGTGTCGCGCGGCTTGACCGCCGTGACGTCCATCCAGGCCTGGTACAGGGCCGGGCGGATCAGGTCGTTCATCGCCGCATCGACGATGGCGAAATCCTTGTGCTCGGTGTGCTTGAGGTACTCGACCTGTGTCAGCAGCACGCCGGCGTTGGCGACGATGAAGCGGCCCGGTTCGAACACCAGCGCCAGATCGCGACCGTCGAGACGTTCGCGCACGGCCTTGATGTAGTCGGCTGCCAGCGGCGGCTCTTCATCGCGGTAACGCACACCCAGGCCGCCACCGAGATCGATGTGGCGCAGATGGATGCCGCAATCGCCCAGGCGGTCCACCAGATCAAGCAGGCGATCGAGCGCGTCGAGGAATGGTGGCAGGGTGGTCAGTTGCGAGCCGATATGGCAATCGACGCCGACCACTTCCAGGTTCGGCAGGTGCGCGGCACGCACGTACACGTCTTCGGCGTCGGCGATGGCGATGCCGAACTTGTTCTCTTTGAGACCGGTGGAAATGTACGGGTGGGTGCCGGCGTCGACATCCGGGTTCACGCGCAGGGAGATCGGTGCACGAACGCCCAGCTCGGCGGCGACCACTTGCAGGCGCTCCAGCTCGTCGGTGGATTCGACGTTGAAGCAATGCACGCCGACTTCCAGCGCACGACGCATGTCGTCACGGGTCTTGCCGACGCCGGAGAACACGATCTTGTCAGGGCTGCCGCCGGCGGCCAGGACGCGTTCCAGCTCGCCACGGGAGACGATGTCGAAACCGGCGCCGATGCGGGCCAGGACATTCAGGACGCCGAGGTTGGAGTTGGCCTTGACCGCGAAGCACACCAGGTGCGGCATGCCGGCCAGCGCATCGGCGTAAGCCAGGTACTGAGCCTCGATATGGGCGCGGGAGTAGACGTAGGTCGGTGTGCCGAAGCGATCGGCGATGGCGGACAGCGCCACACCTTCCGCGAACAGCTCCCCGCCACGGTAGTTAAAAGCGTCCATGGCGATCCCTTAGTAGACGTCGTGCTTGTGGGCCTTGGAGACAGGCTTTTGCGAAGACTGGGCTTGTGCGGCCGGATCCTGATCTTCATCGGGCAGGTACAGCGGGCCTTTCTGACCGCAGGCCGAAACGAGGCAGGCAACCGCGACGATCGCAGCGATGGAAGAGATCAGGCGCTTCATGGCGAAATCCTTGAAAATGCGTTAATTGCGCCGGAGTATACCGGCCACCCGTCAGCTTGCCTATGCGACGGGGTCCCCGTCCGGCGGGGCCTGCCCGAAGCGCGTGCAGGCAGGGGGATTGGTCGTTATCCTTTGCAATCGGCCGGCCGCGTCCGTATCTTGCGGCGCTTGAGCCTGATCAGACATTTTTTGAGGTTGCCGCAATGAGTTTGTCCGAAGCCCGTTTCCATGATCTGGTCGACGCCACCCAGCAGGCGTTGGAGGACATCTTTGATGAAAGTGGTCTGGATCTGGACATGGAGAACTCGGCCGGTGTGCTGACTGTCAAGTTCGACAACGGCAGCCAGTTGATCTTCAGCCGCCAGGAACCTCTGCGTCAGCTATGGCTGGCCGACCGTTCCGGTGGTTTCCATTTCGACTATGACGAGCAGGCCGGCAAGTGGGTCTGCGAAAAGACCGAAGAGTTGCTGGGCGAAATGCTGGAGCGCATCGTCTGGGAGCGCGCCGGCGAGAAACTCGATTTCGACGAAATCTGAGATGAGCACTGCGCCACGTCCTGCCAAACCGCTCTACAGCAATGTCAGTCCGGCAGTGCCATCGCCGTGTACCGGCGTCTGTCGGTTGGATGAACAGAAGGTCTGTCTCGGCTGCATGCGTCATGTCGAAGACATCCGCGAGTGGCGTTCGGCCGATGACGAGCGCCGTCGGGTGATCTGCGAGCAAGCAGCCCGGCGCAGGCAGCTCTGCGGGACGTAGCTTGTATATTTTTTGAGCTGTGATAGTGTCCGAACACGCCTCAACCCATCGAGGCCTGGTAAAAACCCCGTCTTTTTTGGCGGGGTTTTGCTTTTTTTGTGTGCAGAAGAAAGGAGTCTGCCCGGATCATGACCGCACCTTCCATCACCCTTACCCGTCTGGACGTGCAACGTCTGGAGCGCCTGATCGACAGCCTGGATGACACGCTGCCGGGCGTGATTGCGCTGCAAACCGAACTGGATCGCGCCGATACCCTGGTCGGCCACGATGAAGTGCCCGCCGATGTGGTGACGATGAATTCCCGAGTGCACTGTCGCGAAGAAGGCAGTGGCAAGGACTACCACCTGACGCTGGTCTACCCGAAACACGCCAACGCCGATGAAGGCAAGATTTCGATCCTGGCCCCGGTCGGCAGTGCGCTGCTGGGCCTTAAGGTCGGCCAGCACATCGACTGGCCGGCACCGGGCGGCAAGACCCTGAAACTGACCTTGCTGGAAGTCGAATCGCAACCGGCCAACGGTGGCGACTTCCCGGAATAACCCTGTCTCAGACCTGCTCGAGCGCCTCGTTCATCGCGCGTTCCAGGTCGGCCTTGTAACGCAGATACAGATTGCTCGAACTCTGCCCGTCACCGATCACACCCGACAGGTCCAGGTCGGTGATGTAGCAGCGATAGCGCTCGGTTTCCCGACGCTGGCCGACGATTTCCCGGGCGACCACGCTGAACAGCTGGTCGCCATGTTCCAGTTCGCAGAATTCTCGCTGATTGCAGTACAACGTGACCTGCACCTCGCCGGGTGCGGCCTTGCCGACGATCGCCTGCACGTCGTAGAACGGTTTGTTGGCCGGCGTCTGTGGCGGCGGACGCATTTCGACCCGACGTGCACGTCCCGGTCCTGACGGCAGTAACTGGTAATACAGGATTTCAAGGCCGGCGGCATGGCCTGAATCCATCGGCAGCAGCGCTTCGCGCCGGAACTGGATCGATTGCAGGAACCGCTGCAACGGCACCAGCAGGCTTTGCTCGTCGTGGTACGGCAAGTGTTGTTGCCACAACGCATTGAATTCGTCGAGTACATACAGCTCGGCCGTCTGTTCGGTGATCCGGTAGAACACCTGAATGCATTCGGGTTGGCCCATCGGCAGGATGAGCGCAAGGTCGTGGTCTTCCAGCGCCATCGGGTCCAGATGCAAGGGGCTGTAGCGCGGCTGCTCCTCGCCCAGGTAATCGAGCAGCGCCGGCAGGGTGGCGAGAGCGACATGGCTGACCTGGCCCGGCACCAGTTCCAGCACGTGATAGTGCTGCTGCACCTGAATCAGGTAGCGGTGATTCAGGTCGCTGAGCAGCAGGTTCTGCGCGGTATCGACGATCTCTTCCACCCGGCGGGCGATGAATTGCGCGCGGTTGTGGCAGAAACAACGCACTCGAAGCGACGGCTGTTGCGGTCCGCGCGGCAGGTTGTTGAGGTAGTCGCGCAGGCAGTCGAGCAGCGCATGCGGGCCGTCGAAGCGGTTGACCAGCACTTCGTTCCAGCTGTTGAGCGTGACCTGATCCAGCGTCAGTACGAGGTTTTCGCGCACGCCGGCATAGCTCAGCGAATCCGTGCGCTCGGTGGTCATCAGAATGTTCAGGTCGCGATGGTGCTTGAGCGGATCGACGCCGACATTCACCAGCATCAGCACTTCGCTCGGCACGCTGGCGCGCAGCAACGGTTCTTCGGCGACGGTCGGCAAGGGCAGGGTGATGCTCTGTTGCAGGCTGCCGAGCAGATTGAACAGCTCGAATTCGCTCAGATCACTGGTGCCCGGATGCAGGGCCAGTCGGGTGCTGCTGTCGATCACGCCGTTGCGGTGGCACCAGGTCAGCAGCTCCAGCAGATGGCGGCAGCGCTTGATCGGGGCGAAATGTTCCCACTCCAGCGCCGTCAGGCTGCCGTTGTACAGGCCCCACTGGGTCTGCCCGGGTTCCTTTTTGTTCGGTGACTGCACCAGGGTCAGGGTGTCTTCGGCCAGGTCCGGGGCGATGCCGGGGTTGATGAACTCGACCTTGTCGGCCTTGCGTTCGAACGCGGCGTACAGGCGCCGACCGAGAACGTTGAGATCGCGCTTGTTGATCAGGCTGACAGTCTGTTCGGAGCGGGCGAACTGGGTCAGGAAGCGATAGCTGTAGTTCAGCTCGTTGACCAGAGCCCGGCGCTCGGCGCTGACCTGGCGCACTTTCCATTGGCTGCGGCTGTCGAGCAAAGCCAGTTGCCGCGGGTCCCAGTGCCATTCGCCGGCCAGTCTTTCCAGCAGAGAGCGTTGCCAGCTCTGGGTGCGGCTGTTGCCGGTGAGCTTGCGGTTGACCTTGAGGTACAGCGCACGGCGCACCAGTTCCAGCCGTTCCGGTTCGTTACGGGCGGTGAGGTATTCCTCGATCCGGCGGTAAACCACCATGTACGGATCCAGTTCGTCGAGGTCGAGTCTGTTGGCAAATACCGCCGCTTTGAAGCGCAGGCTCAGGCACTGCACCTGTGGATGCTCGCTGGCATAGACCTCGATCAGCAACAGCTTGAGCACCGATTTGTAAGGCGATTCGATGCCCTTGAACAACTGCCAGAGCCCGGCGCCGACGAACTCGCCGGGCGGAATGTGCGCCAGAGGCCCCAGATCGAGGGTTTCATCGTTACGGATGAAACGCTTCGAGAGCAGCGTGTGGGTGTACTGGTCGTACGTCTGTTCTTCGTAGACCGGCACCAGCCACCAGATCGGCGTGCGCCCGGCCAGCCAGATCGCGGTGCGGTAAAACTCGTCCAGCAGCAGGTAGTGCTGGGTGGTGCCGCAATCTTCGGAGCTGAGCTGGGTATCACGCTCGCCTTTGACGAAACGCACCGGGTCGATCAGGAAGAAATGCGCCTCCGCCCCCTGACTCGCTGCCCAGGCTTCGAGCAGCTGGCATTTCTTGCGCAATTCGGTGATTTCGCTGTCGCTCAGGTCGGGCGCATGGCAGACCCACACGTCCATGTCGCTCTGGTCGGCCTGGGCCAGGGTGCCGAGGCTGCCCATCAGGAACAGGCCGTGAATCGGTCGTGGCGGGTTGCTGCCGTGGCGCGGCTTGTAGGAAAACGAGCGGGTCAGCCGCTGGGCCTCGGCGAGTGCATCGGCATCCGGCTCGTAATTCGACAGCCCGGCGGGCGTGCTGCCCGAGACATAACCGGGCAGCAGCGGATGATTGACGTGAAAAAACAGTGGCAGCAAGGTCAGCACGCTTTGCTGGCGTGTCGACAGACCTTCCCGCGCCCGGTTCAGGCGGCCATCGTTGAGTTTCAGAAAGCGTGCGCGCAGCTGGCTGAGTACCTTGCGGTCGATTCCCTCGTCCAGGTCGGGGCGGATTTCTTGGGTGCGGGTCATGTCGGCTCAAACCGGCTCGCAGGGCTCGGAGGCAGAGGGTCACGGAATGCGAGGGAGTTTAGCGCCTGTGCAGCGCGAGCATTAAGCTGAATTTGTTTTTTTGACGCCGGATTTCCACCGCGCGACGCCGGCGATAGCTCAAGCCGGCCCGCGGAAAACCCTTGGCAGAGGTTTCCGTGGGCAAAGTGGGGAAAATCAGGCGGTTTGTTGCTCTTTGAGAATTGTCAGTACGGTTTGCACGTTCTGCGCGGCATCGCGACCGAGGCTGGTCAGATAACCGCCATCAGGCTGGTCGGTCAGTTCTTTTTCGTAGAGGCGTTTGGCTGCAGCGATATGTTTCGGGGCAGCGGTCTGATGGATTTTCAGACCTTCCTGGGAACTGTCCAGGTTGAAGAGTGCGAGGACTTCCAGTTCGGCAACCAACTCAGGGGTAAGCGACATAAGGACTCCAGACTTTCTAGGAATTGAACGACAGCGCCCCTAAGGTGAACCTGTCGGCGCGGCCTGTCCAGCGTGCGCCAGGGTTTTTGTCCCGGGGGTGGATTCCAGTGTAGTCAGGGGGCGGGAGAAGGCCGGTTGGAAGGGTGACAAATTGTGTGGGAGCGGGGACGGCTCCCACGGCCGGGGTATCCGGTTACGGCTTTTCCGGCGGCAATTCAGGCAGGGCGCGAAGGGCCGCTTCGTACCATTCGGTATTGAACGCACGGTCCTCGTCCAGCATGGCGTCGATTTCGTACGCCAGCACATGGGCCATCAGGTTCAGGGTGTCTTCGCGTTCGTAACCGACCAGGGTCAGCTTGTTGAAGGTCGCCTTGGCCGCGGGCGGGTTGTCGCTTTCGATCTGGTTTTCGATGGCTTCGATCAACGTGCTCTCGGTGAACGCTTCGTCGTCGTTATCGATGTCTGTCGGCTCGCTCATGGCAGGCTCCTCAAGGAAAGGCGTCAGTTTACCCGCATTCAGCGGCGTGATGCTGCTGGCAGGATTCCCCGGAGCGATCTATAAACAGGCACTGCCCACCCCGCACGGCCTGGAGGCTATGTGATGTTCAAGCTTTACGGATTCTCAGTCAGCAACTACTACAACATGGTCAAACTGGCGCTAATGGAAAAGGGCCTGCCGTTCGAGGAAGTGACCTTCTACCCGACGCCAACGCCGGAGTCTCTGGCCATCAGCCCGCGCGGCAAGGTGCCGGTGCTGGGGGCCGAAGGGGGCTACATCAATGAAACGATGGTGATGCTCGAATACCTCGAAACCACCCAGAAGGGTGTTCCGCTGCTGCCGACCGAACCGTTCGCCCGGGCGCAGGTGCTGGCGGTGGCCAAGGAAATCGAGCTGTATATCGAATTGCCGGCCCGTGCCTGTTATGGCGAAGCGTTCTTCGGCGCGGTGCTGCCGGAGGCGATCAAGGAAAAAACCAAGGCTGAATTGTTGCTGGGGTTCGCAGCACTGGGCCGTCATGGCAAGTTCGCCCCGTATGTGGCGGGCGACAGCCTGAGCATCGCGGATCTGTACTTCCTCTACAGCGTGCCGCTGGCGGTTGCGGTGGGACACAAGCTGTTCGGTCTGGATCTGCTGGCGGACATGCCGAAGGCCAAGGCGTTGCTGGAGCGACTTGAACAGAATCCGCACGTGCAGAAGATTGCAGCGGACAAGGAAGCGGCGATGCCTGCGTTTTTGGCGATGATCGCAGCCAAAAAGTAGAAAATTGTTCTGAAGCGAGTTCGCGGGCAAGTCGAAGATTCGACTTGCCCGCGATGCTTTTAACGGCTGGCGATCAATGCCTGACCGCGAGCAACGGCAGCCTTGACCTGCGCCGGTGCGGTGCCGCCGATGTGGTCACGGGCATTCACCGAGCCTTCCAGGGTCAGCACGGCAAACACGTCCTGTTCGATCTGGTCGCTGAACTGACGCAGTTCTTCCAGGCTCATTTCCGCCAGATCCTTGCCGGTATCGACGCCGTACTTCACGGCGTGGCCGACGATCTCGTGGCAGTCACGGAACGGCAGGCCACGGCGAACCAGGTAGTCGGCAAGGTCGGTGGCGGTGGAGAAACCGCGCAGCGCCGCTTCACGCATGATCGCGTGTTTCGGCTTGATCGCCGGGATCATGTCGGCAAAGGCACGCAGCGAGTCGCGCAGGGTATCGGCGGCGTCGAACAGCGGCTCCTTGTCTTCCTGGTTGTCCTTGTTGTAGGCCAGTGGCTGGCCTTTCATCAGGGTCAGCAGGCCCGTCAGTGCGCCGAACACTCGGCCGGTCTTGCCGCGTACCAGTTCCGGCACGTCGGGGTTCTTCTTTTGCGGCATGATCGAGCTGCCGGTGCAGAAACGATCCGGCAGATCGATGAACTGGAACTGCGCGCTGGTCCACAGCACCAGCTCTTCGGAGAAGCGCGACAGGTGCATCATCGCGATGCTGGCGGCCGAGCAGAATTCGATGGCGAAATCACGATCGGAGACGTTGTCCAGCGAGTTGCCGCCGACGGCGTCGAAGCCCAGCAGCTGTGCGGT
This sequence comes from Pseudomonas sp. KCJK9016, assembly GCF_046231795.1. Classification (NCBI taxonomy): domain Bacteria; kingdom Pseudomonadati; phylum Pseudomonadota; class Gammaproteobacteria; order Pseudomonadales; family Pseudomonadaceae; genus Pseudomonas; species Pseudomonas sp. KCJK9016. The sequence continues at coordinate 215,346 of NZ_JBJJMM010000002.1, read as the reverse complement.
GTATTCCCGGTCGATCGGGTAGGTAGTGCCGGCCAGCGCGGCGCTGCCCAGCGGCATGCGGTTGGTGCGTTTGCGGCAGTCGACCAGGCGTTCGTAGTCGCGGCTGAGCATTTCGAACCAGGCCAGCATGTGATGCCCGAAGGTCACAGGCTGGGCGGTCTGCAGGTGGGTGAAGCCCGGCATGATGCTCGCGGCTTCACGCTCGGCCTGCTCCAGCAGGCCTTTTTGCAGACGGGTGATCTCGGCCAGGATCAGGTCGATCTCATCACGCAGCCACAGGCGGATGTCGGTAGCGACCTGGTCGTTGCGGCTGCGGCCGGTGTGCAGCTTCTTGCCGGTGATGCCAATGCGGTCGGTCAGGCGTGCCTCGATGTTCATGTGCACGTCTTCGAGGTCCACGCGCCAGTCGAACTGGCCGGCCTCGATTTCGCCCTGAATGGTCTTCAGGCCATCGATGATGCTGTCGCGCTCGGCATCCGTCAGCACGCCGACTTTGGCCAGCATGGTGGCATGGGCGATCGAACCCATGATGTCGTGGCGATACAGGCGCTGGTCGAAAGTGACGGAGGCGGTGAAGCGGGCGACGAAGGCGTCGACGGGTTCACTGAAGCGGCCGCCCCAGGACTGATTGGTCTTGTCAGTGCTCATGAATTCGCTCGTATCGGCTTGAAGAAAGAAGGCGTGAAACGCTGGCGCGGATAATAACAGGGTTGCCAATCCTGTCGCTGACACTGGTCGATACGTTTTTTTCTCATCTCTGCGTTCATAGTCTCCGTCGGTTCCGGGAGATTTGCGCAAGGATATTTTCCGATTGAGCAATATCGGCCCGGCGAGCGTCTACAGTTGGACTAAGGGTCGGCGTGACTGTGGACCGTGCAAAGGTTCAGTCGCCGACTATAAAAAGAGAGGGGTGGGTGTTTTGACCATCGGCATACCCTGCGTAAAACGCAGACAGCAGCGAGCCTTGAGTGGCGCGTCCCGGGTATCGACAAATATTGCCGGCCGACGTACGGCACTTTTTGGCGCTCGCGCTAGTCTTAGCGTGGATCGCGGTGACGGACGTCACTCCACTTGTCTACGCTATCCTTGTGCGAGACTCACGCAGGAATCCAGCGCAATATGAATGTCCTGATCGTTGATGACGAACCACTGGCCCGCGAGCGCCTCGCCCGAATGGTGAGCGAGCTCGAGGGCTACACAGTCCTGGAGCCCAGCGCCACCAATGGCGAAGAAGCGTTGGCACTGATCGACAGCCACAAACCGGATATCGTGCTGCTCGATATCCGCATGCCGGGCCTCGATGGCCTGCAAGTCGCTGCCCGCCTGTGCGAACGCGAAACTCCGCCCGCCGTGGTGTTCTGCTCCGGTATCGATGAATTTCCCTTGGAGGCCCTGCAGGCCAGCGCCGTGGGCCATGTGGTGAAACCCGTGCGAACCGAACATCTGCAGGAAGCCCTGAAAAAGGCCGAACGTCCGAATCGGGCTCAGCTCTCGGCCCTGACCCGCCCTGCCGCGGAAAGCGGCAATGGCCCACGCAGTCATATCAGCGCCCGCACTCGCAAGGGCATCGAACTGATCCCGCTGGATCAGGTGGTGTATTTCATTGCCGACCACAAATACGTGACCTTGCGCCATGAAAGCGGTGAAGTCCTGCTGGACGAGCCGCTCAAGGCGCTGGAAGACGAGTTCGGCGAGCGCTTCGTGCGGATCCACCGCAATGCACTGGTCGCCCGTGACCGGATAGAACGGCTGCAACGCACCCCCCTGGGCCACTTCCAGTTGTTCCTCAAGGGCCTGAACGGTGATGCACTGATCGTCAGTCGCCGTCATGTGGCGGGCGTGCGAAAAATGATGCAGGGCCTTTAGTCCGTAGTCTCCGGGCGATTCTGCGTGCTTTTCACCAGGTATTGCCGGCCAGGGAGGCCGTGCCGTTTCTGATTCAGGTCAAAGTGGATTTGGCTGAGCTGTTATCATCCGCCGTATCTATTCAGTACGGATTGATCCATGTCCTCTCGCGAAATCCGCATCGCCACCCGCAAAAGTGCACTGGCCCTCTGGCAGGCCGAATACGTCAAAGCCCGTCTGGAAGCGGCCCATCCGGGATTGCTGGTGACGTTGGTGCCGATGGTCAGTCGCGGCGACAAGCTGCTCGATTCCCCTCTGTCGAAAATCGGCGGCAAGGGTCTGTTCGTCAAGGAACTGGAAACCGCGCTACTGGAGAACGAAGCCGACATCGCCGTCCATTCGATGAAGGACGTGCCGATGGACTTCCCCGAAGGTCTCGGCCTGTTCTGCATCTGCGAGCGCGAAGACCCGCGTGATGCCTTTGTTTCCAATACCTTTTCAAGCCTGGATGCATTGCCTGCCGGCAGTATTGTCGGCACCTCCAGCCTGCGTCGTCAGGCGCAATTGCTGACGCGCCGTCCCGACCTGGAAATCCGCTTCCTGCGCGGCAACGTCAATACCCGCCTGGCCAAGCTCGATGCCGGCGAGTACGACGCGATCATCCTCGCAGCGGCCGGCCTGATCCGTCTGGGATTCGAAGACCGCATCACTTCGGCGATCAGTGTCGACGACAGCCTGCCTGCCGGTGGCCAGGGCGCCGTCGGTATCGAATGTCGCAGTGCCGATACTGAAATCCATGCCTTGCTCGCACCGTTGCATCACGCCGATACGGCTGACCGTGTGAGCGCCGAGCGTGCTCTCAACAAGCGCTTGAATGGTGGCTGCCAGGTGCCGATCGCCTGCTATGCCGTGCTTGAAGGCGAGCAATTGTGGCTGCGTGGCCTGGTCGGAGAACCGAGCGGCGGCAAGCTGCTGGGCGCTGAAGCCCGGGCGCCGCGCTCTGAGGCTGAAGCGCTGGGTGTGCAGGTCGCCGAAGATCTGCTTCGCCAGGGGGCCGACGATATTCTCAAGGCAGTCTACGGCGAGGCAGGTCACGAGTGACCACCTGGCGCCTGCTGCTGACGCGCCCCGCCGACGATTGCGAGGCGCTGGCCGGGGTGCTGGCCGGGCAGGGGATTTTCAGCAGTTGCCTGCCGCTTTTGGAAATCGCCCCTCTGCCGGTCTCTGACACAATGCGCCAGGCGTTCGACGGGTTGTCGCGCTTTAGCGCGGTGATCGTGGTCAGCAAGCCGGCGGCACGTATTGCTGCGCAATTGATTGATGCCGTGCCGGCCGTGCCCTGGTTCAGTGTTGGCGCAGCGACGGCGCAGATTCTTCGGGATCGGGGTCTCGATGCGCATTGCCCGGACGAAGGCGATGACAGCGAAGCCTTGCTGCAATTGCCGCGACTGCTCGAGACCGTTGCACAGCCTGGCGCGCGGGTGTTGATCCTGCGCGGAGAGGGCGGTCGCGAGCTGCTGGCCGAGCGCCTGCGCGCGCTTGGTGCTAGTGTCGAGTATCTGGAACTGTACCGCCGTGACCTGCCGGACTATCCGCCACGGGAACTGCCCCGACGGATTACGGCGGAACGCCTGAACGGGCTGGTGGTCAGCAGTGGACAGGGTTTTGAGCACCTGCGCCAATTGGCCGGCGATACCTGGCCGGCGCTTGCGCAGTTGCCATTGTTTGTTCCAAGCCCAAGGGTCGCCGAGCAGGCACGTGCCGCCGGGGCCCGAACAGTTGTGGATTGTCGTGGCGCCAGTGCCGCGGCTTTGCTGACGGCGTTACGGGAGTATCCCGTGCCCGTTCTCTAATGCAAAGGATGGATACGTGAGCGAAACAGCCTTGCCTAAAGATGACGTTCAACCTGTGATCGATGCACCGGTTGATGCACCGCCACCGGTCGCCGAGCCGCGCCGAGGCAACGGATTGGCCATTGTCGCACTGCTGCTGGGCGCCGCCGGTGTTGCAGTGGGTGGCTGGGGTGTCTGGCAGGTGAAGCACCTGCAAGCCAGTACCCAGGAGCAATTGAGTCAGGTGCAGACATTGAGCGATCAGGCCCAGACCCTGAGACTCAACGACCAGCGTCTGACCGAGCGTCTGGCACAATTGCCCGGCGCCGACGAACTCGCCGATCGCCAGCGTCTGGTGACGCAGCTCCAGGGTGATCAGCAGCGGCTCAATCAACGCCTGGAAACCGTCCTCGGCGCCAGCCGCAAGGACTGGCGTCTGGCAGAGGCCGAGCACTTGTTGCGTCTGGCGAGCCTGCGCCTCTCTGCCTTGCAGGACATCAGCAGTGCACAGGCACTGGTGCAAGGGGCCGACGAAATACTCAAGGAGCAGAATGACCCGGGTTCCTTTGCCGCACGCGAGCAAGTGGCGAAGACACTGGTGGCGTTGCGCAGTACCGAACAGCCGGACCGTACCGGCCTGTTCCTGAAGCTGGGCGCGCTGCGCGATCAGGTCATCGGGCTCACCGAGCTGGCGCCCGAATACAAGGATCGTGGCGATTCGCTGCTGGGCCTGACCGCCGATGGTGATGGTGCCAGTCGCTGGGCGCAGTGGTGGGATCAGATCTCGCGCTACATCCGCATCGATTTCAACGCCGACAAGAACGTACGGCCATTGCTCGCCGGGCAGAGCCTGAGCCAGGTGCGCCTGGCCCTCAGCCTGTCGCTGGAGCAGGCGCAATGGGCGGCGCTCAACGGTCAGGCGGCGGTGTATAGCCAGGCGCTGACCGAAGCGCGGGATGTGCTCAAAGGCAACTTCAACCCGGACAACCCGCAGAGCAAAATCATGCTCGAACAGGTGGCGGAGTTGAGCAAGCAACCCGTCACGGTTGTCACTCCGGATCTGGCGGGCACCCTCAGTGCGGTGCAGGCCTATCTCGAACGTCGCAATGTCAATGCTGAAGACTCGGTGAAGCCCTTCGCCAGACCTGCTGCCACCGCGCAGGAGACCACGCCATGAAACGCCTGTATGTCATCGTGTTTCTGGTCATCGCAGCGACAGCGGCCCTTGGACTGGCGATCGCCGAGCATTCCGGTTACGTGCTGGTGGCTTACAAGAGCTTTCGCTATGAGTCGAGCCTGTGGGCGACCCTGGCTCTGGTCGCGGTGTTGTGGCTGCTGGTCTGGGGTATCAAGGCGCTGGTCGAGCTGGTGCTGACTTCCGGTGGCGTGGTCAATCCATGGTCGCGCCGCAACCGCAGTCGCCGCGTGCAAGTGGCGATCGAGCACGGCCAGCTGGACCTTGTCGAAGGACGCTGGGCCAGCGCTCAGCGTCATCTCTACCGGGCCGCGGAGGCCGAGCGCCAGCCGTTGCTGTATTACCTCGGTGCCGCCCGTGCCGCCAATGAGCAAGGCAACTACGAAGAAAGCGATCGGTTGCTGGAGCGCGCCCTCGAGCGTCAGCCACAGGCCGAGCTGGCCATTGCCTTGAGTCACGCGCAACTGCAGACCGATCGCGGCGATACGGAAGGCGCACTGGTGACCCTGCAGGCCATGCGCGAGCGTCACCCGCACAATGTCCAGACCCTGCGCCAATTGCAGCGTCTGCATCAGCAGCGAGGCGATTGGTCGGCCGTCATCGGGCTGCTGCCCGAGCTACGCAAGGACAAGGTCCTGCCCCCCGCCGAGCTGGCCGAACTGGAGCGTCGCGCCTGGGGCAAGAACCTGTCGCTGGCAGCGCATCGCGAAGAAGATGGCGTGGCTGGCCTGCAGTCGCTCAATCGTGCCTGGCAACAACTGAGCTCGTCGCAGCGCCAGGAACCGCCGCTGGTTCTGGCCTATGCCGAGCAACTGCGTCAACTGGGTGCTCAGGTCGAAGCCGAGGAAGTGCTGCGCAGCGCCCTCAAACGCAAGTATGACAGTCATCTTGCGCGGCTTTATGGCCTGGTGCGTGGCAACGATCCAGCCCGTCAACTGCAGACCGCCGAAGGCTGGCTCAAGGATCACCCTGCGGACCCGAGCCTGTTGCTGACGCTCGGTCGCCTGTGTCTGCAAGCCAGTCTTTGGGGCAAGGCGAGGGATTATCTGGAGAGCAGCCTGCGTACCGAGCGCAATCCGGAAGCCTGTGCCGAATTGGCGCGATTGTTGGCTCGACTCGGCGATACCGAGCGCAGCAATCAGTTGTTTCAGGAAGGTCTCGGCCTGCTGGATGAGCGTTTGCTGGCCGCGCCGTTGCCGGCCCAGGTGCACGCCTGAATCAGCGAGGGAGCGCGCTCCCTCGCTCGCACTTTCGCCCGAATAGTGATCGCTTTTCCCCTTCCTCGGCAAAGTCCTACAGGGGACTACACCCATTCCTCTCATGCCTGTCGGGATTTCCCTACACTTCTGGTGAAGTGTCGTCAGTGGTCCGCCTTGAAAGGCCGAGGCCCTTTACTCTACCGTTACTCCCTGTCTTTATTGTTACGGATTAGCCATGTCGGCGACCTGCTCACGCTCCCTGTTTTTTATGGTTTTCACGGCGGGAATCCTGGCGCTGGGAGCTTCCTACTACCTTGAGTACACAGTCGGCCTCATGCCGTGCAGCCTGTGTCTGGTGCAGCGACTTTTCCTGAGTGTCCTCATCGCCTGCTGCGCAGTGGCAGCCGTGCACGGACCCCGGCGCTTCGGTCTGTCGCTCTACTGGTTCGGTGCACTGTCGGCCAGCCTCGGCGGCACGATGGCCGCGTGGCGTCAGGTACTGCTGCAGAGTGATTCGCTGCATCACATGGCGCAGTGTTCGCCCGGCATTCAAGAGTCATTCAGTCATCTGCCCTGGCTGTGCGCTCTGGGGCGGATGTTCAATGACAATGAGGATTGCGCGCAATTGTCCTGGACGTTGTTCGATCTGAGCATCCCGGAGTGGAGCCTGCTGTTTTTTGTCGCCATGTCGATCCTGGCGGTTTATCAATTGCTGCGGCTGGCCTGGAGCGCTCTGCAACGACCGCTCAGCGACGAACCGTCGCAGCGGGCGCTGGTCAGGGATTAAACACTTGTATGAACTTTCTCTCCTGCGTACCTTGAAGCCATAGGCGTGCGGGCATAATCTGGCCCGCACGTGTCATTGGATTCGTGTTGCTCGATGACGCTCTGTCTGTCCGCCTCTAATAGCAACAATCCGCAAAAGGGGCGCAGGTGCAGGGCAGCATGACCCACAAGGGAAGAGAGATCGCCATGCTCGAAAGTTGTCAGAATGCTCAGGAACGTTGGGGTGGAGTTCATCTGCTGATCGACCGCTGGCTCCAGGAGCGTGAGGACTTGGTGAAGGCGTTTCGCGAGTTGCGTGATGCCCGGCCTGCGTTTGCAGACAAGTCGAAGAACGGTCGATTCTGTCAGATCATGGTTGATTACCTGTCCGCCTGGCACTTCGAGGTGTGTGAGCAGTTGGTCAACGAGGCCAGGGCGTTCGACGATGTGCGCGGACTGGAACTGGCAGACAAGGTCGGGCCTCGCCTGGATGAGATCAAGGACTATGCGTTGTCATTCAACGACCACTGCCACAAAGGCGAGTGCAATGATCCCGAGCGTTTTGCCGAAGCGCTGCAAAAACTCGGAGGGCAGTTGCGGGAACGTTTCGAACTGGAAGACTGCCTGATCGAAGTACTGCATACGGCTCACAAGGAAGAGGATCCGGTTCAGGCCTGAGCCGACCCTGCAAGACACCAGAACGGTGCGCCAACAGCGCACCGTTTTTTATTGGGTGCTCAACTGGTCGCGCCGCGCAATTCGACTTCGAACACCAGCGGTGTGAACGGTGCGATCAAGTCGCCGGCACCGTCGGCGCCATAAGCCTGATCCGATGGAATCACCAGACGCCACTTCGCACCCACCGGCATGTTTTGCAAGGCGGTACGCCATCCGGCGATCACACTGTCGAGGTTGAACCACTGTGGTTGAGTGTTCTGGTCGAACACGGTGCCGTCCGGCAGGCGACCGATATACAACACCTGCACCTTTCCGTCGGGCCCCGCCTTCGCGCCATTGCCGGGCGCCAGTTCGGTCAGCAGGATGCCATCAGCCAATTCTTTAACACCTGGCCTGGCTTTTTCGGCCGAGAGAAAGCGTCGCTCGTTCTCCATCGCGGCGTCAGTCGAAGGCATGGTCGCCTGCTCGGCCGTTTGCGATTCGTGATCGGCCAGGATCTGCTCGATGCGTGCTTCACTCAGTGCCAGAGGCTTGCCCTGATAAGCCTGTTGCAGACCTTCGATCAATGCCTGGAGCTGTAGCTGCGGCACTTCCTGGCGCAGTCGCTCACCGAGGCTGGCGCCCAGGCTGTAAGCCAGATCGTGGGCATCGTTCGCCGTGGTTTTTTCGTCAGCCTGAGCTACGGAAAACATCATGCAGAGGGATAAAAAAAGGTAGCGCGACATGGGCACTCTCCATCCTGAATTGCGGTGGATTATGCCAGCGCGAACGTCTGCAACGGTGAACTGCTTTTGCCAATACGCAGAAGTTTTTCGCGAGCTTGCAACCGAGTGCTTCCGATACGGTCAACATGCCCTAGCGGCGGTAGCAGCAGAGGTCTAGTATGAGCCGCACTCACGTCAGCCAGGAGGTAAACCATGTCGGCCACCAAGAAGCCTGTAAACACTCCGTTGCATTTACTCCAACAACTCTCGGGCAGCCTGCTCGAGCATCTGGAAAACGCTTGCTCCCAAGCCCTGGCTGATGCTGAAAAACTGCTCGCCAAACTGGAAAAGCAACGCGGCAAGGCGCAAGAGAAACTGCACAAATCCCGCACCAAATTGCAGGACGCAGCAGCAGCCGGCAAAGCCAAGGCGCAGACCAAGGCCAAGGCTGCCGTGAAAGAGCTGGAAGATCTGCTCGATGCGCTGAAGGAACGTCAGTCCGACACCCGCAGCTACATTCTGCAGCTCAAGCGCGATGCCCAGGAAAGCCTGAAACTGGCCCAGGGTGTCGGTCGTGTCCAGGAAGCCGTGGGCAAGGCGCTGTCTCTGCGTTCGGCCAAACCGGCAGCGGCGCCTGCGAAGAAAGTGGCTGCCAAGCCTGCTGCAAAAGCACCGGCCAAAGCGCCAGTGAAAGCCGCTGCAAAACCAGCCGCGAAGAAACCTGCAGCCGCCAGCGCTGCTAAACCTGCGGCCAAAACCACAGCAGCCAAACCAACTGGTGCCAAGCAGGCTGCTGCAAAACCAGCTGCCAAACCTGCGGCGAAAACCGCTGCTGCGAAGGCCGCTCCGGCAAGCACTGCCGCTGCGAAACCCGCTGCCAAGCCAGCCACCAAAGTGGCTGCAAAGCCGGCAGCAAAGCCAGCCGCTAAAGCTGCTGCCAAACCAGCCGCCAAAACTGCTGCTGCCAAGCCTGCGGCGAAAACCGCTACCAAACCTGCTGCCAAAGCGGCGGCGAAACCAGCGGCCAAACCTGCGGCAAAACCCGCTGCCAAACCAGCCGTCGCCGCGAAGCCTGCAACCACCGCAGCCAAGCCAGCGACCGCTGCCAAACCAACCGCCAAGCCATCAGCGAAACCTGCTGCAAAACCTGCGGTGAAAAAACCTGCCGCTGCCAAGCCAGCTGCCGCCAAGCCAGCAGCAAAACCAGCTGCAGCAAAACCTGCCACTGCGCCGGCTGCCAAACCTGCCGCACCGGCAACCCCGGCTCCGACTGCAACACCGGCACCGGCCGCCACTACCTCGACCACCGCAACCACGCCATCCCCGGCGCCGGTGTCGAGCGTCGCCAGCAACCCGTCCAGCGCTTCCTAAGCGCCGGTCGCCGCGACGCGCAGCACTTGCAGCGCGTCGCGGTTCAGGTTGGCCGCAGGGCCGGCCAGCACCTCCAGCCAGTCACTCGATTCCTTCGAATTGCGCTTCCAGCCTTGTGCGGCGCCTTCAAATCGCGACAGAAGTGCACGCTCCGCTTCCAGCTCCAATCCCTTGATCTGCTCGCGCATTCCCTTGAGCACCGGATCGGTCTCGGCCAGGGTTTTCCACTGCATGCGTAATGTGCGTAACGGTTGCACCACTTCCCGGTCCCAAGGTTCTGTCAGTTCCAGAAGCTGCCGGACGCGTACCTCGTCGCACGTCGCATCGCGCTGTTCCAGCCATAAACCACACAGCATCAGGCACACATTGGCTCCCGCCGATTGCAGGCGCAGGCAGGCCTCTTCCACGCCGGGACGGGCGTAGACGGCAAGGGCAAAGCTCCACAGGTCAGGGGACATCGTGCTACTCGCGCCAGTTGTGAGCGAAGCTGGTAGACTCCGCCGCCATTATGATCCGACTTCAGAACCTGACTTTACAGCGTGGCCCGCAACGTCTGCTAGAAGACGCCGAGCTGACCCTGCACGCCGGCCACAAAGCCGGCCTCATCGGTGCCAACGGCGCCGGCAAATCCAGTCTGTTCGCCTTGCTCCGCGGTGAGTTGCACCCGGATTCGGGCGACTGCCTGCTGCCGGCCGACTGGCGTATCGCTCACATGCGCCAGGAGGTCGACACCCTCGAACGCCTGGCGGTCGACTACGTGCTCGACGGCGACCTGCGCCTGCGCGAGGTCCAACGTGACCTTGCAGCGGCCGAAGAAGCCCACGACGGGGCTGCTCTGGCGCGTCTGCACGCCGAACTCGACAGCGCCGACGGTTACACCGCCGATGCCCGTGCACGCAAGTTGCTGGCCGGTCTCGGTTTCACCAACGAGCAGATGGATCGTCAGGTAGGAGATTTCTCCGGTGGCTGGCGGATGCGTCTGAACCTTGCGCAGGCATTGATGTGTCCGTCAGACCTGCTGCTGCTCGACGAACCGACCAACCACCTGGACCTCGACGCCATCATCTGGCTCGAAGAGTGGCTGAAAAGTTACCCCGGCACTTTGTTGCTGATCTCCCACGACCGGGATTTCCTCGATGAAGTGGTCGATCACGTCGCCCACGTCGATCAGCGCAAGCTAGTGCTGTACCGTGGCGGCTACACCGCGTTCGAGCGCGCCCGCGCCGAGCGTCTGGCCCAGCAGCAACAGGCCTACGAGAAGCAGCAGGCGCAGCGTGCGCACATGGAAAGCTACATCGCCCGGTTCAAGGCCCAGGCCACCAAGGCCCGTCAGGCCCAGAGCCGGATCAAGGCGCTGGAACGCATGGAAGAGCTGTCGGCGGCCCACGTCGACTCGCCGTTCGATTTCGTGTTTCGCGAGTCGACCAAGATCTCCAGCCCGCTGATCGATTTGTCCGATGCGCGCCTGGGTTACGGCGAAAAAACCATCCTGGAGAAGGTCAGGCTGCAATTGACCCCTGGCGCGCGGATCGGCTTGCTCGGTCCCAACGGCGCCGGTAAGTCGACCCTGATCAAGAACCTCGCCGGCGAGCTGACACCGCTGGCCGGGCGCCTGACCCGGGGCGAGAACACCGTGGTCGGCTACTTCGCCCAGCATCAGCTCGATTCGCTGGATGCCAAGGCCAGCCCGTTGCTGCACTTGCAGCGCCTGGCGCCGACCGAACGCGAGCAGACCCTGCGCGACTTCCTCGGCGGTTTCGATTTCCGGGGCGGGCGGATCGACGAACCGGTACTGAATTTCTCCGGTGGCGAAAAGGCCCGTCTGGCCCTGGCGTTGATCGCCTGGGAACGGCCGAACCTGTTGCTGCTCGACGAACCGACCAACCATCTCGATCTGGAAATGCGCCTGGCGTTGACCATGGCATTGCAGGAGTTCAGTGGCGCGGTACTGGTGGTTTCCCACGATCGGCATTTGCTCAAGAGCACCACCGACAACTTCTTCCTGGTCGCGGACGGCAAGGTGGAGGAGTTCGACGGCGACCTCGAGGACTACGCCCGCTGGCTGGTCGAGTATCGTCAGCGCAACGCCCCGGTCAGCAACACGCCGGTCAATCCGGACAAGACCGACAAGAAAGCCCAGCGCCAGGCCGCCGCTGCGTTGCGTCAGCAACTGGCGCCGCACAAGCGCGAAGCCGACAAGCTCGAGGCCGAGCTGGGCAAGCTGCACGAGAGACTGGCCAAGGTCGACGCCAGCCTCGGCGACAGCGATCTGTACGAGCCGGCGCGCAAGAACGAATTGCGCGACCTGCTGGCCGAACAGGCCAGACTGAAAGTCCGTGAAGGCGAACTTGAAGAGGCGTGGATGCAGGCGCTGGAGACCCTGGAAACCATGCAGGCGGAGCTGGAGGCGCTGTCCTGATGGAGGCGCTCAAGTTGCCGTTGCCGGCAGAGTGGATCGAACCGGTCTGGCTTGGCGTGCAGATTCTCTTGATCCTGCTGGCCGGCTACTTCGCTCAGCGCGTCGTCGCCCGCTTCCTGACCCGTCTGGGAGAAAAGTATCCGCTGCCGCCGCAGTTGCTGATGCCGCTGCGTGGGGGCCTGCGCTGGCTGATCATGGGCAGCGCGCTGATCTTCGTGCTGGAGCGCCTCGGTGTTTCTGCCACCGTGCTATGGACCGCGTTGTCCGGTTTCGTCGCCGTCGCGGCGGTGGCGTTCTTCGCCATGTGGAGCGTGTTGTCGAACCTGCTCTGCGCGATTCTGATCTTCACCGTCGGCCCGTTTCGTCTCGGGGATGTGGTCGAGCTGGTGGACACCACCGACAAGCCCGGCGTCAAAGGCCGGGTGGTGGCGATCAATCTGCTCTACACCACGCTGATCGAAGCCGAAGAACTCGGCACCGGCAGCGTTATGGTACAGGTTCCCAACAGCCTGTTCTTCCAACGCTCGGTAAGACGCTGGCGCGGGTCGGATGTGCTTCCTTCGAGCGGTTTCGAAAAGTGATCGGGTGCCGGCCACGCTGGTCGGTAGCCGCAACATCCTGAAAAAAATCGGTAGTCATCCAGCCTGAATCCCATTAGCTTGGACGTTTGTCACGAGTCTGAGTCGAGGTGTGCGATGGAGCTTCAAACATGGCTGGCGTTTTTTGCCGCGTGTTGGGTAATCAGCCTTTCTCCGGGCGCCGGTGCGATTGCGTCGATGTCCAGCGGTCTGCAATACGGTTTCTGGCGCGGTTACTGGAACGCCCTGGGCCTGCAACTGGGCCTGGCCCTGCAGATTGCCATCGTGGGCGCTGGTGTCGGCGCGATCCTCACCGCTTCGGCCACTGCGTTCCATGCGATCAAATGGTTCGGTGTCGCCTACCTGGTTTATCTGGCGATCAGGCAGTGGCGTGCACTGCCCATGGACATGAGCGATGACGCGGCCGTGCGCCCGATCGGGCGGCCGATGGCGCTGGTGTTCCGTGGCTTCCTGGTGAATATCAGCAACCCCAAGGCGCTGGTGTTCATGCTGGCGGTGCTGCCGCAGTTCATCAATCCTCATGCGCCGCTGCTGATCCAGTATGTGGTGATCGGCGTGACCATGATCTGCGTCGACCTGATCGTCATGGCCGGCTATACCGGTCTGGCGTCGAAGGTACTGCGCCTGTTGCGCACACCGACCCAGCAGAAACGCATGAACCGCACGTTTGCCGGGCTGTTCATCGGTGCGGCGGCGTTCATGGCGACGTTGCGCAAAGCCGCCGCGTAAAGCGCGGCAGGCATAAAAAAGGCGACCTTTTCAGGTCGCCTTTTTTCGTTTCCGGCTGCCGGTCAGCGCAGAATCACTGGCGCCGTATCACGCGGCAGATTGTTGCGCTGCTGCGGTTCACGCGGTTGCTCGTAGCCACCACCGCCGAGCTGCTGGCTCAGCTGTCCGGCCACGTCTTCACCCAGCGCCTTCGAGACCTCGCGCACCACCCGTGGGCGGTTGAGCGAGATCTTGATGTCGCGGTGGTTCACCAGTTTGGTGTCCTGCGCTTCGCCCATGGCCGTGAAGGCCGAGGTGATTTCGTAGGTTTTGGTGTTGATCAGGCTGAAGTCCGCCACCAGCGTCAGGCCCAGTACGGCTGAATAGCTGTCGGTATTGGCCAGCTCGTTCATGTCCTGGGTGAAGTCGATGTCGGACACCGTACCGAACAGCACGTAGTCGGCGCCCTTGAAGTTGCCGGCCTTGATCCGCTTGATCACGTCGTAGACGTCGCCCTTGGACGACGCCGTGTACGGCGTTCCCTGCACCAGCTGGAACATCCCGGTGCGCAGGATTTCACCCTTGATGTCGCCGGTGAACTTGCGCAGCTCGCCTTGTTCGATGTAGCTGGTGGACGCTTCGAGCTCGTTGTAGCTCGAAGATCCGCTGGCGCTGTAGTAACCCTCACGGTAGTTGTTTTGCGCCGAAACGACGTGGATGTATTGCTCCACGCGTTCCTGATACGCCAGGTCCGTCACCGCGACTTTCGGGGCCGCTTGTGCGCTGAACGCGCAAGCCAGGGCCATCATGCCAATCCATGTGCGCATCGATTAACGCTCCGTGGTTTTGCGGATCTCTTTCTCGTCCATCCACTCGGCCAGACCGCTTTCAACGTCGATCAGTTGCAGGCTGAATTTGTAGAAGACGTCCTTGTAATCGCTGCTGCGCTTGACGATCGAGCTGATCGAACCTTCAAGGCGGTATTTGGCGGCGATCATGTTGCCGGTCTTGGCCACGGTGCTCTTCTTGTACAGACCGCTCTGGTTTTGCAGCTTGAGCTGGTCGACCTGGCTCTGCATCGCGGTGTTGTCGCTGGCGAAGCGGGCAGTGCCGGACTTCATCAGTTGGGTCTTGATGGTGGTGGTGATCTCGCGGGTGTCGATGTATTCGCTGGTCTTGTTCTTCACGTCATAGACCTGAACCACAGGACGGCCCTGCAGGACACCGGACTGGGCCAGGGAGCGGGTCATCGATTCGGCAATCATCTGCAGGTCGGTGGAACCGAATTCGTTGGTCACGGTTTCAACGGCCTTGGTATCGCCGTAGCTGATGTTCTTGCTGCCCAGGGTCGGCGAAGTGTTGGCGCAGCCGGAGGCCAGCAGGGCGAGGAAGGCGATGAAGGAAAAGCGTGCAAACATGGGAATGCTCTCTGAATCGGGAATGGGGGGGGCGGGCTTAAGGCGTCTTGAGTTCCAGGCGGAAGTCCACGGCTTTCGGCGTCGGGGCAATGCCCTGAATGAAGCTGGTCTGGGCGCCGTACATCATCTGGCTCTTCCAGACTTCTTCTTCGGCAATCGGGAAACCTTCCGGTCCCAGCCAGGCGAAGCGGTAGTAGAACGTCTTGTTGCTGTTGAGGGTGTTGGTCAACTGCACATTGACGGTCATGAAGCCGTTCTCGCGGGCGACGCGCATGGCGCCGACCGCGATGTGTTTTTGCGGGCCCATTGCCACGACCTTGCTCGCGGCGCTGCCCGGCTCCGGGGGCGGCGGGGTGGCGCAGCCGCTGGCCAGGACGGCGAGGGCGGCAACGGCGAAGAGTTTGAAACGCATGCAAAGACTCCGTTCTTAAGGTTGTTTGAGGCTGGCCACGGCGGTGCCGGCGGTGCTCGGGATCACGTGAGCGGCGAGGCCTGCGGCGAATACCTGATTGCCGACGGCGCGCAGGGTGACGACCTGATAACGCTGATCGACGTTGACCTTGACCACCGAACCGCCCACGGCGCTCGGCAGAGTGACCTGATGTTCACCCTTTTTCAGGCGCAGGCGCACCACTTGGGTGGTGTCCGGCAGGGTACGCCACGTACGGGTATCGGCACCTTCGAGCACCGCTGAAGAGATGCCGACGGCCAGACCCGCCAGCGGGTTGGTTTCGTTGATTTTCTTCTGCGCCACGCCTTTGGTGATCGCGCGCACGGTGGTGCGCAGGATGATCCCCGGCATGTCATCGCGCAGGGCGCGGCGCGACATGGCAGTGGTGCTGTTGAGCGCGGTCAGGTCCAGTTGCTGGCCGTCGACACCGATCTGCGCGAACGTTGCGGTCGAGGTGTCAGGCTTGATGATCGGAAACGACAGCGGGGTAATGACCACGTTGTCGGAAATCGGCAGCGGCAGCGGTACGCGGATCGAGTCGCGGGCCGGTGCCAGACCGCTTTGCACCACGATCAGGACGTCGCTGTCATCGCTCTTGACCGGTTTGTCGAGGTTGACCAGCGCCTGCTCCAGCAGCGGCGTGTTCGGGCGCAGCTCGGCCGCCTTGCGGTAGCCCGGCGCGGCCAGGTCTTTTTCATCCAGGGCTTCGTAGACGAAACCGGCCAGGTAATGGCTGAACGCGCTCTGGTAGCTGTTCTTCAGGCCGACCACTTCCGGGGCGTCGAGGCTGGCGACCGGGTAGCCTTGCAAGTCCTTGTACTGAGTCTTGATGCCTTCTTTCTCGGCTTCCTCTTCGCTCTTGAGGTATTCCTTGTCACGCAGGTCGGCGATCACGGCTTCACGTTCGTGGGTCTTCTTGATCGCGGTGCGGGCGCCGTCGAAGTCGTTGACCGCCAGCAGGTTCAGGGCCATCTGCGTGGTCAGCATGACTTTTTCGTAGTCGTAGCCCTCGTAGCGACGGACCTTGTCATTGACCAGGAAACTGCCGAACTGGGCCAGGTACTTGTCGGTGTCGAGCTTGACCGAGTCTTCCCATTTGCCCACCACCTGGTCGGCGCTGGTCCAGGCGTTCTGGCTGCCGGACAGATCGCCCTTGGCGCGCAGCAGTTCACCTTTCTCGAAGTAATAAAGCAGGTCCTTGTCCGGGCCGGTGTTGTTCTTTTCCAGCAGGGTCAGGGCGGCGTCGACGTTGCCGGTGGCCAGTTGCTGGTTGGTCTGGGCCAGTTCGGAATCGTAGTTGCGAAACGCCGAACAGCCGGACAGCAGAGTGACGGCGCCAAGCGCGATCAGAGTGGGAGCGCGAAATGCCATGGGGTACTTCTTCCATGAGTAGCGACAGCCTCGGGTGCGGGTCGGGCTGCTGGGACCGATCGACAGTGGCGTTGGCCTCCTGCCAATTCCTCATAAACAGAGGAGCTTTAATGCCGCATCGCGATAACGAGGGCGCGGCATTATAGGCGGGCGGTGCTGGCTATGTAATAGCTTTTTAATCGCACTGGTTAGTCGAGTGCCATCACTTACTTCATGCTGGATACCGTTCGCGTGCCGCCTGTGATGATGTCCCGGAAGGCACTCCCGTTGGCGTAGATCCGATCGCCAAGTGCACGCAAGCCGATGACCTGGCGATCCTGATCAATGCGGATTTTCAGAGGTGCAGCACTTGGCGCCGTAGGCAGGCTGATCGAGTGCTCGCCTTTCTTCAGACGCAGGCGCAGTACCTGGGTGAGGTTGGGAAGAGTGCGCCAGGTGCGGGTATCGGCGTGCTCGAAACCGTCATGCTGGGTCACGTAAGAAGCCTTGGCGGGATTGCGGCGGTTATCGGTGCCTTGAACGTCCGCCGCCAGGAATGCTCGATAAGTGGTGCGCTGAATGATCCCGGGCATGTCGTCACGCAGGGTGCGCAGGGACATGTCGGTGATGTTGTTGACGGTGATCAGCTTCCTTTGACGACCGTCGAGCGTTATCTGGTTGAAAGGTTGAGTGGAGGTATCGGGCACCATCACCGGAAACGAGATATTGGCGACGATCACCTGTCCGTCGTCGAGCTTCACCGGGAAAGGCACGCGCACCGAGCTGCGGGCAGGGGCCAGTCCGCTCTGCACAATGATCAGCACATCGCTTTCGCCCGCCTTGAGCCCGGGGCTGTCGAGGTCACGCAGCGCCTGTT
The DNA here is from genome assembly GCF_046231795.1 of Pseudomonas sp. KCJK9016. Lineage (NCBI taxonomy): Bacteria > Pseudomonadati > Pseudomonadota > Gammaproteobacteria > Pseudomonadales > Pseudomonadaceae > Pseudomonas > Pseudomonas sp. KCJK9016. Next base: position 197,935 of record NZ_JBJJMM010000002.1, on the reverse strand, counting down.
GGAAGAATGGTATGTCAGGACGAAGTTCGATCGCCTGGCGATAACCCGGTGCAGCCAGATCCTTCTCACCCAACGCTTCATACGTGAAGCCGGCCAGATAGTGGCTGAACGCACTTTGATAGCCGTTTTTCAGGGCAATCACTGCCGGTGACTCGAGCATGATCACCGGATAACCCTGCAGGTCCTTGTAATGCAAACGGGCGCCCTGATCTCTGGCGGCGTTTTCAACACGCTCATATTCCAGCTCTCGTTGCCGGGCGATCAGTGTTTCGCGCTCGTGGGTCTTCTTGATGTCCGCACGGGCGCCATCGAAGTCGTTCACGGCCAATTGATTCAGCGCCATTTGCGTAGTCAGCATGACCTTTTCATAGTCATAGCCATCGTAACGACGAAGCTTGTCGTTGATGATGCTTCCCCATTCATTGCCCAGGGCGGCAAGCAGCTTGTCGCCAGTGGTTTCGATGGTGTCCTGGCGCTCGATCACCTTCTGTTCGGCACTGCGCCAGGCCACCTGGCTCTGTGACAACTCGCCGGCGGCGCTGAGCACCGCACCTTTCTCGAAGTAATACAGCAGGTCTTTTTCTTCATCCGGGTTATGCGCCTCGATCAGGGCCAGCGCCCCGTCGGTGTTGCCTGCTTTCAATTGATCGGTGGTTTGTTGCAGTTCCAGGTCGTAATTGCGGTAGGCCCCGCAACCGCTCAGTTGCAGGAGCGCGCTCAACAGCAAGGGAAACAGCAGGCAATGGCGCTTGACCACGAGATCTTCCTTAATCGAGAGAAGCGGGAGGCGACGCAGTATAGGGGCGAGTGATGGCTATGTGCTGCTTGACCATGCACGTTATCCGTCCCGGTTGGCGAGAAAGCTTGAGTCAGGCCTGCTTGACGTGAACAATGTGTTACTTCGCATTTCCAATTGAGATTCTTTCATGACTGCCTCGTCCCGATTCCTGGCCTGGCTGGTGTTCCCGCTGTTTGCCCTGAGCAGTTTCAATCTGCTGGCCGATACCGTGGAAGGCGCGCCCCGGGCGCTGCACCTGCTTGATTACATCAGCGCCGACTACCCGCCAACGGTAGAGGCAGGCAAGGTTGTCGACGATGCCGAATACCGCGAGCAACTGGAATTCACCCGGGCGCTGCAAGGGTTGATTGCCGGGATGCCGGCCAAACCGGAGAAGGCCGGCCTGGAGCAGGGCGTCGACGCTCTGCTCGCCGCCATCACCGCGAAGCAGGACGGCGCGGACGTCGCCCGTCAGGCCCGGCAACTGGGGGCAAAACTGGCGGTGGCCTATGAAGTCAGCCAGGCGCCGATCATCACCCCGGACCCGGCCCGTGGTGCGCCGCTCTACGCTCAGCACTGTTCGGTGTGTCATGGCGCCAACGGTGCCGGCGACGGGCCTGCGAGTGTCGGTATGGAGCCCGCGCCGGCCAACCTGCGTGATGCCTCACGTCTGGATCATCTGAGTCTCTACGCAATCTTCAACACCCTCGGCCAAGGCGTCGAAGGCACCGACATGCCGGCCTTCGCCGATCAACTGGACGACCGTCAGCGCTGGGATCTGGCGACCTACATCGCACAATTCAGCGCCGATCCGGCCACAGCGAAAACCGACAAGACCTACAACATCGCCGACCTCGCCCGTCAGACCCCGGCCGAAGTGCAGGCCGCCGAAGGCGCCGAAGCCGCCGCGACCTTCCGCACGCAACGGGCGCAGCCGCCGCAGGTCAAGCGCGGCCCGGCGCAGTTGCTCGACTACACCGCCGCGACCTTGGACAAGAGCCTGGCCGCGTACCGCGCCGGCGATCGTGATCAAGCGTATGACTTGTCCGTTGCCGCATATCTGGAGGGTTTCGAGCTGGTTGAAAGCTCACTGGATAACGTCGACGCCAACGTGCGCAAGGACACTGAAAAATCCTTGATGGCCTACCGGCAATCGCTGCAGGACGGCTTGCCGGTGGAGCAGGCCGAGCAGCGCCTTGACGCGGCCAAGGGCAAACTCAAGGCGTCTGCCGATTTGCTGGGCAGCGACGGTCTGAGCTGGTCGCTGAGCTACATTTCCGGGCTGCTGATTCTGCTGCGCGAAGGCCTGGAGGCGATTCTGGTGCTGGCGGCGATCCTCGCGTTCCTGCGCAATACCGGCCAGCAATCGGCGGTGCGCAGCGTCAACGTCGGGTGGGGCCTGGCGTTGCTGGCCGGTCTCGGTACCTGGGCGCTGGCGGCGTATGTGATCGATGTCAGCGGCTCCCAGCGCGAACTGCTGGAAGGCGCCACGGCGCTGTTCGCCAGTGTCATGGTGCTGTGGCTCGGGGTGTGGATGCACGACCGTCGGCACGCGGCGGCGTGGCAGGACTACATCAAACAGAGCCTGGTCGGTGGCGGTGGACGGTTCGGTTTTGCGGTGCTGGCGTTTTTCTCGGTGTATCGCGAGCTGTTCGAAGTGATTCTGTTCTACGAAACCCTGTGGCTGCAGGCCGGTCCTGCCGGGCACAACGCGGTATTGGCGGGCGGCGCTACGGCGCTGGTGCTGCTGTTCGGTCTGGCCTGGATCATTCTGCGCGGCTCGGCGAAATTGCCGCTGGCGCTGTTCTTCAGTATCAACGCGGCGCTGCTGTGCGCACTGTCGGTGGTGTTCGCCGGCCACGGCGTGAAAGCGTTGCAGGAAGCCGGGATCTTCGGCACCCGGCCGGTGGCGTTCTTCGATTTCGAATGGCTGGGGATTCACGCCGATGCCTACTCGCTGACCGCGCAGGCCGTGGCGATTGCGGCGATCATCGTGCTCTACGGTCGCAGCCGGGTGGCGGAAAAGCGCCGGGTGGCGGCCTGAGATGATACGCGTATGGATCGATGCCGACGCCTGCCCGAAGATGGCTAAAGAGCTGGTGGTGAAGTTCGCCCTCAAGCGCCGCTTCGAGGTGGTGCTGGTGGCGGGGCAGCCGCAGAGCAAACCGGCGCTGGCGATCGTCAAGCTGATCGTGGTGCCGAGCGGTCCCGATGCGGCGGATGATTATCTGGTGGAGCATGCGGTGCCGGGCGAGCTGGTGATCTGCAGCGACATCCCGCTGGCCGACCGGCTGGTGAAGAAGGGCGTTGCAGCGCTGGACCCGCGAGGCAAGGAGTTCGACGCGCAGAACATGGGTGAACGGCTGGCGACGCGCAACCTGTTCACCGATCTGCGCGAGCAGGGCCAGGTCAGCGGTGGCCCGGCGCCGTTCGGCGACCGGGAGAAGCAGGCGTTCGCCAATGCCCTGGACCGGATCCTGACGCGGCTGGCGCGCCAGTCCTGAGCCTCATACAAGACCTGTGGGAGCGAGTATTGATCCAGTGGAAGAGGTGCTCAGGCGTCGTTTTCGTGGGTCAGCTCGAGGACCCGGTCGACCAGCTTGTTGATCCCCGAAGCCGCCTCACTGATCGACTGCGCCAGCATGTAGGCCGGGGTGGTCACCAGTTTGCGCGCCTTGTCTTCGATGATGTCGGTCACGGCGCAGTCTTCGTGGGTGGCGCCCATCTTGCCGATGGCTGCTGCGGTGTCGGCATCGTTGCCGATGGTGCAGGTCACGCCCGGACCGTAGATCTTGGCGGCGAGCGCCGGCGAAATGCACATCAGGCCCACCGGTTTGCCCGCTTCGGCAAACGCCTCGGTCAGCGCCAGTACGTCCGGCTGAACGCAGCAGCCGGCGCCGTCGGCGGCGAAACTCGACAGGTTCTTCGCCGCGCCGAAACCGCCGGGAACGATCAGCGCATCGAAGTCATCGACATCGGCTTCACGGACATCCTTGACGTTGCCCCGGGCGATGCGCGCCGACTCCACCAGCACGTTGCGCGACTCGGGCATCTCTTTGCCGGTGAGGTGGTTGATCACATGCAATTGCGCGATGTCCGGGGCGAAGCACTGCACCTGGGCGCCACGCTGATCCAGGCGCAGCAGGGTGATGACGCTCTCGTGGATCTCGGCGCCGTCGTACACGCCGCAACCGGACAGGATCACTGCAACTTTTTTGCTCATGGGTTTCTCTCCAGATTCATGGCGCTAAATGTCCACTAATTTGTCGCTCGTTGCCATAGGGGCAGGTCGTCGCTACACCTAGGATCAGTGCACACGGATCTCGTCAGGGCACGTCATGAACTTCATTCTGTATGCGGTGCCGTTTTTCTTTGTATTGATCGTGGTCGAGCTGATCGCCGACCGTTGGCGCGGGGTGAGTAACTATCGCCTGGCCGATGCTGTGAGCAGCATCAGCACCGGGGTGCTGTCGACCACCACCGGCCTGCTGACCAAGGGCGTGGGCCTGCTGACTTACGGGTTTGCCCTGGAGCATCTGGCGCTGTTCAGGTTGCCGGCGGACAGTGTCGGGGTGTGGGTCTTCGCCTTTGTCCTCTACGATTTCTGTTACTACTGGCTGCACCGTATGGGCCATGAGCGGAACATCCTCTGGGCTGCTCATTCGGTGCATCACCAGAGCGAGGACTACAACCTTTCCACGGCCTTGCGCCAGACCAGCACCGGGTTTCTGCTGGGCTGGATCTTTTATCTGCCGATGGCGGTGCTGGGCGTGCCGTTGCCGGTGTTCGTCAGTGTCGCCGCACTGAATCTGCTGTATCAGTTCTGGGTGCATACAAAGCACATTCCCAAGCTCGGCTGGTTCGAATGGTTTTTCGTCACGCCGTCCAATCATCGGGCCCACCATGCACAGAACGCTCTCTACATGGATCGCAACTACGGCGGGGTGTTCATTATTTGGGATCGCCTGTTCGGCTCGTTTCAGGAAGAGGACGACAACGAGCCGGTGATTTTCGGCGTGACCACACCGTTGGCGAGCTGGAATCCGTTATGGGCCAACCTGCAGTTTTACGCGCAGCTCTGGAATGATGCGCGGCGCGCCACAAGCAGATGGGACAAGCTGCGTATCTGGTTCATGCGCACCGGATGGCGCCCGGCGGACGTGGCGGCGAAATATCCGCTGAGCAAGCCGGATCTGAGCCGGTTCCGCAAATTCGAAGTGCCGTTGGGCGCCCGACAGCAGTGGTACGTGCTGCTGCAATTTGGCGTGTATGTGGCACTGGGCAGTTATCTGATGAGTCTGGAGCGCAGTCTGCCGACCGGTGCCCTGGTGCTGGGCTGGGGCGCGATGGCGTTGGGTCTGTTTGTGCTGGGTGTGGCCCTGGAGAATCGCCCGTGGGCGCTGAAGCTTGAGCTGTTGCGATTGGCGGCGAACCTGCCGCTGGTGTGGCTGGCGCCGCAGGTCGGATTGTGGCCGGCCAGCCCCGAAGTCTGGGCCGGCCTGCTCGGCTACAGTCTGCTCAGCGGCATCGGGCTGTACTGCTGTCGCCAGCGGGTTACTCGGTGGGTGTCTTAGGCTCGGCTGCCTTGGCCTGTTCGGCCTTGTGCCGTTCGGCCTTGGCCAGTTGCTCGGCCTGTTCTTCTTCGTAGACCTTTTTCGCCAGCCGGGCATTCTTGAACCGGCGGCGCAACCAGAGGCCGACCCCCAGCACCAGCAGCGCACCGAGTACCCACAGTTCATATTTCTTGATGCTGCCCAGCATGCCTTCGAGCACCGCGCCGAAGTGGTACGCGGCTGCGGCCAGGGCCGCGGCCCAGATCGCCGCACCGATGCCGTTCAGCAGCAGATAACGTCCCGGCGGATAGCCCGACAGGCCGATCGCCACCGGCATCACCGTGCGCAGGCCGTATACGAAGCGAAAGCTCAGGACCCAGATGTCCGGGTGCTTGCGAATGTGCTCCAGTGCGCGGTCGCCCAACATTTGCCAGCGCGGTTTGCGCGCCAGCAACTTGCGCCCGTGCTTGCGGCCCAGGAAGTACCACAGCTGATCGCCGGCATAGCTGCCGAAGAACGCCACGACCACCACCAGGTTGATGTCCATGTAACCACGGAACGCGAGGAAGCCCGCGAGCACCAGGATGGTTTCGCCTTCGAAGAACGTGCCGAGAAACAAGGCAAAGTAGCCGAAGTCATGCAGAAATTGTTGGAGCATTGTCTGGGTGCTGGCGAAATGAACGCGCAGCCTAACCCTTCGGACACATTCAGGAAAGTGTCGAAATGTGTCTCGACGTTAACATTTCCTACAACGACAATGGATTGCGGCTACGTGTCACAGGGGTGCACATAACTGTAATACGACCGTCATAATGGCCGCTTATAACTGTCACGCTCGCCCGTTTGCGCGGGCTCAGGAGTCTGCCGTGAGCTTTACCCCAGCCAACCGTCTGTTCCCTGCCACCCGCCTGCGTCGCAATCGTCGTGATGATTTTTCCCGGCGTCTGGTACGTGAGAACGTGTTGACGGTCGATGACCTGATCCTGCCGGTGTTCGTGCTCGACGGTGAAAACCGCCGCGAAGCCGTGGCTTCGATGCCGGGTGTCGAGCGCCTGACCATCGACCTGCTGCTGGAAGAAGCGGCGAAATGGGTCGAGCTGGGGATCCCGGCGCTGGCGCTGTTCCCGGTCACGCCATCCGAACTCAAGTCCCTCGATGCCGCCGAAGCGTGGAATCCCGAAGGCATCGCCCAGCGCGCCACCCGTGCCCTGCGTGATCGGTTCCCGGAGCTGGGGGTGATCACTGACGTCGCTCTCGATCCGTTCACCACCCACGGTCAGGACGGCATTCTCGACGAAGACGGCTACGTGCAGAACGACATCACCGTCGATGCACTGGTCAAACAGGCGTTGTCCCACGCCGCAGCAGGTGCCCAGGTGGTGGCCCCGTCGGACATGATGGACGGTCGCATCCAGGCGATCCGTGAAGCGCTGGAGCTGGCCGGTCACGTCAACGTGCGGATCATGGCCTACTCGGCCAAGTACGCCAGCGCCTATTACGGCCCGTTCCGCGATGCCGTGGGATCGGCCGCGAATCTGGGCAAGGCGAACAAGGCTTCCTACCAGATGGACCCGGCCAACAGCGACGAAGCGTTGCACGAAGTGGGCGCGGACTTGTCTGAAGGCGCGGACATGGTCATGGTCAAGCCCGGCATGCCTTACCTGGACATTTTGTTCCGGGTAAAAGATGCCTTCAAAGTGCCGACCTTCGTCTATCAGGTCAGCGGCGAATACGCCATGCACATGGCGGCGATCCAGAATGGCTGGTTGAGCGAAGGCGTGATCCTCGAATCCCTGACCGCCTTTAAACGTGCCGGCGCTGATGGCATCCTGACTTACTTTGCTGTCCGTGCCGCTCAATTGTTACGAGAGCAGAAATAGCCCTCCCAGGAACATTCGATGAATACCGAAGGACTCACTGAAGTTGCCGTAAAAGAAGCTCAACCCGTGGTCGAGCAGATCACCGAAACCCCGCCGGAACTCGAACCTGCGCCGCCCGCGCCGGCCACCGAGTCCGCCGCAGCGGCACCGGTGATCGCGATTCCCGGCCTGGATGACAGCAGCCTGTATATCCACCGGGAATTGTCGCAACTGCAGTTCAACATCCGCGTGCTGGAACAGGCGCTGGACGAGTCCTACCCGTTGCTGGAGCGGCTGAAGTTCCTGCTGATCTTCTCCAGCAACCTCGACGAATTCTTCGAAATCCGTGTCGCCGGCCTCAAGAAGCAGATCACCTTCGCCCGGGAACAGGCCGGCGCTGACGGCCTGCAGCCGCATCAGGCCCTGGCCCGCATCAGCGAGCTGGTGCACGGTCATGTAGACCGCCAGTATGCGATCCTCAACGACATCCTGCTGCCGGAGCTGGAAAAGCATCAGGTGCGCTTCATTCGTCGGCGCTACTGGACCACCAAGCTCAAGACCTGGGTCCGTCGCTACTTCCGCGACGAGATCGCGCCGATCATCACTCCGATCGGCCTCGACCCGACGCACCCGTTTCCGTTGCTGGTGAACAAGAGCCTGAACTTCATCGTCGAGCTCGAAGGCATCGACGCCTTCGGTCGCGATTCCGGTCTGGCGATCATCCCGGCGCCGCGTCTGCTGCCACGGATCATCAAGGTGCCGGAGGAAGTCGGCGGCCCTGGCGACAACTATGTGTTCCTGTCGTCGATGATCCATGCTCACGCCGATGACCTGTTCCAGGGCATGAAGGTAAAGGGCTGCTACCAGTTCCGCCTGACCCGGAACGCCGACCTGGCGCTCGACTCCGAAGACGTCGAAGACCTGGCCCGCGCCCTGCGTGGGGAGTTGTTCTCCCGTCGTTACGGTGACGCCGTGCGTCTGGAAGTCGCCGACACCTGTCCGAAACACCTGTCGGACTACCTGCTCAAGCAGTTCAGCCTCAGTGAGACCGAGCTGTATCAGGTCAACGGCCCGGTCAACCTGACCCGTCTGTTCAGCATCACCGGTCTGGACAGCCATCCGGAGTTGCAATACACGCCGTTCACGCCGCAGATCCCGAAACTGCTGCAGAACAGCGAAAACATTTTCAGCGTCGTCAGCAAGCAGGACATCCTGCTGCTGCACCCGTTCGAGTCGTTCACTCCGGTGGTCGACTTGCTGCGTCAGGCCGCGAAAGACCCGCACGTTCTGGCTGTGCGCCAGACGCTGTATCGCTCCGGCGCCAACTCGGAAATCGTCGATGCGTTGGTGGATGCCGCGCGTAACGGCAAGGAAGTGACGGCGGTCATCGAGCTGCGGGCGCGCTTCGACGAAGAGTCCAACCTGCAACTGGCCAGCCGTCTGCAGGCAGCGGGTGCGGTGGTGATCTACGGCGTGGTCGGCTTCAAGACTCACGCCAAGATGATGCTGATCCTGCGCCGCGAGGCCGGCGAGATCGTGCGTTATGCGCACCTCGGCACCGGTAACTACCACGCCGGCAACGCCCGTCTGTATACCGACTACAGCCTGCTGACCTCCGACGATGCCTTGTGCGAAGACGTCGGCAAACTGTTCAGCCAGTTGATCGGCATGGGCAAGACGCTGCGCATGAAGAAGCTGCTGCATGCGCCGTTCACCCTGAAGAAGGGCATGCTCGACATGATCGCCCGCGAGACGCAATTCGCCCTCGACGGCAAGCCGGCTCACATCATTGCCAAGTTCAACTCGCTGACCGATCCGAAGATCATCCGCGCGCTGTACAAGGCCAGCCAGTCCGGCGTGCGCATCGACCTGGTGGTGCGCGGCATGTGCTGCCTGCGTCCGGGTATCGCCGGGGTTTCGCACAACATTCACGTGCGCTCGATCATCGGCCGCTTCCTCGAACACACCCGGGTGTTCTACTTCCTCAACGGCGGCGAGGAACAGATGTTCCTCTCCAGCGCCGACTGGATGGAGCGCAATCTCGACAAGCGCGTCGAGACCTGCTTCCCGGTGGAGGGCAAGAAGCTGCTGACCCGGGTCAAGAAAGAGCTGGAGCTGTACCTGACCGACAACACCCACAGCTGGAGCCTGCAATCGGACGGTCGCTACATCCGCAACACGCCGACCGGCAACCAGAACCCGCGCAGTGCGCAGGCGACGTTGCTGGAGCGGTTGGGCAGTCCGATTCTGCCCGTGAGCAGTTGACCGCAGGTCTCAAAGCAATAAAAAGGCGATCCATCCGGATCGCCTTTTTTGTGCCTGCCTTGACTCAGTGCACGGTCAGGACAATACCCACCCGCGTCAGCCACTCGGCCTCAAGCGCGAAGTCGGCCTGAGTCAGCTGGTTCTCATCCAGCCAGTTTTCCGGGAATTCCACGTCGAGGTTGTCGCCTTTGGCGTGCAACGCGACCTGCGGCATGGCCTGGGTGCCACGAATGTGATGGAACAGGATCGCAAAGCGCAGCAGGACGCACAGGCGGATCAGCTTGTCGCCGTCCTCACCGAATTCGGCGAACTTGTCCTTGGGGATGTTGCGGCGGTGGCCGCGCACCAGCAGGGCGAGCATTTGCTGGTCTTCGCGGGAGAACCCGGCGAGGTCCGAGTGCTCGATCAGGTAGGCGCCGTGCTTGTGGTAGTGGTAGTGGGCGATGTCGAGCCCGACTTCGTGCACTTTCGCCGCCCAGCCCAGCAGTTCGCGCCAGATGCCGTCTTCCAGTTGCCAGTCCTCGGCCACCTGATCGAAGGCGTGCAGCGCTTTGCGCTCGACCCGTGCGGCCTGTTCCAGGTCAACGTGGTAGCGCTCCATCAGCGAGGTCAGGGTGCGTTCGCGCACGTCTTCGTGATGATGGCGGCCAAGCAGGTCGTAGAGCACGCCTTCACGCAGCGCCCCTTCGCAGTGATCCATGCGTTGCAGTTCGAGGGCGTCGAAGATCGCTTCGAGGATCGCCAGGCCCGCCGGGAAGATCGCCCGACGGTCAGGTTTGATGCCTTCAAAATCGATCTTGTCGACGTCGCCGAGCTTGAACAGGCGACGCTTGAGCCACGCCAGGCCTTCGGCATTCACTTCGCCGGCGCCGTGTCCGCCGGCCTTCAACGCCAGGCCGATGGCGCGGATGGTGCCCGAGGAGCCGATGGCTTCATCCCAGGTCAGGCGATGCAGGGCGTGTTCGATGCTCATGATTTCCAGGCGCGCCGCCGTGTAGGCCTGGGCGTAGCGGGCCGGGGTGATCTTGCCGTCCTTGAAATAGCGCTGGGTGAAGCTCACACAGCCCATTTGCAGGCTTTCGCGCAACAACGGTTCGAATCGTTGCCCGATGATGAATTCGGTACTGCCACCGCCGATGTCGGCGACCAGGCGCTTGCCCGGGGTGTCGGCGAGGGTGTGGGACACGCCGAGGTAGATCAGGCGCGCCTCTTCACGGCCGGAGATGACTTCCACCGGGTGACCGAGTATTTCTTCGGCGCGGTGGATGAATTCCAGGCGGTTGCGGGCTTCACGCAGGGCGTTGGTGCCGACGATCCGCACGGCGCCTAGCGGCATGCCGTTGATCAGTTGGGCAAAACGCTTGAGGCAATCGAGCCCGCGCTGCATGGATTCTTCGTTGAGATGGCGCTCTTCGTCGATGCCGGCGGCCAGCTGCACCTTCTCCCCGAGACGTTCGAGAATACGGATTTCGCCGTTCTGGGCCTTGGCCACGACCATGTGGAAGCTGTTGGAGCCCAGGTCGATTGCGGCGATCAGGGACAGATTCTTGGCTTGGGATTGCGGCATGGTCAGGGGGTCTCGGTCGATAACCCTGACATCGTGCCACGATCAAACGCTGCCGCCAACGCGCAGAACTGAAAGGCTTGATTCAGCACAAGTTTACGGGCCGCTGGGCTGCTTCGCAGCCCAGCGGGAGCACGCTCCCTCGCCACAGAGAATGGGCAGGTTCAGTGAGTGACTTCGACCGTGCCGATGAAATTCGCCAACTCCGGCGTCTGCGGATCGGCAAACAGCACCTTCGGATCCCCCACCTCATGCACCTTGCCCTGATGCATGAACACCAGTTTGTCCCCGACTTCCCGGGCGAAGCGCATTTCGTGGGTGACCATGATCAGCGTCATGCCTTCCCTGGCCAGTTGCCGGACCACGCTGAGCACTTCGTTGACCAGTTCCGGGTCCAGCGCCGAGGTGATCTCGTCGCACAGCAGCACTTTGGGCGACATCGCCAACGCCCGGGCGATTGCCACGCGCTGTTGCTGGCCACCCGAGAGGCGATCCGGGAAGGCGTCGAATTTTTCACCCAGACCAACGCGTTCCAGCATCTGCCGCGCCCGTTCCGCAGCCTTGGCCTTGGGTACTTTCTGCACCACTTGCGGCGCGAGCATCACGTTTTCGCCCACCGTCAGGTGCGGGAACAGATTGAACTGCTGAAACACCATCCCGACTTTCTGCCGCAGGCTGCGCAGGTCGGCGCGGGCGGCGTCGAGGTATTCGCCGTCGACTTCGATCACGCCGTCGTTGATCGATTCCAGGCCGTTGAGGGTGCGCAGCAGGGTGGATTTGCCCGAGCCGCTGCGGCCGATGATCGCCACCACCTGGCCTTCCTCGACGCTCAGGTCGATGCCTTTGAGCACGTGGTGATCGCCGTAGTATTTATGCAGAGCGGAAATTCTAAGCAGAGGCATGCAGTCTCCTTTCCAGGTAGCGCGCGCTGAGGGACAGGGGGTAGCAGAGCAGGAAATAGCCAGCGGCGACGAGGCCGTAGACCATGAATGGTTCGAAGGTGGCGTTGGCGAGCATGCCGCCGGTCTTGGTCAGTTCGGTGAAACCGATGATCGAGGTCACGGCGGTGCCTTTGACCACCTGCACCGAAAAGCCTACGGTCGGCGCCACGGCGATACGCAGGGCCTGCGGCAGGATCACGTAGCGCAGTTGCTCCAGTGGATTCATCGCCAGACTCGACGAGGCTTCCCACTGGCCATTGGGGATCGCCTCGACGCAACCGCGCCAGATCTCCGCCAGGTAGGCGCTGGTGAACAGCGTCAGGGCAATCGCCGCCGCCATCCACGGCGAAATCTCCACCCCGACCAGGGCCACGCCGAAGAACACCAGAAACAGCTGCATCAGCAACGGCGTGCCCTGGAACAATTCGATCCAGGTACGGGCGATGCGGCTCGGCAGCGCATTTTTCGAGATGCGCATCACCAGAATCAGCAACCCGACGATCCCGCCGCCGATGAACGCCACCAGCGACAGCGCCAGTGTCCATTGCAGGCCGGCCAACAGGTTGCGCAGGATGTCCCAGAACGTGAAGTCGCTCATTGACTGCTCCTTGCGTTGCTCGTCGACAAGTAGCGCCGGCCGAGCCAGTTCAGCAACTGACGGATCAGCAGCGCCATGCACAGGTAAATGAGGGTGGTCAGGGCATAGGTTTCAAAGGCGCGGAAATTGCGCGACTGAATGAAGTTGGCGGCGAAGCTCAACTCCTCGGTGGCGATTTGTGAACACACGGCCGAACCGAGCATGACGATGATGATCTGGCTGCTCAGGGCCGGCCAGACCTTGCCCAGTGCCGGCCGCAGCACCACGTGGCGAAACGCTTCGAAACGGCTCATCGCCAGCGCAGCCGCTGCTTCCAGTTGCCCGCGCGGTATCGCCTGGATGCCGGCGCGGATGATTTCCGTCGAGTAGGCGCCGAGGTTGACCACCATCGCCAGCACCGCCGCCTGCCACTCGGAAATCTGCACGCCGAGGGACGGCAGGCCGAAAAAGATGAAGAACAGTTGCACGAGGAATGGCGTGTTGCGGATCAACTCCACATACACGCCGAAGATCGCCGAGAACGGGCGGATGTTCCACGCCCGTACCAGCGCCCCGACGATGCCCACCCCTACGCCAAACAGCGCGCCGATGGCGGTCAGTTCAAGGGTGAACAGCGCCCCGCGCAACAGCAGATGAGTGTTCTCCAGCACCGGCAGGAAATCGAATTGATAGGCCATGAAGGTCTCCCGCGTCGCCGGTCAGAGGTCGGCCGGCAGCGGCTCTTTGAGCCAGGTCTGCGCGTTCTTTTCCAGCGCGCCGTCCGCCTTGGCGGTAGCCAGGATCTCGTTGACCTTGCCCAGCAGCGCCGGCTCGTTCTTGTTCACGCCGACGTAGACTGGCGAATCCTTGAGCTTCACTTTCAGCGCCGGCACACGCTTCGGATTCTTTTCACTGATCGCGACCATCACCACGTTGCCGCTGGCAATCAGATCCACCTGGCCGGCGAGGTAGGCGGCGATCGTCGAGTTGTTGTCTTCGAAGCGCTTGATGGTCACGCCTTCGGGGGCGACCTTGGTCAGCTCGATGTCTTCGATCGCGCCACGGGTGACGCTGATGGTCTTGCCCTTGAGGTCGTCCAGGGTGCTGACGGCAGCTTCTGGCGGGCCGAATACCGCGAGATAGAACGGCGCATAGGCGCGGGAGAAGTCGATGACCTTTTCGCGCTCGGGGTTCTTGCCGAGGCTGGAAATCACCAGATCGACCTTGCCGGTGGTGAGGAACGGGATGCGGTTGGTGCTGTTCACCGGGGTCAGTTCGAGTTTGACCTTGAGCTGGTCGGCCAGCAGTTTCGCGGTGTCGATATCGAGGCCGCGCGGCTTCATGTCCGGGCCCACCGAGCCGAACGGCGGGAAGTCCTGGGGCACGGCGACTTTCAGGGTGCCGCGTTTGACTACGTCGTCCAGACCGTCGGCATGGGCGGGTGCCTGGCTGAGCATCAGGCCGGCAAACAGGGCGGCGAGGAGGGCGCTGTAACGCTTCGTCATGGACAATCTCCGGATCGGCGGGAAGTGAAATCTGCGATCGGACAGAGCATGGGCCGTGCCAAGCCAGCGGTCTGGCCCCGCAAGGCCACGGGTTTAGCGGGTTTGTTCGGTCTTACTGGTCTGAACAGTCAGGTTGCGTTTCGCACTGCGATAGCGCATCGATGCGCACTGTCGAACCCCGCTGGGGCACGACTTGCCTGATGCCTCGAATAGCTTTACAACTGGCCGCACCTTGGCTGGCCTGTCTGGAAAACCATGAACTCGATCTCCCGCGCCGTACCCGAAGTGGCGCTGCAAGCGATCCGCAAACTGATTACCGAGCAGGGCTTCGGCGCCGGCGATGCGCTGCCCTCGCAACGGGATCTGGCGGTTCAGTTGGGTGTCAGCCGGGCGTCGTTGCGCGAGGCGTTGTCGTCCTTGAGTGCGCTGGGCGTCGTCAGCATCCAGCCGGGCAAGGGCGTGTTCGTGCAGTCACCAGTGGAACTGCCACGAATGGAGGGTGCGCCGGCCTGGCCGTTCGCAGCCCAGGCCTCGCCGCTGGAGATCTTTCAGTTGCGCTATGCGCTGGAAGGTTTTGCGGCGGGCTTGGCGGCGGTGACGCTGAGCACCTTTGATCTGGACGAACTGGAAGACAACGTCGCCGCCATGCGTGAGCAACTGCGTGCCGGGGACTTCGAGGCGGCGGCGAAACTGGACTTCGAATTCCACCAGCGAATCCTGCGGGCCAGCGGCAATCAGGCGATGCTGAGCATCCTCACGGCCAGCGCCGAGATCTTTCTGGAGAGCCAGAAACTACCGTTCATCCGGGCCGAGCGGGCCATGGAAACCTGGCAGGAACACCGCAAGATCCTCCGCGCCCTGGCGCGCCGGGCCTCTGCTGCCGCCCAGAAGGCCATGCAGGAGCACGTGCGCAACGCAGCACTGCGCACGGGAATTGCGTTTATCGCCCCCGCCGGCGCGTGACTTGAGCTATACCCAAACTCATCGAGTGCCATAGCAAGACTCAATCATCTGCGGCTTCCTGAACAAGGGAAGGGCGGCTATGATGGGCCACGTTTTTTTGCTTACAACCTGGAGAATTCCATGAGCAGCGATCTGATCAAACACGTTAGCGACGCTAGTTTCGAAGCCGACGTACTCAAGGCCGAAGGCGCTGTCCTGGTCGACTACTGGGCTGAATGGTGCGGCCCTTGCAAAATGATCGCTCCGGTTCTGGACGAGATTGCAGAAACTTACAAAGGCAAGCTGACCGTTGCCAAACTGAACATCGACGAGAACCAGGAAACCCCGGCCAAGCACGGCGTTCGTGGCATCCCGACCTTGATGCTGTTCAAGAACGGCAACGTGGAAGCGACCAAGGTCGGCGCGCTGTCGAAGTCGCAACTGGCTGCTTTCCTCGACGCCAACATCTAAGCGTCGCTGTAAGGATTGTCCTCAAAAAGCCCCGCAATTTGCGGGGCTTTTTGCGTATTCAGGGCTAGACGCTCCGAAACTCAGGTGATACATTCGGCCCCGCACTGGTTTCTCCACTGCCCCCTGCTAGCCGTCGCCGACGCACTCCTTTTCGAACAAGTACGCGATCCTGTCGCCTTCTCCGCGGCGCGGCCTCATTAAGCCAAAAGCTTAATTTCCCCCCTCCATAAATGATTACGTCATTCCTATATGAATCTGACTGAACTCAAGCAAAAGCCGATTACCGAACTGCTCGAATTGGCCGAACAGATGGGCATAGAAAATATGGCCCGTTCGCGCAAGCAGGACGTGATTTTCTCCCTGCTGAAAAAGCACGCGAAAAGCGGTGAGGAAATCTCCGGTGATGGCGTGCTGGAGATTCTCCAGGACGGCTTCGGCTTCCTGCGCTCCGCTGACGCTTCCTACCTCGCCGGCCCTGACGACATCTACGTCTCGCCGAGCCAGATCCGCCGTTTCAACCTGCGCACCGGTGACACCATCGTCGGCAAGATCCGGCCGCCGAAGGAAGGCGAGCGTTATTTCGCCCTGCTCAAGGTCGACACGATCAACTTTGATCGTCCGGAAAACGCAAAGAACAAGATTCTCTTCGAGAACCTGACCCCGTTGTTCCCGAACGTGCGCATGAAGATGGAAGCCGGCAACGGTTCCACCGAAGACCTGACCGGTCGTGTGATCGACCTGTGCGCCCCGATCGGCAAAGGCCAGCGCGGTCTGATCGTTGCTCCGCCGAAGGCCGGTAAAACGATCATGCTGCAGAACATCGCAGCGAACATCGCCCGTAACAACCCCGAAGTTCACCTGATCGTGCTGTTGATCGACGAACGTCCGGAAGAAGTGACCGAAATGCAGCGCACCGTGCGCGGCGAAGTGGTTGCCTCGACCTTCGACGAGCCGCCGACCCGTCACGTGCAGGTTGCTGAAATGGTGATCGAGAAGGCCAAGCGCCTGGTCGAACACAAGAAGGACGTGGTGATCCTGCTCGACTCCATCACCCGTCTTGCCCGTGCCTACAACACCGTGATCCCGAGCTCTGGCAAGGTGTTGACCGGTGGTGTCGATGCCCACGCCCTGGAGAAGCCGAAGCGTTTCTTCGGTGCCGCGCGCAACATCGAAGAAGGCGGCTCGCTGACCATTATCGCCACCGCGCTGGTCGAAACCGGCTCGAAGATGGACGAAGTGATCTACGAAGAGTTCAAGGGCACCGGCAACATGGAGCTGCCTCTGGACCGTCGCATCGCCGAGAAGCGTGTGTTCCCGGCCATCAACATCAACAAGTCCGGTACCCGCCGTGAAGAGTTGCTGACTGCCGACGACGAGCTGCAGCGCATGTGGATCCTGCGCAAGCTGCTGCACCCGATGGACGAAGTGGCGGCCATCGAGTTCCTGGTCGACAAGCTGAAAACGACCAAGACCAACGACGAGTTCTTCCTGTCGATGAAGCGCAAGTAACATCGTCGGTCGAGTCCGGAGAATGGCGTTCCTCAGGGGGCGCCATTTTTTTTTGCCTGTTTTTTGTCCGGGTCATGGGAGGTTCGCGATCTGGTAAGGTCAAGTGTGTTGGCAAAACAACAATCAGCCCACGAGGCTGTACAAAAAACAACCATCTGATTGGCATCAAGGATTTATGAGCACTCTCGCTTATCGAAGGGATATCGACGGCTTGCGCGCAGTCGCAGTGATGGCCGTGGTGCTGTTCCACTTTGGCGTCCCGGGATTCACCGGCGGATTCGTCGGTGTGGACGTGTTTTTCGTGATTTCCGGCTACCTGATTACCTCGATCATCTGGAACCAGCGCCAGGCCGGGCGCTTCAGTTTCGTCGATTTCTGGGCCCGGCGTGCGCGGCGGATCCTGCCGGCACTGTTTGCGATGATCATCGCTGTGCTGGCGGTGGGCTGGTTCCTGCTGGCGCCCAAGGACTACGAGGAACTGGGGCGGTCGGTGCGCTACCAGGTGACCTTTGTCTCGAACATCCTGTTCATGCGCCAGGACGGCTATTTCGACGTCGCTTCGGATCTCAAGCCACTACTGCACACCTGGTCGCTGGCGGTGGAGGAGCAGTTCTACATCGTTTTCCCGTTGCTGCTGACGTTGTTGTCGAGTCGGCTGAAACATTGGCGGCTGGCGCTGTTCGGCGTATTGCTGCTGTCCTTCGGGCTGAGTGTGTGGGCAATCAATCACCACCCGGAGAAAGCGTTCTTTCTGCTGCCGATGCGAGCCTGGGAACTGCTGGCCGGTGCGATGCTGGCGGTGGCACCGAAACACGCATGGCGTTTGAAACCGTTGGCCGCGCAGCTGTTGAGCCTGTCGGGTATGGGGCTGATCCTGCTGGCGGTGTTCATCTATGACAAGTCCACGCCGTTCCCGGGTGCGACCGCATTGCTGCCGGTGCTGGGGGTGGTGCTGCTGATTCTGGCCAATGGTCATCGCGAAACGGCAGTGGGTCGGCTTCTGAGCAGTCGGTTGATGGTGGGGCTCGGTCTGATCTCTTATTCCTGGTACCTCTGGCACTGGCCGGTCTTCGTGTTTTCCAGCTATGCCAGCGTCGAAGAGTCCGGTCCTGTGGATAGCGCGGGATTGATTCTGCTGACGCTGGTGCTGGGTTACCTGTCGTGGAGGTTCGTCGAGACACCATTTCGCGAGCGGCGCCTGCTCGCCGGGCGCCGACAGGTCCTGCTGGCCGGGTTCTGCGGCATTTTGATCCTGGGGCTCGCCGGGCAAGCCCTGCGCTGGACCGATGGCTTGCCGTCGCGTCTGTCCGAGCAGGCACTGCAATACGCCGACGGCCGCGAGTGGCCACCGGAGCAGCTGGCGTGCCTGACGGACGACAAGGCTGCGGACGACAAATTGTTCTGTCATTACGGTGTACGTGGTCTGCCGATCCAGGCTCTGGTCTGGGGGGACAGTCACGCGACGGCGCTGGTCCCGGTGCTGGAAGACGGGGCGAAAGCCCACGCTGTGAGTGTCACTCTTGCCAGTTCAGCCGGTTGCATTCCGGTTGAGGGTCTGGAAAGCAGCAGGGCGTGTGCGCACTTCAACCAACGGATCGAGCAGGCCTTGAGTGCGAAACAAGTGAGCGATGTGGTGCTGGTCGCTCGCTGGAGTCTTTATCTGTACGGCGACGCCAACGGCGATCTGGAGCATGCGTTAAGAACGCCGGTTGGTCAGTACGATCGGGCAGTCGCTGAACGGCGCCTGGCCGACGGCCTGCGTGCCAAGGTGGCGCGGCTGCGTGAGGACGGGCGGCGGGTCTGGCTGGTCAAGGAAGTGCCGTTGCAGGCATTCAGTCCGCCCTATCGCCTGACACGCCTGGCGATGCTCGGCCACGCGGTGGATGGCGTCGGTCTGGCTGTCGACGAGCATGAAAGGCGTCAGGGCTTTATCTCTCGGCTATTCGCAGAACTGGCGCAGGATCCGATGGTGCGGATCGTCGATCCGGCGCCACAACTGTGTGACGAGCACGGTCTGTGCCGCGCCGAACGTGATGGTTACTCGCTGTACAAGGATGACAATCACCTGTCGGAAGTCGGTGCGCGAAGCGTGGCGCCGATCCTCGAGCCGCTGTTTCTCGCTCTGCGAGGCGGGGAAAATCTCGGAAAAGCCCAGGCGAATGCAGCCAAGTAAGTCATGACGGGCTGCCAGCGACCGGCATAGCAGGTAGGATGTACGCCTATTTTGAGGGTGCCATCGTCAATGAAATTCAAGGATCTTCGGGATTTCGTGCAGCAGCTTGAGCAGCGCGGAGAGTTGAAACGCATCCGGATTCCCGTCTCGCCGGTGCTGGAAATGACTGAAGTGTGCGACCGCACACTGCGGGCCAAGGGCCCGGCACTGCTGTTCGAGAAGCCGACCGGCCATGACATTCCGGTGCTCGGCAACCTGTTCGGCACGCCCGAACGGGTCGCCATGGGCATGGGCGCCGAGTCCATCAGCGAACTGCGCGAGATCGGCAAGCTGCTGGCCTTCCTCAAGGAGCCGGAGCCGCCGAAGGGCCTGAAGGACGCATGGTCGAAGCTGCCGATCTTCCGCAAGATCATCGCGATGGCGCCGAAAGTCGTCAAAGACGCACCCTGCCAGGAAGTGGTCATCGAAGGCGACGACGTCGACCTGGCAATGCTGCCGGTACAGACCTGCTGGCCGGGCGACGTGGCGCCGCTGATCACCTGGGGCCTGACCGTTACCAAAGGCCCGAACAAGGATCGGCAGAACCTCGGCATCTACCGTCAGCAAGTGATCGGCCGCAACAAGGTCATCATGCGCTGGCTCAGCCACCGTGGTGGCGCGCTGGATTTCCGTGAGTGGTGCGAGAAGCATCCGGGCCAGCCGTTCCCGGTGTCCGTGGCCCTCGGCGCGGATCCGGCGACCATTCTCGGCGCGGTCACCCCGGTGCCGGACAGCCTCTCCGAATATGCTTTCGCCGGGCTGTTGCGCGACAGTCGCACGGAACTGGTCAAGTGCCGCGGCAACGACCTGCAAGTGCCGGCTACTGCCGAAATCATCCTCGAAGGTGTGATCCATCCGGGTGAAATGGCCGACGAAGGCCCGTACGGTGACCACACCGGTTATTACAATGAAGTCGACAGCTTCCCGGTGTTCACTGTCGAGCGCATTACCCACCGGATCAAGCCGATCTACCACAGCACCTACACCGGCCGTCCGCCGGATGAGCCGGCGATTCTCGGCGTGGCGCTGAACGAGGTGTTCGTGCCGATCCTGCAGAAGCAGTTCCCGGAGATCACCGACTTCTACCTGCCCCCGGAAGGCTGCTCGTACCGCATGGCCGTGGTGACGATGAAGAAGTCGTATCCGGGGCATGCCAAGCGCGTGATGCTGGGTGTCTGGTCGTTTTTGCGACAGTTCATGTACACCAAGTTCGTTATCGTCACCGACGACGACATCAATGCGCGGGACTGGAACGACGTGATCTGGGCCATCACCACGCGCATGGACCCCAAGCGCGACACGGTGATGATCGACAACACGCCGATCGACTACCTCGACTTCGCTTCGCCGGTGTCGGGTCTCGGCTCGAAGATGGGCCTGGATGCCACCCACAAGTGGCCGGGCGAAACCACTCGCGAATGGGGTCGGGTCATCGTCAAGGATGACGCCGTTACCCAACGGATCGATGCCATCTGGAATCAGTTAGGAATAGATTGATGCGTGTAACCCTGCAGCCCTCCGGAGCGGTGCTCGAGATACGGCCCGGAGAGCGGATTCTCGATGGTGCGCGGCGCCTGGGCTACGAATGCCCGCAAAGCTGCCGCAACGGCAATTGTCACGTGTGTGCGGCGCTGCTGGTGGAAGGCCGGGTCGAACAGGCCGGCAAGGTGCATGACCACGGCGAGTTCTACACTTGCATAGCGCAGCCGCTGGAAGACTGCATCCTGCTGTGGGATGGCGTGCTCGCGCTGGGAGAACTGCCGGTGCGCAGCCTGTCGTGTCAGGTCATCGAGTGCCGGGACGTCGGTGGTGACACCTGGCGTGTGCGTCTGCGTGCGCCGGCTGGCAAGCCGCCGCGCTATCACGCCGGTCAATACCTGATGATCGAGCGCGAGAGCGGCGAGAAATCGGCCTTTTCCATGGCTTCTGCGCCTCACAGCGGCCGTGACCTGGAAATCCACGTACTGGCGCGTGAAGCCAGTGCCCTGAGTCTGATCGAACAACTGCAGCGCAATGCCATGGTGCGGGTCGAATTGCCGTTCGGTGACACCCATCTGGCGGAACTGCCGGACGGGCCGCTGGTGCTGATCGCCGCCGGTACCGGCATGGGCCAGATCCACAGCCTGATCGAACACTGCCGGGCCAGCGGCTTCAAACACCCGGTGCACCTGTACTGGGGCGTGCGTCGTCCGGAAGATTTCTACGAAATCGAGCATTGGGACGAATGGCTGAAGCTGGCCAACCTGTTCCTGCACAAGGTCGTCAGTGACCAGTGTGGCTGGGAAGGGCGCTGCGGGATGTTGCATGAGGCGGTGTGCGAGGACTTCCCGGACCTGAAATCGCTGCACGTCTACGCCAGCGGCTCGCCGGCCATGGTCTACGGCACCCTGGATGCGCTGGTGGAGGCCGGGATGGATGCCCACCAGATGCGCGCCGACGTATTCGCGTATGCGCCGCGCTCCTGAGTTTTTCTAGAACCGCACACCCGTTGTCACCATGGCCGCGTTGGCGCCGAGAAATACCAGCTCGGCGCCCAGCGGGCCATAGTGGGCGCCGACCGACGGAATGATCACCGGTGCAACGCCGAAGTGATTGAGCGGGATCTTGTCTTTGTAGTCACCTCGATAGCCTTGCAACAAGCCGCCTGTGAGTTTCACGTACACCGGATAATCGGCGCTCTCGAAGCGTTTGCCGGCGTAGGCGTAATTGGAGCGCTGGCTGAACGAGTTACGGAAAGTTGCTCCGCCAAATACCCAGCCGGAAGCCTGATTGCGCTCGATGCCGATCAAGTCCTGATGATTATTGTGTTCAGGGTCGGGTGAGTAATGTTTGGTATAGACACTGGTCTGTGCGTACCAGAAACCTTTGTCCTGCGTGTCGTCCACGGCCAGCGATGGAGCGGTCTGAATCATCAACAGTGCGGCCAGAATTCCTGGTTTTTGCATCGTGCAGCCTCGGGTGAACGGGTTGGCTTGCGCCAGAGGAAAGCCGTATTACGCAGGCGATCAGCGACGGTAAATGTGGGAAGTCCGAAATTTTAGTAGGAAGAATCCCGAGATTTCATGAACGAAACCTGAACGAAGAGAGGGCTTAACGATATTTCATTCGGATATTTAAGATATCTGCGCAATGGTATTAGGCTATATCAAACAAGATAGCTCTCGCGGATAACCCCGAATCAGCGCTATCAAAGGTGTCATACATCCTTTAGCACTTTTCGTTTTACAGTTACTGCTATATGTTCTATCAACTGAATTGTGCTTACATCTTGTAATACTTGCAGGGCCGAATACTTTCGTCATGACAGCCATTGAATCTGCTTTTCTGAATCTGGCTTACCCTCCGCGGCTCGATCTGGGGCCGCAGCTGACTCACGAACAACTCCTCGCTTCCATGCAGTCGACCATGGCGCGCCACAAGGGCGGGCCGGTGTGGTTGTTCGCGTATGGTTCGCTGATCTGGCGGCCGGAGTGTTCGGCAGTGGAACGGGTTCGTGGACGGGTGCATGGCTATCATCGCGGGCTGTACCTGTGGTCGCACGAGCATCGCGGTACGCCGGAAATGCCGGGGCTGGTGTTCGGTCTGGATCGCGGCGGTTCGTGCAGCGGCTTTGCCTACCGGTTGCCGGAAGACAACCTCGACAGTGCGCTGTATGCATTGTGGAAACGCGAGATGCCGTTTCCGTCCTATCGCCCGCACTGGCTCAACTGCCGTCTTGAAGATGGCAACCGGGTACAGGCGCTGGGGTTTGTATTGGAGCGACACCTGCCCAGCTATGCCGGCAATCTGCCAGATCATGTGCTGAGCCAGGTGTTCGAAAGCGCTTGCGGGCGTTACGGCACGACTCGCGATTATGTCGAGCAGACCGCTCACGCCCTGCGCAGCCACGCCATGCCAGACCGGAATCTGGAGGCGCGGCTCAAGCGCTGTCGGTCAAAAGCCGATCAGGCGACTGCCTCGCGACTCTGACTGGCGGCCTGCTTGTGCATCAAGGTCGGGGCCAGGAAGGCCATCGACAGCAGGCAGGCGCCTACCAGCAGCACGAAACCGCCGTCCCAGCCGAAGTGGTCCACGGTGTAGCCCATCGCGGCACTGGCCGCGACCGAACCACCCAGGTAACCGAACAGGCCGGTAAAGCCTGCAGCCGTCCCGGCGGCTTTTTTCGGTGCCAGTTCCAGGGCCTGCAGGCCGATCAGCATCACCGGGCCATAGATCAGGAAGCCGATGGAGAACAGCGCGATCATGTCGATGGTCGGGTTGCCGGCCGGGTTCAGCCAGTAAACCAGGGTCGCCAGGGTCACCAGGGCCATGAACACCATGCCGGTCAGGCCGCGGTTGCCACGGAAGATCTTGTCCGACATCCAGCCGCACAGCAGCGTGCCCGGGATACCCGCCCACTCATAGAAGAAGTACGCCCACGACGTCTTGTCGACGTCAAAGTGCTTGGCTTCCTTGAGGTAGGTCGGCGCCCAGTCCAGTACGCCGTAGCGCAGCAGGTAGACGAAGACGTTGGCCATGGCGATGTACCAGAGCATTTTGTTACGCAGCACGTATTTGACGAAGATTTCCTTGGCGCTGAATTCGTCTTCGTGGCTGGCGTCGTAGCCTTCCGGGTAGTCGTTCTTGTACTTCTCGATCGGCGGCAGGCCGACCGATTGCGGGGTGTCACGCATGGTGATGAAGGCAAATGCCGCCACCGCCAGGGCCACCGCCGCCGGCACGTAGAACGCCGCGTGCCAGTCATTGAACAGGCCCATGCCGATCAGGAACAGCGGGCCGATCAGGCCGCCGCCGACGTTGTGCGCCACGTTCCATACGGACACCACGCCGCCGCGCTCCTTCTGCGACCACCAGTGCACCATGGTCCGTCCGCTCGGCGGCCAGCCCATGCCTTGGGCCCAGCCGTTGATGAACAGCAGGATGAACATCATGGTCACGCTGGACGTTGCCCAGGGTGCGAAACCGAAAATGAACATCACACCTGCCGAAACCAGCAGGCCGAAGGGCAGAAAATAGCGCGGGTTGGAACGGTCGGACACCAGGCCCATGAGGAACTTGGACAGGCCGTAGGCAATGGCGATGGCCGACATTGCCAGACCCAGATCGCCCCGGCTGTAGCCTTCGTCGATCAGGTAGGGCATGGCCAGGGAGAAGTTCTTGCGCAGCAGGTAGTAACCCGCATAACCAAAGAAGATACCGGCGAAGATCTGCCAGCGCAGGCGTCGGTAGGTACTGTCTATTTTTTCTTCAGGCAAAGGAGCCTGATGTGCGGCAGGTCGAAAGAAAGCAAACATTCAAGAGCTCCAGATTTCTTGTTTTGACTGCGGATGCGAATGTTACAGTTTCGTTACCGAAAATAGCACCGGTTCACGTCGGCAAAACAGCGGAAAATGTTGGAAGTCGCACGTTCTTTTACGAACCTGTCGCTCAGCTGTAAGAACAGGGCGTTTTCACCACTTATGAACATGGGGCGGCTTAGACTCGCGATCGGTCAACCGACTGTTCTGCAGAGATGAATGATGGCTTTGAAGGTTCGTATGATGATGCGCCGCTTATTGGCGGTGACGTTTATTGCCGTCGCGGCGCTGACATTGATTTACGCCGACCACCCTGCCCAGTCCGGTTTGCGTAATGCCACGGTGCTGATCATCCGTCATGCGGAGAAACCGACCGAGGGCACGGTACTCAATGCCCGGGGCCAAGAGCGGGCTCTCGCCTATGCCGACTATTTCAATCCGTTGAAGCTGGCGGGGCAGACGCTGATCCCCGGACGGTTGATCGCCGCCGCTGACAGCCCGGTGAGTTCCCGCTCGCGCCTGACCCTGACACCGCTGGCCGAACGCCTGGACCTGCCTGTCGAGCAGCCTTACATCAACGGGGACGTGCATGAACTGGTCAGGCTGCTGCGCCGGAGCAATCAGGCGCCGACGATCCTGATCGCCTGGCACCATGGTCATATCAACAAGCTGATTCAGGCGTTCGGCGGCGACAGTACGGCCCTGATGGGGCAGAAAAAATGGCCGGACGAGGTGTACGACTGGCTGATCGTGCTGCGCTTCGACGATAAGGGCCAGATCATCAAGACCGACAGCCGGAAGGTTCTGGAGCATTTGTTGCCAGGCGACGAGGCGGAGGCAAACCAGGGGAAATAGTCCGTCGGAAAAGTTACTGGTAGATGATTTCTTCACGCTTGCACCCAATTTCCCGTCGAGGCTTGGGCAATTTCCTGCATTCACTTCAGAAGCCGCGCTATTCAGTTGAAAATCATTGCTCCGTAACCTTTGTGATGTTGCCGAGAGGGCGCGTCAGTGCGGAAGGTACGGGAATGAAGCAATGGATTATGGCTGTCATTTTGTTGGTCATTTTCCCTGCTCAGGCGGGAGAAGTATTTGTGATTCCGGACAACACCCCCAAGCCGGTTTACCCGCCTGCGTTATCGAGAGCGGGGATCACCGGTGACGTAAAGGTCCGTTTCATGGCCAATTCGGATGGTTCGGTGAGCGAAATCAGCATTCTGCAAAGTGATCATCCGGATCTGGCACAAGCGGCCAGGGACGCGATAGCTCAGTGGAGGTTCAAGCCGTGGACGGTTGACGCCGACAAGCCTGCCAAGCAGGAAATCGTGGCGCCCATGGCCTTTCTCCTCGAAGCGCCGGAGGGTGCCCACCAATGGGTTCAGCAGTTGAAATGCCGAGAGTTCAACGAACTGCTCAATCGAATGCCCGAGTATTCATGGGTCGACTCTGCGCCGTTTCACTATCTCCGTGACCACTTGTCGAGCGCTCTCTTTAAGCCACCACTGTCGAAAGACGAAAGACTCACGCTGATTGCCAGACTGAACCGAAGCGTGGAGGGCGTCGTCTGGCGTTGTCGACAGTGGCCGGTGAGCAGGTTCACGAGGTTTTTGCCGGAGGATGTCCGCAAGTTGCTTTAGTGCCGGACGCAGTGAATGGCGATCCGGACAGCATCCGAATCGCCAGTTGAGTCAGCGCACCTGCACCACCACCTTGCCCACAGCCTTGCGCTGCCCCAGATCATTGATCGCCTGTGCCGCCTCGCTCAGCGGATACACCCGCGACACCAGCGGCTTCAGCTTGCCCTCTGCATACCAGCCAAACAGTTGCTGGAAGTTCGCCGCGTTGTCCTGGGGCTGGCGCTGGGCGAAGGAGCCCCAGAACACCCCGAGCACCGCCGCACCCTTGAGCAGCGCAAGGTTGACCGGCAGTTCGGGAATGCGTCCGCTGGCGAAACCGACCACCAGCAGTCGGCCGTTCCAGGCAATGGCGCGGATCGCCTGGTCGAACAGGTCGCCGCCGACCGGGTCATAGATCACGTCGGCGCCCTGGCCGTCGGTCAGGCGTTTGATTTCGTCCTTGAGACTGGTTTCGCTGTAGTTGATCAGCTCGTCAGCACCGGCAGCCTTGGCCACGGCAAGTTTCTCGGCGCTGCTGGCGGCGGCAATCACCCGGGCGCCCATGGCCTTGCCGATCTCCACCGCGGCCAGACCAACGCCACCGGAGGCGCCGAGTACCAGCAAGGTTTCACCCGGCTGCAGATTGCCGCGTTGCCTGAGTGCGTGCATCGAGGTGCCGTAGGTCATGCTGAACGCCGCGGCGGTGTTGAAATCCATCGTCGGTGGAATCGGCAGTACGTTATAGCCCGGCACCGCGACCTGTTCGGCGAAGCTGCCCCAGCCGGTCAGGGCCATGACCCGATCACCGACCTTCAAGTGACTGACCTTTTCCCCCGCCGCGCTGACCACTCCGGACGCTTCGCCACCGGGCGAGAACGGAAAGGGCGGCTTGAACTGGTATTTGCCCTCGATGATCAGCGTGTCCGGGAAGTTGACCCCGGCGGCGTGCACGTCCAGCAGGATTTCATTCTTCTTCGCGACAGGACTGGCGATGTCTTCCAGCACCAGCGATTCGGCAGGGCCGAAGGCTTTGCACAGCACGGCTTTCATCAGGGCTATTCCTTTGGGAGTGATGGCCGATAAGTGTAGGTGTGGCAGTCAACGGGTCAACGAGCATGCCCGGCCCTGATAGTCCGCCATAAGCTTGTGCTTGCGCGGCGGGTCGTTATGCTAGGCCGCAAACCGGATAAGGAGCGAATTGTGAAAGCGTGGATCATGTTGTTGCTGGCCCTGTCTCTGCCTGTGGCAGCGCTGGCCGAAGAAGCCAAAGAAGGCGAGGCGCCGAAGGTCAACTACATCAGCCTGAGCCCGCCGTTCGTGGGCAACTACGGGCTCGATGGCACACCGAAGCTCAAGGTCTACAAGGCCGACGTGGCGTTGCGGGTGACGGGCGACGAAGCGAGCAAACTGGTCAAGGCCAACGAGCCGCTGATCCGCAATCAGCTGGTGGCGCTGTTCACTCAGCAGACTACCGAAGCGATGGGCAGCATCGAAGGCAAGGAAAAGCTGCGTCAGGAGGCCTTGAAGCAGACCCAGCAAGTGATGAATGACGAGACCGGCAAGCCGGTGGTCGAGGATCTGTTGTTCAATAACCTGATCATTCAGTAAGCAGCGTTGCTGCGGGGTCAGGACGCCAGGCTCCTGCGAAAGCGTGCCAGGGCGATGAAGAAGAACAGTAATCCGATGGCGGTCAGGGCCAGCAAGTCCGGCCAGACCACACTCAGCCCGGCGTCGCGGAACAGAATCGCGGCGCCGAGACTGACGAAATGGGTGGAAGGCGATCCCTGCATGACCCATTGCAGCCATTGCGGCATGCTGTCCAGCGGCGTACTGCCGCCCGACAGCAGCAACATCGGGATAATCACCGGGATGGCCAGCAGGCCGAACTGTGGTGTCGAGCGCGCCAGCGTTGCCAGGAAGATTCCCAACGCGGTGCTGGCGAACAGATAAACCGCCGTGACCAGCAAAAACAGGCCCAAAGAGCCGGACAACGGTACGCCCAGTGCGCCTTTGACGATCACTTCCAGCGACACCCAGGTGCACAGCACCACCACCAGCAGATTGCTCCAGATTTTCGCCAGCATGATTTCCAGCGCGGTCAGCGGCAGCACCAGCAAATGGTCGAGGGTGCCATGTTCGCGTTCCCGCAACAGCGCCGTGCCGGTCAGGATGATCGCCAGAATGGTGATGTTGTTGACGATCTGGATCACGGCCAGAAACCAGCCACCCTCCAGGTTGGTATTGAACAGGGCCCGGGTCGTCAGCTGCACCGGGGCAACGGCCTGCGCCTTGCCCTGGCCGGCGTAAGCCGACAGCTCGCGCTGGAATATCCGGCCGATGTAGCCGGCGCCCATGAACGCCTGGCTCATGGCGGTGGCATCGACATTGACTTGCACGGCCGGTTGACGGCCCGCGAGCAGGTCGGTCTGGAAACGGGCCGGAATGTTGATGACGAACGTGTACTGGCCGCTGTCCATGACTTCATCCAGTCGTTCGTAGCGTAACGGGACGGGAGGCTGGAACTCCGGAGGTTGCAGCGCCTGGGCCAATTGGCGGGAGAGGGCGCTGTGATCCTCGTCGACAATCGCCACGCTGGCGTTATGCACGCCGATTACTGATCCGGCGGCCGGCATGTAGATGGCCACGGTAAAGGCGTAGAACAGGAACAGCAGCACGCTGTCGTGACGCAGACTCGTCAGTTCCTTGAGCCCCAGTCGCAGGATATGCGTGAACTTGTGCATCAGGCCTCCTGCTTTTTCAACATGACCAGGCTCAATCCGGTGAATGCGATAAAGAAGCCGAACAGCGCCAGGCATTGTGGCCAGAGTTGCCGCAGATCCAGCGCTTTGGTGAACGTTCCAACTGCGATGTCGAGGAAGTGGCCGGCCGGAAACAGCGTGCCCATCACGGCAGCGGCGCCTTCCAGCGACGAGCGCGGCACGATCAGGCCGGAGAATTGAATGGTCGGCAGGCTGGTGATGATCATGGTGCCCAGAATCGCTGCGATCTGCGTTCGGGTGAACGCCGAGATCAGCAGCCCCATGCTGGTGGTGGCCAGTACATAGAGCAGCCCGCCGAAAGCGAGGGTCAGGCCGCTGCCCTTGAACGGCACGCCGAACAGCCAGCGATTCATGGCTGCCAGTACCGTGAGATTGATCAGGCTCACCAGCAGATAAGGCGTCTGTTTGCCCAGCAAAAACTCCAGACGCGTCAGGGGGGTGGCGTAGAAGTTGGTGATCGAGCCCAGCTCCTTCTCGCGCACGATGCCGAGCGCCGTCAGCATCGCCGGAATGAACGCCAGGATCAGCGCCATCACACCGGGGCCGATCGCGTTGACGCTGACCACATCCTGGTTGTAGCGAAAACGGGTTTCCAGGCCGGCGGTGGCCTGGTGGTTGAGTGCGGGGCTGCTCTGTTCGGCCAGTTGCTCGAGATTGGCCTGATGGACGGCCTCGACGTAGTTGCGACTGGTTTCCGCGCGAAACGGCATGCCGCCATCCAGCCACGCCGCCACGGCCGGCCGACGCCCGGCGTAGAGGTCGCGGCCGAATCCGGGCGGAATCTCCAGCGCCAGTTTGATTTCCGAACGTTGCAGGCGTCGGTGCAAGGCCTGCGCGTCCTGGATGACGGGCTGCTCGGCGAAATATCGCGAACCGCGAAAGGCTTCCAGGTAGGCACGACTTTGTGGTGTCTGGTCCTGGTCGTAGACGGCGAAAGCAAGATTTTCCACATCGAGGGAAATCCCGTAACCAAAAATCACCATCATGAAAATGGCGCCCAGCAGCGCGAATGCCAGGCGGACCTTGTCGCGCAGCAATTCCTTGCCTTCACGGCTGGCCACCGCTACCAGACGGCCGAAGCTGAAACCATGTTCGGTGATGGCCATGGCCGGGGCCATCGGGGCGGACGTTGGTTCGGGGGGCGGCGACGCTTCGCTGTTGCCCTGGGCTTGCTCAAGGCAGCTCACGAACGCAGCCTCAAGGGATTCGCCATTGAATTGCTGCTGCAGGGCGGTCGGCGTATCACAGGCCAGGACCCTGCCCGCATGCATCAGGGAGATGCGGTCGCATCGCTGCGCTTCGTTCATGAAATGGGTGGAGAGGAAAATGGTCACGCCCTGATCACGGGACAGCTCGATCAACAGTCGCCAGAAATCGTCTCGTGCTGCCGGATCGACGCCAGAGGTCGGTTCATCGAGTATCAGTACTTCCGGGCGATGCAGGACAGCGACGGCCAATGAAAGGCGTTGGCGCAGTCCCAGGGGCAAAGCGCCTGACGGTTGATCGGCGACGCCTTGAAGATTGAAGCGCTGAATCAAGGCGTCGATGCGTGGGGCGCTCTCGGTCTTGGGCAGGTCGAACAGGCGTGCGTGCAGGTCCAGGTTCTGCCGGACGCTGAGTTCGCCATACAACGAAAAGCTCTGGGACATGAAGCCGACTCGCTTGCGCGTGGCCAGATCCCTTGCATCCACCGGGTTGCCCAGTAGCGTCGCACTGCCCTCACTGGCTGGCATCAACCCGGTCAGGACTTTCATGGTGGTGGTCTTGCCGCAGCCATTGGAGCCGAGGAAGCCAAAAATTTCACCGCGCCCGATGGCGAAGCTGACGTGATCCACTGCGGTGAAGTCGCCAAAGCGCAATGTCAGGTCGTGGGCTTCGATGGCGATATCGGTGTTGGTGGTGCGAGGCGGGATCTGCAGAGGTTGCGGGTCGTGATGGCTGTCACCCTGAAAGTGGGTGAAGGCATCATCGAGTTTGCCGCTTGGGGTGACCGCTGCCAGCTCTCGGCTCAAACCCGAGGCAATCATCCGGCCACTGTCGAGCATCAGGCAGTGCTCGAATTGTTCGGCTTCTTCCATATAGGCCGTGGCGACCAGCAAGGTCAGTTGCGGCCGCTGGCGCCGCACGTCGTCGATCAGTTCCCAGAAGCGTCGCCGGGAGAGCGGGTCGACACCCGTGGTGGGCTCGTCGAGGATCAACAGATCCGGCTCATGGATCAGCGCACAACACAGCCCCAGTTTTTGTTTCATGCCGCCGGACAGTTTGCCGGCCGGGCGATTAGCGAACCTCAGCAAGTCCGTGGCGAGCAGCAGGTTGTGCAGTCGCCGTTCGCTTTCGTCGGCGGGCAGACCGAACAACGTGGAGAAAAATTGCACGTTCTCGCGGATCGAAAGTTCCGGGTACAGGTTGCCACCCAGCCCTTGCGGCATGAAGGCGATGCGCGTGTACAGGGTGTTGCGATGGGTGCGATCGTGAATCGGGCCGCCGAGGACTTCCAGTTGTCCCTGCTGAAGGGCTTTAACACCGGCGATCAGCCCCAGCAGGCTGGACTTGCCGGCACCGTCGGGGCCGATCAGACCGCAGCGGGTTCCCGCCGGCAGATCAAATGCAATCGCGTCCAGGGCTCGCTGCTGGCCATAGCGGTGCGCGATGGCGCTCGCCCGAACCGCGATGCCGTTCATTGCAGATTGGCCGGCCAACCGATCGGCGCCGTGCGCACGTAGCCGACGCCAGGCATGCCGGGCTTGGCCTGCGGTACGTTGCCAGGTTCAGTCAGGCGCAGCTTGACGCGAAAAACCAGTTTCTGTCGCTCGTCGCGAGTCTCGACTTCTTTGGGGGTGAACTGCGATTTGGCCGCCACGAAGCTGACTTTCGCCGGTAAAGGCCGGTCGGGCAGCGCATCCAGCAGGAGCCGCGCGTCATCGCCCACCGCCAGGCGTCCGGCCACGGACGCGGACAGATAAAGATTCATGTACTGGTCATCGGGATCAATCAACAACAGGACTCGACCGCCAGCGCCCAGCACTTCGCCGGGTTCGGCCATGCGCAGCTGGATAACGCCGTCGATCGGTGCGCGCAAGCTGCTGTCATCGATTTCACTGGTCAATTGCGCTACCTGGGCCTGAGCTGCGCCGATGGCCGCGCTGACGGCGGCAACCTGCGCCCGGGCCGCGGCGACGGCTGCGTTGCCGGTGCCGATGCGCGATTGCAGTTGATCGATGACCTGCGCGCTGACAAAACCATGCTTGAACAACGACTGAGAGCGGCCGAGTTCCTGCTGGGCCAGCAGTTGTTCACTTTGGCGCAACTGTACGTTGGCCTGGGCGGCAGCCAGGTTTTCCCGGGCACGGATGACCTCGGCCTCGGCCTGGTTGCGCTGGGCCTCCAGGGTCCGGGTATCCATTCGGGCAAGCAACTGACCTTTTCTGACGTTGTCACCTTCATCGACCAGCACTTCGGCGAGACGTCCGGGCGTTTTACTGGCGATTTGCACTTCGGTGGCTTCCAGGCGCCCGTTGCCGGAGGACAGGCCCTCGGGCAGACGGCTGCTCACGGCCTTCCAGTAACCGAAACCGCCGGCGGCCACCAGCAACACGATGAGAGAACCGGCAAATAAAAGGGAGGAACGGCTGTGCGCTGACATGGGGGCATCCTGCGACTGTAGCGACCAGTTTGACGGTTCAAGGGCAGGTATCGATTGATATCAATCAAATGAGCGGCAAACCTGGTCCTTTTACCTTAAGTCGAGTATCGCCGCCCACTGCTCGGCCGTCACCGGCATCACCGACAGTCGCGAGCCTTTCTGCACCAGTGGCATTTCAGCCAGTGCGGCCTGCTGTTTCAGATAATCCAGCTTCAACACCCGGGAAAACGTCTCGACATGAGCGACGTCGATGGCGCTCCAGGCGTTTTTCTCCGGCGTGGCTTTCGGGTCGAAATAGTGGCTTTCCGGTTCCAGTGCGGTGGGATCCGGGTACGCGGCCTGGATGATTTTGCCGATCCCGGCAATCCCCGGCTCAGGACAGCTGGAGTGATAAAAAAAGAACTCATCTCCAGCCGCCATGGCCCGCAGGAAGTTGCGCGCCTGATAGTTGCGCACCCCGTCCCAGCGCGCTTTACCGAGTTTTTCCAGACCCTTGATCGAGAGTTCGTCGGGCTCGGATTTCATCAGCCAAAAGGCCATGTCGTGTGCTCCTGAAAGGGTCATTGGGCAGGTTGTCGGGCAATTTTATGACAAACCGACAGTCGGTTGACGCCAGCATTTGCGCAGCGGTTCACGTTGTCGCAAAATGCCGGCCTTTAAAGCTTGACGCTGCTGCACGGCCTACGAATGGAAACCGCTGCTGTCATCGTGATGATGTGCCTTGAGGGGGGCAATCGATGAAACGCAAACCGGATTTGCTGTGGACTTTGGTGATTTTGTTCGGCTTGGGCGTCGTGACCACCGGTTATGCGCAAAGCCTGTGGGCCAACAAGACCGATGCTCCGATCGAAGTAGCGCAACAGGTACAGCAGTCAACCGCATTCAAACGCTGAAACCGTCTTTCCGACGCCGCTGACTCCCTCGCGGCGTCTACCCTGCGAAATATCGCGCCCTGTCGGTCACCGTTCCCTGCAACGGTACATCCCAGCTGGCCTGCGCCAGCCGTTCGACTTTCTGACATTCATGGGCCAGGCCCAGCAGCGTCGGCTTGCGCCAGTTCTGGCGGCGGGCCAGATACGCCAGGCTGCGGTCGTAGAAACCGCCACCCATTCCCAGGCGCCCGCCGACGTCGTCGAATCCCACCAATGGCAACAACACCAGATCCAGTGCCCATATCTTGCGCTGGCGGGCCGGGTTGACCCGTGGCTCCAGAATTCGGAAGCGATTGCGCCGCAGTTTCTCGCCGGGGCTGATCTGCTGAAAGACCATTTTGGTACGTGGCCAGGCGCTCAGCACCGGCAGGTAGGTCTTCTTGCCTCGACGCTGGGCGGCGCGCAACAACAGGCGCGGATCGATTTCGCCGTCGGTGGGCAGGTACAGGGAAATGTGCTTCGCCCGGCGAAACTGCGGGTCCTGTGCGAGCTGTTTATACAGACCTTCGGCGGCCGCGCGTTGCTGGCTCGGCGTCAGGGAACGGCGGGCCTTGCGCAGCAGGCGGCGCAGTTGTGGGCGGGGCAGCAGCGCGGGTTCGGTCATGGTCGGCTTCGGCAGGATGGGGACGAAAACGTACGCATAAAAAATCCGATGCCGGCATGCACCGGCATCGGATTCGAATCAGGCTCCCCGGATGAGCCGCTGTCGACTTAGCCCTTGAACCCGAGAGTTCAAGGTGGAGGATGCAGTAGGCTTTAAGGCTTTCCGTCTGGCGGACATGCACACCAGCCCAACGTGCAACCCCCAGGGTAGTGCAAATCGGCTCAGGGACATCGTCAACTGGCAAGCACCCCAGGGAGTGCGGCGAGTATACCTCAAGCGGTCCGGTGAATCAGCCCTTGCTGATGTCCGGATCGTCGGCCAGCGCCAGATCGACACGATCGAGCAAGTCGCGTACCTGTTCACGGGTCGAGCCGCTGGTCTGGATGTCCGGGCGCTCTTCTTTGTGCAAGAGATCGTGGGTGATGTTCAGGGCGGCCATCACGGCGATGCGGTCGGCACCGATGACTTTGCCGCTGCTGCGGATCTCGCGCATCTTGCCGTCCAGATAGCGTGCGGCACTGACCAGGTTGCTGCGTTCTTCCTGGGGGCAGATGATCGAATATTCTTTGTCGAGGATCTGCACGGTAACGCTATTGCTTGAACTCATGAGTCTTGCTCCAGGGCCTTGAGGCGCGAAATCATCGATTCGACCTTACGCCGGGCGATTTCGTTTTTTTCAATGAGGTGAGCGCGTTCCTCGCGCCAGGTCTTTTCCTGAGCTAGTAAGAGTGCGTTTTGACTCTTTAGTTGCTCGACCCGAGTAATCAGCAGCTCGAGTCTGGCCATCAGCGCTTGCAGGTCGGTGTCTTCCATTGTGTCCACTGATTCGGTCTGATGGGTTTGGCCGGGAGGCAGCCTTTAATGGTCTTGGCGTGTCTGTCGATGTAGGATACAAGGCCTTCATTCTAGACATAGCGCCGTCTGGCGCCTAGCTGCCCATGCCCATTCAGAATTCCCCGTACCAAGCCTTTGCCACCCTGCTGACTGCCAGCGGTCACAACGTCTCGCCTGCCGAACTGCATGGCCTGCTGCTCGGCCGCAGCTGCGCCGGTGCCGGCTTCGATAATGAAGGCTGGCTGATCGATGCCGCCGAACTGCTCGAAGGCGACATTCAGGACAACGTCCGCAACGCCCTCGTCGGCCTGCAGGAGATGGTCAAGGGCGAGCTCACCGGCGACGACGTGACCGTCGTGCTGCTGTTGCCGACCGATGACGTGCCGCTGGCCGAACGTGCTGCCGCACTGGGCCAGTGGTGCCAGGGCTTCCTCACCGGTTTCGGTCTGAACTGCCGTGACAGCAGCATGCTGAGCACCGAGGCCACCGAGGTGTTGCAGGATCTGGCGGCGATCTCCCAGGTACAAGATGCTCTGGAAGAATCCGAAGACGGCGAAAGCGACTACATGGAAGTCATGGAGTACCTGCGTGTAGCGCCGCTGCTGCTGTTCTCCGAAACCAGGAAAGCCGACGTGCCGCCAGCGGCCAAGCCGTCGCTGCACTGATCGCGTGCCAGGGAAAGCCATCTGCCCATGATTCATATCCCGAAAGCGGAATACGCCCGTCGCCGCAAGGCGCTGATGGCGCAGATGGAACCCGACAGCATCGCCATCCTGCCTGCCGCCGCGGTTGCCATTCGCAACCGTGACGTCGAGCACGTCTACCGTCAGGACAGCGACTTCCAGTACCTCAGTGGTTTCCCCGAGCCGCAGGCGGTGATCGTGCTGATGCCCGGTCGCGAACATGGCGAGTACGTGCTGTTCTGCCGTGAACGCAACGCCGAACGGGAACTCTGGGACGGCCTGCGCGCCGGCCAGGAAGGCGCGATTCGTGATTACGGCGCCGACGACGCTTTCCCCATCACAGACATCGACGACATCCTGCCGGGCCTGATCGAAGGCCGCGACCGGGTGTATTCGGCGATGGGCAGCAACCCGGAATTCGACCGCCACCTGATGGACTGGATCAACGTGATCCGCTCCAAGGCCCACCTCGGCGCCCAGCCGCCGAACGAATTCGTTGCCCTGGATCACCTGCTGCACGACATGCGCCTGTATAAATCGGCGGCAGAAGTGAAGGTGATGCGCGAAGCGGCGCGGATTTCCGCCCAGGCTCATATCCGGGCGATGCAGGCCAGCCGCGCCGGATTGTACGAGTACAGCCTGGAAGCCGAACTCGATTACGAATTCCGCAAGGGCGGGGCGAAAATGCCGGCCTACGGATCGATCGTCGCGTCCGGGCGCAACAGCTGCATCCTGCATTACCAGCAGAATGACGCGCTGCTCAAGGACGGCGATCTGGTATTGATCGACGCCGGTTGCGAGATCGACTGCTATGCCAGCGACATCACTCGTACCTGGCCTGTGAATGGCAAGTTCTCGGCCGAGCAGAAGGCGATCTACGAACTGGTATTGGCCGCGCAGGAAGCCGCGTTCGCCGAAATCGCCCCGAACAGACACTGGAACCAGGCGCACGAAGCGACGGTTCGGGTCATTACCGCCGGATTGGTGAAGCTGGGATTGTTGCAGGGCGAGGTGGATGAGTTGATCGCTTCCGAGGCCTACAAGGCGTTTTACATGCACCGCGCCGGCCACTGGCTGGGCATGGATGTACATGACGTCGGCGAGTACAGGGTCGGTGGTGAATGGCGCGTGCTGGAGGTCGGCATGGCGCTGACCGTGGAACCGGGCATTTACATCGCCCCGGACAACCAGCATGTAGCGAAGAAATGG
Organism: Pseudomonas sp. KCJK9016; assembly: GCF_046231795.1. NCBI lineage: Bacteria > Pseudomonadati > Pseudomonadota > Gammaproteobacteria > Pseudomonadales > Pseudomonadaceae > Pseudomonas > Pseudomonas sp. KCJK9016. Next base: position 161,161 of record NZ_JBJJMM010000002.1, on the reverse strand, counting down.
CGCGGCATTGGCGTGCGCATCGAGGACGACGTGGTAGTGACCAAGAGCGGTTGTGAAATCCTGACGGGTGGCGTGCCGAAAACCGTCGCCGAGATCGAAGCGCTGATGGCGCAGGCACGGACCGGTGCAGCATGAGCCGGGTCAATCTGGCAATCATCGGTGGTGGCCTGGTCGGCGCCAGTCTGGCGTTGGCGTTGCAGGCCGGGGCCAGGGCGCGTGGCTGGAAAATCGTGCTGATCGAACCTTTCGCCCCCGGCGACAGCTGGCAGCCAAGCTACGATGCCCGCTCTTCGGCGCTGTCATTTGGTTCCCGGCAGATTTATCAACGGCTGGGTGTGTGGCAGGAAATTTCCCGTCGCGCCGAGCCGATCAAGCAGATTCATGTGTCCGACCGTGGTCGTTTCTCCACCGCGCGATTGTCGGCGATGGAAGAGGGCGTACCGGCGCTGGGTTATGTGGTTGAAAACGCCTGGCTCGGTCATTGCCTGTGGCAGCACGTCGACAAGGACGTGATCAGCTGGCGTTGCCCGGCGGAAGTCACTCGCATGGAGCCGCTGCCGGACGGCTATCGCCTGACCCTCAACGATGAGACCACCCTCGAGTGCGATCTGGCGGTGCTCGCCGATGGTGGCCGCTCCGGTCTGCGCGAACAACTGGGCATCAACGTGCGCAAGCGTCCGTACAACCAGAGCGCGCTGATCGCCAACATCACCCCGAGCGAATCGCATAACGGCATGGCCTTCGAACGCTTCACCGACGAAGGCCCGATGGCGCTGCTGCCGCTGCCGGAAAACCGTTGCGCGCTGGTCTGGACCCGTCTGGGCATGGACGCGCAACGTCTGGCGCAACTGAATGAGCGCGACTTCCTCAGTGAGTTGCAAGGCGTGTTCGGTTACCGCCTCGGCACCCTGAAACAGGTCGGTGCGCGGCATCTGTATCCGTTGTCGCTGGTGGAAGCCGAAGAGCAAGTGCGTCCGCATCTGGCCGTGCTCGGCAATGCCGCCCACAGCCTGCATCCGATAGCCGGACAGGGTTTCAACCTGTCCCTGCGCGATGCCGATGCACTGGCCGCCGCACTGCTGGCCAGCGACAAACCGCTGGGGGACTTCGCCACGTTGCAGGCCTATCGCGAGCGTCAGCGTCTGGATCAGGACCTCACAGTAGGTTTCTCCGATCAGGTCACGCGCCTGTTCGGCAGTACCCAGCCACTGGTGTCGCTGGGACGCAACATCGGCCTGCTCGGCCTCGATCTGCTGCCACCGGCCAAACGCTGGTTCGCCCGTCAGGCCATGGGGCTGGGGACGCGGCCGGATGCGTGAGTGGCTGATCAACCGGTTTGGCAAGGCGCGGCTGATGCGCTGGATCATGACGTTCTACCCGCCGTACTTCGGCGCGGGTGTCCGGGTGAAGCATATCAGCGATGACTTTCGGGACATTCAGGTCTCGATGGGCCTGGGCTGGTACAACCGCAATTACGTCGGCACCCAGTTCGGCGGCAGTCTGTATTCGATGGTCGATCCGTTCTTCATGTTGATGCTCATGGAAAACCTCGGCTCGCGGTACATCGTCTGGGACAAGGCCGCCGACATTGACTTCATAGCGCCGGGCAAAGGCCCGGTGTTCGCCCGGTTCCACATCGACGACACGCTGCTCGACGAGATCCGTCGGCAGACCGCCAGTGGCGAAAAGTACCTGCCGCAGTTGCAGGTCGATATTCATGACGGCGCCGGCAACCTGGTGGCGCGGGTCGGTAAAACCCTTTACGTGCGGCTCAAGCCGCCAGCGAGACAGGTTTAAAGCATGGAAATGCGCGCGGATGTGCTGATTGTCGGAGCCGGAATGGTCGGCAGTGCCCTGGCGCTGGCGTTGCAGGGCAGCGGACTGGAAGTGCTGTTGCTCGACGGCAGCCCGCTGAGCGTCAAACCCTTCAATGGCGACGCGCCGTTCGAGCCACGGGTGAGCGCACTGTCGGCGGCCAGCCAGCGCATCCTCGATCGCCTCGGCGTGTGGGACGGCATCGTCAACCGACGCAGCAGCCCTTACACCGACATGCACGTCTGGGACGGCAGCGGCACCGGACAGATCCACTTCTCGGCCAGCAGCGTACACGCCGAGGTGCTCGGCCACATCGTCGAAAACCGCGTGGTGCAGGACGCCTTGCTCGACCGTTTGCACGATTGTGACCTGGGCCTGCTGGCCAATGCGCGGCTGGAGCAGATGCGCCGCTCCGGTGACGACTGGCTGCTGACCCTGGCCGACGGACGCACCCTGCGTGCGCCGCTGGTGATCGCGGCGGACGGCGCCCATTCCGCCGTGCGCCGTCTGACCGGTGTCGCCACCCGCGAATGGGATTATCTGCACCACGCCATCGTCACCAGCGTGCGCAGCAGCAAACCGCACCGCATGACCGCATGGCAGCGCTTCACCGATCACGGGCCGCTGGCGTTTCTACCGCTGGAGCGGGACGGGCAGCAGGACTGGTGCTCGATCGTCTGGTCGACCACGCCAAGCGAAGCCGAACGGCTGATGGCGCTGAATGAAGCGGATTTCTGCCGTGAGCTGGAACGCGCCTTCGAAGGCTGCCTCGGCGAGGTCATCAACGCCGACCCGCGGCTGTGCGTGCCACTGCGTCAACGTCACGCCAAGCGCTACGTGGCTGAAGGCCTCGCGCTGATCGGCGACGCGGCGCACACCATCCACCCGCTGGCGGGGCAGGGCGTGAACCTGGGTTTCCTCGATGCCGCCGTGCTGGCCGAGGTACTGCTGCAAGCCAACGAACGCGGCGAACGCTTGGCGGACGTGAAAGTGCTGAGCCGCTACGAGCGTCGGCGCATGCCGCACAACCTGGCGCTGATGGCGGCGATGGAAGGCTTCGAGCGGTTGTTCCAGGCCGATCCGCTGCCGCTGCGCTGGTTGCGCAATACCGGGTTGAAAATCGTCGAGCAGATGCCCGAGGCAAAGGCTCTTTTTGTGCGTGAGGCCCTCGGATTGACTGGTGATCTTCCGGCACTCGCAAAACCCTGAGATCTTCATCGCGGCTGATAACCTCTTCGCGAGCAGACTCGCTCCCACAGTTTGTAATGCATTCCAATGTGGGAGCGAGCCTGCTCGCGAAAGCGTCAGTCCAGCCACCGCAACATTCGCCCCGTGCAACATCTGGTAACTCCTTGGGAAAGTGATCGATTGAGCTGGTAAATGTGAGTCCTTATCATTTGGGCCACTTTTCCCGACCGAGAGATCACTCCCATGTTGGCATCCAAGCGTGTTCTGACCGCACTTGCCCTGACCCTGATCGGCAGCACCGCCGCCCAGGCCGCCGATGAGGTGGTGGTCTACTCGTCGCGCATCGATGAACTGATCAAACCGGTGTTCGATGCCTACACCGCCAGGACCGGCGTGAAGATCAAGTTCATCACCGACAAGGAAGCGCCGCTGATGCAACGGATCAAGGCCGAGGGCGAGAACGCCACCGCCGACCTGCTGCTGACCGTCGATGCCGGCAACCTGTGGCAGGCCGAGCAGATGGGCATTCTCCAGCCCTTCACCTCGAAAACCATCGACGCCAACATTCCCCTGCAATACCGCTCGTCCAGTCACGCCTGGACCGGCCTGAGCCTGCGCGCGCGGACCATCGCCTATTCCACCGAGCGCGTGAAACCAGGCGAACTGACCACCTACGAAGCGCTGGCCGACAAGAACTGGGAAGGCCGTCTGTGCCTGCGCACGGCGAAGAAGGTCTACAACCAGTCGCTGACCGCCACCATGATCGAAGTCCACGGCGCCGAGAAAACCGAAAAGATCCTCAAGGGCTGGGTCAACAACCTGTCCACCGATGTGTTCTCCGACGACGTCGCGGTGCTCGAAGCGATCAATGCCGGCCAGTGCGATGTGGGCATCGTCAACACCTACTACTACGGTCGCCTGCACAAGCAAAAGCCGGATCTTCCGGTGAAACTGTTCTGGCCGAACCAGGCGGACCGCGGTGTGCACGTCAACCTGTCGGGCATCGGTTTGACCAGACACGCGCCGCACCCGGAAGCGGCCAAGGCGCTGGTGGAGTGGATGACCACGCCTGAGGCGCAGAAGATCTTCGCCGACGTGAACCAGGAATTCCCGGCGAATCCGGCGGTAAAGCCTTCGGAGGAAGTGGCGGCTTGGGGGCAGTTCGTGGCCGATACGTTGCCGGTCGAAGTGGCGGGCAAGCGCCAGGCCGAAGCGATCCGGATGATGGATAGGGCGGGTTGGAACTGACGCCACGTATGGAAGCCTGCCGATTCATGGCAGGCTTCGTCATTTTCTAGAGAGCTTTTCCTTGTCCCACCCCGCCCAACGCCGCTGGTACCCCATCGTCTTCGCCATCGCCGCATTGGTGTTGCTCCCTCTCAGCGTCCTCCTGCTGTCGTGGGAGACCATCGACCAGCAGATCTGGTCGCACCTGTGGGAAACCCAGATGCCGCGCCTGTTGGGCAATACCCTGACGCTGGTCATCGGCGTCGGTGTCGGCGTGACCTTGCTGGGCGTCAGCCTCGCCTGGCTCACCAGCCTCTGCGAATTCCCCGGTCGGCGCTGGCTCGACTGGGCGTTGATGCTGCCGTTTGCGATCCCGGCCTATGTACTGGCATTCGTGTTCGTCGGTCTGCTGGACTTCGCCGGTCCCGTGCAAAGCCTGCTGCGTGAATGGTTCGGAACCGGTCTGCGCCTGCCCCGGGTGCGCTCCACCGGCGGGGTGATTCTGGTGTTGGTGCTGGTGTTCTATCCCTACGTTTACCTGTTGGCGCGTACCGCGTTTCTCGCTCAGGGCAAAGGCCTGATGGAAGCGGCGCGAGTGCTCGGACAATCACCGTGGCAGGCGTTCCGGCGGGTGGCATTGCCGATGGCGCGACCGGCCATCGGCGCTGGCGTGGCGCTGGCATTGATGGAAACCCTGGCGGATTTCGGCGCGGTGTCGGTGTTCAACTTCGACACCTTCACCACCGCGATCTACAAGACCTGGTATGGCTTCTTCAGTCTGTCCAGCGCCGCACAACTGGCCAGCCTGTTGCTGCTGGTGGTGATGCTGGTGCTGTACGGCGAACGTCGCGCCAGGGGCGCCAATCGGGCGAGCAACGAGCGGCCGCGGGTCAAGGCGCTGTATCACCTGCGCGGGGCCAAAGCCTGGGCAGCGGCCGGCTGGTGCGGTCTGGTGTTCGCCTGTGCGTTTGTGATTCCGGTGCTGCAACTGCTGGTGTGGTTCTGGCAGCGCGGGCGTTTCGATCTGGATGAGCGTTACGCCGGCCTGATTCTGCACACCCTGTACCTGGGCGGCATGGCGGCGCTGATCACGGTCAGCGTGGCGATGTTGCTGGTGTTCGCCCGACGTCTGGCACCGACCCCGGCAGTTCGCTCGGGCGTCAGTCTGGCCAACCTCGGCTATGCCTTGCCGGGTTCGGTGCTGGCGGTGTCGATCATGCTGGCGTTCAGTTATCTGGATCGGGAACTGGTGATTCCGTTGTCCGCTTGGCTCGGCGGTGCGGGCAAGCCTTTGTTGCTGGGCAGTCTGGCGGCGTTGCTGATGGCATATCTGGTGCGCTTCGTGGCGGTGGCCTACGGGCCGCTGGAAAGCAGTCTGGCGCGTATACGGCCCTCTTTGCCCGAAGCGGCACGTAGCCTGGGTGTCAGTGGGCCGCGACTGTTTTTCAAAGTGTATCTACCGTTGTTGCTGCCCGGTACGCTCAGCGCCGCGCTGCTGGTGTTCGTCGACGTGCTGAAGGAAATGCCGGCGACCCTGCTGATGCGCCCGTTTGGCTGGGACACGCTGGCCGTACGGATCTTCGAGATGACCAGCGAAGGCGAATGGGCGCGGGCATCGTTGCCGGCGCTGACGCTGGTGCTGGTCGGTTTGTTGCCGGTCATTGGACTTATTCGCCGCTCGGCACATCGAAACACTTAGTCGTCAGTCCTGAATCATGCGGCTACAATGCGCGGCATTCGGTGCGGTCCGTCTGACAGACCCTGTCGCTGAAATCGGCTGAAGGCCTTCTCTTTCGGGGCTTTCAAACCGTGCAGCAGCGCTCCGCACCTTCGCCACGCCCGGAAGGAGAAACCCATGGGACAGCGTACGCCTCTGTATGACCTGCATCTCGCCCTCGGCGCGAAGATGGTCGATTTTGGCGGTTGGGACATGCCACTGCATTACGGCTCGCAGGTCGAGGAACACCACGAGGTGAGACGCGATTGCGGGGTGTTCGATGTTTCCCACATGACCGTGATCGATGTCACGGGCCAACAGGCCAGGGCCTGGCTCCGGCATTTGCTGGCCAACGACGTCGAACGCCTGCACAGCCCGGGCCGGGCGTTGTACAGCACGATGCTCAACGAGCGCGGCGGCATTGTCGATGACATGATCGTCTATCGCCTCGATGAGGGTTACCGGCTGGTGGTCAATGCTTCGACGCGTGATCAGGATCTGGCCTGGATGCAGGCGCACCTTGCCGGCTTCGACGTGCAACTGCGCGAACGCACGGATCTGGCGATGCTCGCCATTCAAGGCCCTCATGCCCGGCAGAAGATTGCCGAACTGGTGACCCAGTCCCGCGCCAATCTGATCCAGATGCTCAAGCCTTTCGAAGGCCAGGTCGATGGCGACTGGTTCATTGCCCGTACCGGGTACACCGGCGAAGACGGGCTGGAAATCGCCCTGCCGGCCGATCAGGCCCCCGGATTTTTCAACGACCTGGTAGGCGCCGGCATTTCCCCCATCGGCCTCGGTGCCCGCGACACGTTGCGAGTGGAAGCCGGCATGAATCTCTACGGTCAGGACATTCATCAAGACGTTTCGCCGCTGGCCTCGAACATGGCCTGGAGCATCGCCTGGGAGCCGGCCACGCGCCGGTTCATCGGTCGTGATGCGCTGGAAGCGGAAAAAAACGCCGGCGTGCAGCACAAACTGGTGGGCCTGGTGCTCGAGGAACGCGGGGTTTTGCGTGCGCATCAGGTGGTTCGTATCGCTGATGTTGGCGAAGGAGAGATCACCAGTGGTAGTTTCTCTCCTACGCTTAGCAAGTCGATTGCCCTGGCGCGCGTACCGATGGCGACAGCCGACCGCGCCGAAGTGGAAATCCGTGGCAAGTGGTATCCGGTACGAGTGGTCAAACCGACCTTCGTCCGCCACGGCAAAACCTTGATCTAATCTTTCCCGGCGGGTACGACCGCTGACAATTTCTTGAGGACACCGAGCATGAGCAATATCCCCGCCGACCTGCGTTTTGCCGAAAGTCATGAATGGGCGCGCCTGGAAGCCGACGGCACCGTCACCGTGGGCATCAGCGATCACGCACAGCAAGCGCTGGGCGACGTGGTGTTCGTCGAGCTGACTGAAGTCGGCAAGGTGTTTGCTGCCGGTGATGCGGCGGGTGTTGTCGAGTCGGTCAAGGCCGCCTCCGACATCTACGCCCCGGTCGGCGGCGAAGTGATCGCAGTCAACGAGGAGTTGGCGGATTCGCCGGAACTGCTGAACGAAGAACCGTATGAGTCGTGGATCTTCAAGCTCAAGCCAAGCGACAAGTCCGAGCTGGACAAGCTGCTCGACGCCGATGCCTACCGGAAGTCCATCGGCGAATAAGCTTCACGCAACACCGAAAAGCCCCGATCCGTCGGGGCTTTTTTCTGGACGCAGCTTTTTATCGGGGACGGCTCAGGCGTTGCCCAGCACCGCTTTGACCGCCGCCACCGAACGCTCGACATCGGCTTTGCTCATGGCGGTGAACATCGGCAACGACACGATCAGCCTTCCGACCCGCTCGGCCACCGGCAACATGCCCTCCTTGAAACCGCGCTCACGGTACAGGCTCAGCAAGTGGATCGGCGGGTAGTGATAACCGATGCCGATGCCCAGCGCCTGCATCTGCTCCATGAATGTGGCCCGCGCCGGCAAACCGTCCTTGCGCTCCGGCAATACCAGCTGGAACAGGTGCCAGTTGCTGTTGGTGAAATCGGCCGGCGGCAGTTGCGCGCCGTATGTGGCTTCGAAGTCGTCGCCAAAGCACTTGAAGTAATGACGCGCCAGTGCCTGACGATGCGCAGTGAGGGCTTCGATGTGGGCGAACTGGCCGAGGCCGATGGTCGCTGCAACGTCGGTCATGTTGAATTTGCCGCCCAGCACATCGACATCCAGGCCGTCGAAGCCAGTGCGGGTGACGCCTTGCAGGCGATATTTCTCCGCCAGACGTGCTTCCTCGGGCGTGTTCAGCACCAGGCAACCACCCTCGGAGCAGGTCACGTTCTTGTTGGCCTGGAAGCTGAACGACACGAAGTCACCGGTGGCGCCGATGCGCTGGCCATTCCAGCTCGAACCGAGGGCCTGGGCGGCATCTTCGACGATGCGCAGGTTGTGCTTTTTGGCGATGGCGTACAGGCGGTCCATGTCCACCGGCAGCCCGGCAAGGTAGACCGGGATGACCGCTTTGGTGCGCGGCGTGATGGCCGCTTCCAGTTTATCCAGGTCGATGTTGCGGGTGACCGGGTCGATGTCGGCGAACACCGGGGTGGCGCCCACTTCAAGAATCACGTTGGCCGTGGCGACCCAGGAGATCGGCGTGGTGATCACTTCGTCACCCGGTCCGATGCCGGCGATGCGCAGGGCGATTTCCATGGTGCAGGTGCCGGAGTTGAAGGTGCGCACCGGGCGCCCGCCAAAATACTCCGACAGTTGCGCTTCGAAGGCCTGGACCTTCGGCCCGCTGGTGATCCAGCCGGAGCGCAGGACATCGCCGACGGCGGCGATGGTGGCTTCGTCGATGACAGGTTTGGAAAACGGCAGAAACGGCAGTTGGCTCATGAGGACTCGATCATCCAAGGGTTGGGCACGTGTTGCTGGTGCCACAGCATGCCCCGTTCGACCACCCGCCGCCAAGCCGTCCGCGACGGTATCGACTGCTATGCTGGTTTGACCGTGTTGCATTGACGCCGAGCGCCAGCCAGGAGAGAGACCGTCATGTCCCAGTTGCCGTCCTTGAGCCAGTTACGCGACCCCCAGGCCTTCCTGCGCCGTCATCTCGGCCCCGATGCCGCCGAACAGCAGGCGATGCTCGACAGCCTGGGCCTGGGCAGCCGGATCGAACTGATCGAGCAGACTGTCCCGCCCGCCATTCGTCTCAATCGTGCACTGGACCTGCCGCGGGCTCTGGACGAGCAGGCTGCGCTGGCGAAACTGCGCGGGTACGCCGAACAGAATCAGGTCTGGACCAGCCTGATCGGCATGGGCTACCACGGCACCCTCACGCCTACGGTCATTCTGCGCAACGTGCTGGAAAATCCCGGCTGGTACACCGCGTACACGCCGTACCAACCGGAGATCGCCCAGGGCCGGCTCGAAGCGTTGCTCAATTTCCAGCAACTGACCATCGACCTCACCGGCCTGGAGCTGGCCAACGCATCGTTGCTCGATGAAGCCACTGCGGCTGCCGAAGCCATGGCGCTGGCCAAGCGTGTGGCGAAGTCGAAGAGCAATCTGTTTTTCGTCGATGAAAACTGTCATCCGCAAACCCTTTCCGTGGTCCGGACTCGCGCCGAAGGCTTCGGTTTCGAGCTGATCGTCGACACTGTGGATAACTTGAAGCAGCACCAGGTATTCGGGGCACTGCTGCAATACCCCGACACCCACGGCGAGGTCCGCGATCTGCGTCCGTTGATCGATCATCTGCATGCGCAACAGGCGCTGGCTTGCGTGGCAGCCGATCTGTTGAGTCTGTTATTGCTGACGCCGCCGGGTGAGCTGGGCGCCGATGTGGTGTTCGGCTCATCCCAGCGCTTCGGTGTGCCGATGGGGTACGGCGGGCCGCACGCGGCGTTTTTTGCCAGTCGCGAGGAATACAAACGGGCGATTCCCGGGCGCATCATCGGTGTCTCGAAAGATGCGCGAGGCAACGTGGCGCTGCGCATGGCCCTGCAGACCCGCGAGCAGCACATTCGCCGGGAGAAGGCCAATTCGAACATCTGCACGGCCCAGGTGCTGTTGGCCAACATCGCCAGTTTCTACGCGGTGTATCACGGGCCGGAAGGGCTGAAACGTATTGCCCGGCGAGTCCATCGGCTGACCTGCATCCTCGCTGCCGGCCTCGAGCGTCACGGTATCAAGCGCATCAACCAGCAGTTTTTCGACACGCTTACCCTGGACGTTGGCGGCGCGCAGACCGCGATTATCGAAAGCGCTCAGGCTGCGCAGATCAACCTGCGTATTCTCGGGCGCGGTCACCTGGGTCTGAGCCTCGATGAAACTTGTGACGAGCGCACCGTCGGCAAACTGTTCGATGTGCTGTTGGGTGTCGATCATGGGCTCAACGTCGAAGAACTCGATGCCGAAGCACTGGTTTCCGGAATTCCCGAGAACCTGCAACGCAACTCGCCGTACCTGCGCCATCCGGTGTTCAACGCCCATCACAGCGAAACCGAAATGCTGCGTTACCTCAAGCAATTGGAGAACAAGGATCTGGCGCTCAACCAGTCGATGATCCCGTTGGGTTCCTGCACCATGAAACTTAACGCCACCAGCGAGATGATTCCGATCACCTGGCCGCAGTTCGCCAATCTGCACCCGTTCGTGCCCCGGGAGCAGGCCGTTGGTTACACGCTGATGATCGAGGAGCTGGAGCGCTGGTTGTGTGCGATCACCGGGTTTGACGCGATCTGCATGCAACCAAACTCCGGCGCTCAGGGCGAGTACGCCGGGTTGCTGGCCATCCGCAAATACCATGAAAGCCGTCAGCAGGGCGGGCGCGACATCTGCCTGATTCCGTCCTCGGCCCACGGCACCAACCCGGCCTCGGCACAGATGGCCGGGATGCGGGTGGTGATCGTCGAGTGCGACGAGGCGGGCAACGTCGATCTTGAGGATTTGAAGGCCAAGGCTGCCGAGGCGGGTGACAAATTGTCGTGCCTGATGGCGACCTATCCGTCGACCCACGGTGTGTACGAGGAAGGCATCAGCGAAATCTGCGACGTTATCCACAGGCACGGCGGTCAGGTGTACATGGATGGCGCCAACCTCAATGCCCAGGTCGGGCTGGCGCGGCCGGCAGATATTGGCGCCGATGTGTCGCACATGAACCTGCACAAGACTTTTTGCATTCCCCACGGTGGCGGCGGGCCGGGCATGGGGCCGATTGGTGTGCGGGCGCATCTGGCGCCATTCGTCGCCAATCATCCGGTGGTGCCGATCGACGGGCCGCAACCGCAGAACAGCGCGGTGAGCGCAGCACCCTGGGGCAGTGCGAGCATTTTGCCGATCAGCTGGATGTACATCGCCATGATGGGGCCGCAACTGGCGGACGCCAGCGAAGTGGCGATTCTCGCGGCGAATTACCTGGCGCAGCATTTGTCCGGTGCCTTCCCCGTGCTCTACACCGGGCGCAATGATCGGGTGGCTCATGAGTGCATTCTCGACCTGCGACCGCTGAAAGCGCAGACCGGCATCAGCGAGGAAGACATCGCCAAGCGCCTGATGGATTACGGCTTCCACGCACCGACCATGTCGTTCCCGGTGCCGGGCACGCTGATGGTCGAGCCGACCGAGAGTGAGTCCAAGGCAGAACTGGACCGCTTCATCGGCGCCATGTTGAGCATCCGTGCGGAAATCACCGAAGTGCAGAACGGCAACTGGCCGGCCGAGGATAACCCGCTCAAGCGGGCGCCCCATACGCTGGCCGATATCACCGGCGTCTGGGAGCGGCCTTACAGCATCGAGCAGGGCATCACGCCGGATGCGCACACCAAGGCGCACAAGTACTGGCCGGCGGTGAATCGGGTGGACAACGTCTATGGCGACCGCAACCTGTTCTGCGCCTGTGTGCCGGTGGACGATTACCGCTGATCGGCGGGCAAAAAAATGCCGCTCGTGTGAGCGGCATTTTTGTGGGCGACAGGTTTATTCCGAAGCCACGGCGTTCTTCGCCAGGATCGCGTTCGCCAGTTCCATGTCCGTGGCCTGCAGGCCCGGGTTGTCGGCGCGGACTTTCTGCATGGCGGCTTCCAGGTACGGGCCACGGATACCGCCATCGCTGGCAACGAAACTGCCGGCGTCGTCCTGGGCGGCGACAATCAGCTTGTGATCCTTGAAGGTCAGGTACGTCGAGCCGGTGGTGGCGCCGGACGAAATGACGTTACGCCAAAAGCTGTCGGCCATTGCCGAACCGACGGGCAGAGACAGCAGGGCGAGGGTGGCGACAGCAAGTTTGAGACGCATGAGGGGTGACTCCACTGGTGTTGAATAACGGCTTGGATTGCCATTTCGTCGATCCGGTTCCGTGCCGGGCTATTTCTGCTCGCTCTGCGGTGTCACCCGCAGCACTTCCTCGATGGTCGTCAGCCCCGCCGCGACTTTTTGCGCGCCGGACAGGCGCAGGCTGCGCATGCCTTCCTTGAAGGCCTGGCGCCGAAGTGCGGTCAGATCGGTATCCGAACTGATCAACGCCTTGAGGCTGTCGGTCAGTTGCATGATTTCGTAAACCCCGGCGCGCCCGTGATAACCGGTACCGCGGCACTCCAGGCAACCGATGGCCCGTTGCGCGTTGCCCGGCAGCGGAGCCTGCCACGGTCGGGTCAGGGTTTGCCAGTCCTCTTCGGCGACCGGCAGCGGCGCCTTGCAGTGCGGACACAGCGTGCGCACCAGGCGCTGGGCCATGACGCCGAGAACCGTGGCCTTGATCAGGTAATGCGGCACGCCGAGTTCCAGCAGACGGCTGATGGCGCTCGGCGCGTCGTTGGTGTGCAGGGTCGAGAGCACCAGGTGTCCGGTCAATGCTGCCTGGATCGCCATTTCGGCGGTTTCCAGGTCACGGATCTCACCGATCATGATGATGTCCGGGTCCTGCCGCATCAGTGCTCGCACCCCGGCGGCGAAGGTCAGGTCGATATTGTGTTGCACCTGCATCTGGTTGAAGGCCGGCTCGACCATCTCGATCGGATCCTCGATGGTGCAGAGGTTCACCTCCGGGGTCGCCAGTTTTTTCAGGGTCGTGTACAGCGTGGTGGTCTTGCCCGACCCGGTCGGGCCGGTCACCAGAATGATGCCGTTGGGCTGGCGGGTCATATCCTGCCAGCGGCGCAGGTCGTCGGCGGAAAACCCGAGCTGGTCGAAATCCTTGAGCAGCACTTCCGGGTCGAAGATCCGCATCACCATTTTTTCGCCGAACGCGGTGGGCAGGGTCGACAGGCGCAGTTCCACTTCACCGCCGTCCGGGGTCTTGGTCTTGACCCGCCCGTCCTGGGGTTTGCGCTTTTCGGCGACGTTCATCCGGCCGAGGCTCTTCAGGCGGCTGACGATGGCCATCGTCACCTGCGGTGGAAACTGATAGACGTTGTGCAGCACGCCGTCGATGCGAAAGCGCACCGTGCCTTGCTCGCGCCGTGGCTCGATGTGGATATCGCTGGCCCGTTGCTGGAAGGCGTACTGGAACAGCCAGTCGACGATGTTGACGATGTGCGCGTCGTTGGCGTCCGGCTCCTGGTCGCTGGCGCCCAGATTGAGCAGTTGTTCGAAGTTGCCGAGGTTGCTGCCCGGCTGGTCGGCGTTGCTGGCGCCGCTGACCGACTTGGCGAGGCGAAAAAACTCGACGCTGAAGCGCTGGATGTCCGTCGGGTTGGCCACCACCCGTTTGACCGGCAATTTCAGGACGTGGGTCAGATCGGCTTCCCAGCCCCTGACGTAAGGCTGGGCGCTGGCGACGGTTACCGCGTCGCGGTCGACCGACACCGCAAGAATCTTGTGGCGCTGGGCGAAGGCGTAGGACATCAGCGGCGTGACGGCGGCGACGTTGATCTTCAGCGGATCGATCCGCAGGTATGGCTGGCCGGCCTGCTGGGCCAGCCACAGGGTCAGGCTTTCGAGGTCCAGGTGTTTGCCCGGACGACTGAGGTCGTCGAGCTGCTGGCCGGCGATGAATTCCAGCGGATGCATCTGACCGTGGGGCGCCTGCCGACGACGGGCATTCAGCGCCTGCTCGGCGGAGTCCTGGCTGATGAAGCCCTGGGCGACCAGTTCACGCAATACATCATTGAGATCCAGCCAGCGGTCCTGAGTGGCAAGTTGAACGGACATGCGGGCTCCTTTTGAACGACAGTCCGCAAAGGATAGTCGCGGCCCCGCCGACCGTTGGGCCACTACCCCGACGAAGGCGTTTCGGCTTTTTTCAGCCGGCTGCCTGAGTCGGCGCATCCCACGCCGCATCGGGGTTTTGCAGATTCACCGAACACACGCAGATCAGGTTACGAAGTTTTTCCGCGATCACTTGGGCGCGGTGCCAGCTCAGGCCACCCATGATGATGTCGATGGACAGCAGGTCGTCCAGTCGCTGGACATTGACCTGTTCCGGGGTGAGGAACTGCAGGGCGAACAGATTCAGCACCCGCACCAGCAAATCCGGTTCGGCCTCGGCCAGTATCTGGTACTGCGCAAGGCAATGAGCGTTGCTGACGTTCCACACATCGGCACGGGGCGCTGGGGTATTGACGGCTTCGAGGTGTGGCATGACAGATCTCCGGAATCAGTGGAGAAATTTTTACATTCGATGCCGGGCATTTCTTGTCTAAGATGAGCCGATTGGCCGGGTTGTCGGGTAGAGCAATTCGGTATTGGCTGATTTTTAGGATTATTTATGCACAGTGAGCTGGACAGTTACGATCGGCGTATTCTCGCCCTGTTGCAAGAGGACGCTTCCCTGTCCAGCGCACAGATCGCCGAACAGGTGGGCCTGTCGCAGTCGCCGTGCTGGCGGCGGATTCAGCGGATGAAGGAGGAGGGGATCATTCGGGGTCAGGTGACCTTGCTCGATCGCAAGAAGATTGGCCTGAACACGCAGATCTTCGCCGAAATCAAACTCAACGCCCACGGTCGTTCGAACTTCACCGAATTCACCGAGGCGATTCGCGGCTTTCCCGAAGTGCTGGAGTGTTATGTACTGATGGGAGCGGTGGATTTCATGTTGCGCATCGTCGCGGCGGACATCGAGGCGTATGAGCGGTTCTTCTTCGAGAAGCTGTCGCTGGTGCCGGGTATTCAGGAAGTGAACTCGATTGTGGCGTTGTCGGAAATCAAGTCGACGACGAGTTTGCCGGTATTGCGCTGAATGCCTTTGTGGCGAGGGAGCTTGCTCCCGTTGGGTTGCGAAGCAGTCCCAACCGTCGCTTGCCGGAACTGGGAGTCCTTCGGCCTCCAGCGGGAGCAAGCTCTCTCGCCACAGTTTCTGTTGTCGGGGGATTACAGGCGCAGCAGCGTTTTCCAGGCACGATTCTGATAAACCGCAATCGCCTGATGCTTGCGCGCATCGAGCAGTTCATCGGTGATGGTCGGCTCGTTGGCCAGTTGCGCCAGTTTGTTCAGCTCGCCGTACAACCGGTCCATTTCCGGGATCTCCAGCACGTTGCGCGCGTGGTGCAGCCAGACCTGGATGCGTTCGATGCGCGGCAGTTGCTCGGCCAGATCTTCCGGCTGCTGCTGATAGCGCTGCAATTGCAGGGAAGTGGCTTCTTCGCCCAGCAGGCGCGGCAGCCAGCTTTGCAACTGCGCAGCGCCTTGGCGATTGCCACGAGTGTTGCGATCAGCGGTCCAGGTGCGAGCCAGCAACCAGCGCGAGGCGTTCAGCGAGAACAGGCCCCAGCGCGGGTCTTCCAGTTCTTCGAGGAATTGCTCCGGCGCGGCTTTGCGCACGTCTTCGTCCTCAATGCCGACTTGTACCAGCGGACGCCAGTCCTCCAGCAACGCATCTAGTGCCACACGCAGGTCGTGGGTCGATTGACGCGGTGCGGCCTGGCCAAGGCTGCTGAGCAGGGCGCGCATTTCCGCGAGGTTCTCGACCCAGTCCTGCAGCAGGCGCCAGTGGCCGTTGAAACGATACTGTTCGGCCAGGCGCTGGCTGCTGCCGAGCAAGTGCCAGCTCAGCGCGGCGAAGGCATCGTCCAGCGGGGTTTCGGCGGTGATGGCCGGCGCCGGCAGGCTCAGCGAATAGCTGTTGGCGTCGTACAGGCGATAGCCGCGCTCGGCCTTGCTGATGTCGCACGGCATCAGGGCCAGGGTTTCGGCCAGTTCGGCGGCCAGTTCCAACAGCGCGGCAGGCTCGCCTTCGCGCAGTTCCAGTTCCAGCTCGCAGATTTCTTCTTTCTGCTTGCCGACCACCACGTGGCCCAGGTCCAGTGCGGCTTCGATGACTACTTTGGTCTTGCCGCGGCCCCAGGCGATTTCAGCGCGTTCACGGACGAAATCGGTGGTGAAGATCGGTTTCAGGGTTTTCTTGTCCAGTTCGGCAAGGGACTCGGGCCAGCATTCGCCGTCGAGTTTCTTCACATCGAGTTTGGCTTTGGGCAGGTGCCAGTCGTACTCGTTACGCTCGGACAGACCGGCAACGCTCTGACCGCGGGTCTTGAGGGTCTGGATCACTTCTTCGCCGTCCTTGCGCAGGCGCAGGGCGACTTTGGCCCGGGCCAGGTCACGCTCGGGCGTGTCGAAGTACTGATTCATCAACTCACGGCGTTCCCAGCCACTTTTGTTGCGTTTTTTCAGGAGAGGGTGCTCGCGCAGGGCGGCGAGGGTTTCGCGGCTGACGCGGAGTTTGATTTCGGTTTCTTTCTGCATGGCCGGAAAATCCAGGATCGGGAGCGCAGCCGGGGAAAGTGTGGCTGCCAAGGCCGTGCAGTGTACAGGACTGAACCTTCCTACGCCTTGTGGCGGTTTATTCCTGTCGCCGGATGGTTCTATGATGGACTCCAATCCGGGAGTTGGAGTCAGCGATGCCTTTGCCATCCATGCAGGACCAGTTCGCTGCACTGATCGCCGTGCCGTCGGTCAGTTGCACCCAACCGAATCTGGATCAATCCAACCGGCCGGTGATCGATCTGCTCGCCGGATGGCTCGGCGACCTGGGCTTCAGCTGCGATATCCGGCAGGTCAGCCCCGGCAAGTTCAACCTGCTCGCCAGTTTTGGCAGCGGCCCCGGCGGGCTGGTGCTGGCCGGGCACAGCGACACGGTGCCTTACGATGACGCGCTGTGGAAAACCGACCCGCTGAAACTCACCGAAGTCGACGGCCGCTGGGTCGGCCTCGGCAGTTGCGACATGAAAGGCTTCTTCGCCCTGATCATCGAAGCCGTGCAGCCGTTGCTCGACCAGCCGTTCAAACAGCCGTTGCTGGTTCTCGCCACCTGCGATGAAGAAAGTTCGATGTCCGGCGCGCGGGCGCTGGCCGAAGCGGGGCAACCGCTGGGCCGGGCAGCGGTGATCGGCGAGCCGACCGGTCTCAAGCCGATCCGCATGCACAAGGGCATCATGATGGAGCGCATCGAGATCCTCGGGCAAAGCGGCCATTCGTCGGATCCTCGCCTGGGGCACAGCGCCCTCGAAGCCATGCACGATGCCATCGGCGAACTGCGCGGACTGCGTCTGCTGTGGCAGCGGGAATTCAACAACCCGCAGTTCAGCGTGCCGCAGCCGACCATGAACTTCGGCTGCATCCATGGTGGCGACAATCCCAACCGCATCTGCGGCCAGTGTTCGCTGGAGTTCGATCTGCGACCGTTGCCGGGCATGGACCCGAAAGTGCTGCGGGCCGAGATCCTGCGCAAGCTCAATCCGGTCGCCGAACGGCATCAGGTGAAGATCGATTACGCGCCGTTATTCCCTGAAGTGCCGCCGTTCGAGCAGTCCGAAGACGCCGAACTGGTGCGAATGGCCGAAAAACTCACCGGCCACCCGGCCGAAGCGGTAGCGTTCGGCACCGAAGCGCCTTATCTTCAGCGCCTTGGTTGCGAAACCATCGTACTCGGCCCCGGTGACATCGGCTGTGCCCACCAGCCGGACGAGTACCTTGAAATGTCACGTTTGCAGCCTACCGTGCATCTATTGCGGCAGTTGATCGAACATTACTGTCTCAAAACTGTATAAATTGCCGTCCTGCCAACCCGTATTCATGAGGAGAGCGCGCGTGTCGCCAAGCCTGTTCCGACGATAACCATCAGCCCGCTGTGCGTTTTCCGTTTCGCCCTTTTTCCGGCTGCTATTTATTACAGGCCCAGGTTCATGCCCGAATACGTCAATTGGCTTCGCCACGCGTCTCCCTATATCAATGCCCACCGCGACTGCACCTTCGTCGTCATGCTGCCCGGCGACGGCGTGGAGCATCCGAATTTCGGCAACATCGTCCATGACATCGTGCTGTTGCACAGCCTCGGTGTGCGACTGGTGCTGGTCCACGGCTCCCGTCCGCAGATCGAAACCCGTCTCGCCGCGCGCGGCCTGACCCCGCATTACCACCACGGCATGCGCATCACCGATGCCGCGACGCTCGAGTGCGTGATCGATGCGGTCGGCCAGTTGCGCATTGCCATCGAAGCGCGTTTGTCGATGGACATGGCTTCGTCGCCGATGCAGGGCTCGCGCCTGCGGGTGGCCAGCGGCAATCTGGTCACCGCACGACCGATCGGCGTGCTGGAAGGTGTCGATTATCACCACACCGGTGAAGTGCGCCGGGTCGATCGCAAAGGTATCAACCGCCTGCTCGACGAACGTTCCATTGTGTTGCTGTCGCCGCTGGGCTATTCGCCGACCGGTGAGATCTTCAACCTGGCCTGCGAAGACGTCGCCACTCGCGCCGCCATCGATCTGGGAGCCGACAAACTGCTGCTGTTTGGCGCTGACCTCGGCCTGATCGACGAAAACGGCAAGCTGGTGCGTGAGCTGCGCCCGCAACAGGTGCCGGCGCATTTGCAGCGTCTGGGCAGCAACTATCAGGCGGAATTGCTGGATGCCGCCGCCGAAGCCTGCCGTGGCGGTGTGGCGCGCAGTCATATCGTCAGTTATGCCGAGGACGGTGCGCTGCTGACCGAACTGTTCACCCGCGACGGTGGCGGTACGCTGGTGGCACAGGAGCAGTTCGAACTGGTGCGCGAGGCGGCGATCGAAGACGTCGGCGGCTTGCTGGACCTGATCAGTCCGCTGGAAGAGCAGGGGATTCTGGTGCGTCGCTCCCGTGAAGTGCTGGAGCGTGAGATCGAGCAGTTCAGCGTGGTCGAGCGCGAAGGGATGATCATCGCGTGCGCGGCGCTGTATCAGATTGCCGATTCCGATGCCGGTGAACTGGCGTGCCTGGCGGTGAATCCCGAGTATCGCCATGGCGGGCGCGGCGATGAACTGCTGGAGCGCATCGAGACCCGTGCCCGGGCGCAGGGCCTGAAGACCTTGTTCGTCCTCACGACCCGCACCGCTCACTGGTTCCGCGAGCGCGGCTTCGAACCGAGCAGCGTCGAGCGCCTGCCGGCAGCGCGGGCTTCTCTGTACAACTATCAGCGCAATTCGAAGATCTTCGAAAAGTCCCTCTGATAACCGGGGCCTGGCAAAACATTGTGGCGAGGGAACCAGCTCCCTCACCACAGGTTTAATCGGTGATGAACTTGGCGCTGACGTACGGCGAATAGTCCGGCAACACCGTCTCGACCTTGCCTTGTTCCTTCAGAAATTTCGCCGTCTCGCCAATCGCCTTCGCCGTACCACCGTCCAGCAACGCTGCGGTCCGTTGTGTCCTGGCATCGGGGAACGCAGAACCTGCGAGCAATTCCGGGACATCGGCGGCATTGGCACCGGTCAGTTTGGCGATTTTCTGCACCGGCACCGAGTCGGCCGTCCAGCTGTCTTTATGAGCGGCATAGTCGGCGAACGAGTCCAGGGTCACCTTGGCGAACTTGGCCACGACCTCTGGATGCTTCTCGGCAAAGTCCTTGCGCGCAACCCAGACTTCGAAGGTCGGTGCACCCCACTGGCCGACCTGTGCGGCATCGGTCAGGGGCTTGCCGGTCTTGCGGATTTCACCCAGTGCCGGCGACCAGACAAAGGCGCCATCGATGTCGCCACGTTTCCAGGCCGCCGCTATTTCTGCAGGTTGCAGGTTCACCACTTTGACTTTCGAAGCATCCAGGCCCCAGTGCTTGAGTGCGCCGAGCAGGCTGTAGTGAGAGGTGGACACGAAGGGTGTGGCGATGGTCTTGCCCACCAGATCTGCCGGTTTGTCGATGCCACTGCCATTGCGTACCACCAGTGCCTCGGCGGCATTGATCTGCGCCGAAACGATAAATGCGACGATCGGCAGATTGCGTGAAGCGGCGGCGGCCAGCGGGCTGGATCCGAGGTTGCCGATCTGGACGTCGCCGGAGGCAATCGCTGTCACGACTTCCGGACCGCTGTTGAAACGGCGCCAGTCGATTTTTTCGCCTATGGTCTTCTCGTAGATGCCGTCGGCCTGGGGGACTTTGCTTGGATCGATGCCGGTCTGATAGCCGACAGTGAGGCTGGAAGCATGGACAGAAAAAGAAATCAGTGTTGATACACAAACTGTAACAAATTGACTAGATAGTGTGCGTTTGGCCATGATGACGTCGCCTTTTCGATAGGGTTTGACGAATCGGGGTTTCGCCAAAGCTAAACGATCTAAAAAAAGGCTCACAAATACCATTTAGGAATGAGCTTAGTCGCCGATACGCTGTATCCCGGTACGGATGGCGACTGTTGTCTATATTCCTGAGTGATATTAAAAAGAATCAATAAATTCTTTTTGGATTTATCTGGAAGTCTCTACCCTGCAAGGACCGAATAACTGCGATTAGACCTTGGTCGTAGACACACAAGGTTGCGATTGACTTGTCAGTCACGGTCTGGCGCTAATCGCGCATCTTAGGATCCAGGGGCGTCAGATCCCGGACCAGGAACACAAGAATTAGAAACGAGAGGAGCGATACATGAACAAGTCCACCCTGGCTTTGGCCGTGGCGGTAGGGGTTATTGCGCAGCAGGCAGGCGCAGCCGGTTTCATCGAAGACAGCAAGGCCACCCTTGGCCTGCGTAACTTCTACATCAACACTGACAACCGTGATGGTACCGGTCCGAACAAGAACGAAGAGTGGGGCCAGGGCTTCGATCTGCGTTTCATCTCGGGCTACACCCAGGGCACCGTCCAGTTCGGCGTTGACGCCATCGGCCTGTACGGCCTGCGTCTGGACTCGAGCCCGGACAAGAGCGGCAACTCTTCGGGTTCCGCTTCCGGCGGCACCATTTTCCCGAGCGATGGCAACCGTGCCGTGCATGACTTCGCCAGCCTGGGTCTGACCGGCAAGGTCAAGATTTCCCAGACCGAGCTGAAGGTCGGTACGCTGATGCCGAACAACCCGGTCATCAAGTACAACGATGGTCGCCTGCTGCCACAGACCTTCACCGGTGGCGAGCTGAAGTCCAACGAGATCAAGGATCTGACCCTGACTGCCGGTCAGATCGAATCCGCCAAGGGCCGTAACTCCAGCAACGACGAAAACCTGTCGATTGCCGGCGCGAACGCCGGTTCGAACTACGACAAGGGCGTGTTCAGCAACAAGTTCTACTACGCCGGTGCCGACTACAAGATCACCAAGGATCTGACCGCCTCGTACTACTACGGCGAGCTGAAAGAGTTCTACTCGCAGAACTTCCTGGGTCTGGTACACAACTGGGCCATCGGTCCGGGCGTGCTGAAAAGCGACCTGCGCTACTACCGCAGCCGTGACAACGGCAACAACGGCGACACGCCTGCGTACTTCACCAGCGGCTATTACGGCGGCAAGACCGTCAAGGGCAAGGTCGACAACGATCTGTACAGCTACCTGGCACTGTACTCGGTCGAAGGTCACACCTTCGGTGCCGGCTACCAGTACACCAAGGGCGACAGCGATTTCCCTTGGCTGAACCAGGGTGACGGCTCGTCCAACAGCACCATCACCGACATGCAGATCCAGAAGTTCGCCCGTGCCGGCGAGCGTACCTGGCAGGCTCGCTACGCCTATGACTTCGCCAAAGTCGGCCTGCCAGGCTTGACCGCTGGTGTGATCTACCTGCGCGGCGACAACATCGACACTCCGCTGGGCGAGAAAACCGAGTGGGAACGTGACCTGACCGTGGGCTACGTGATTCCGGAAGGCCCGCTGAAAAACCTCGGCGTTGCCTGGAAGAACGCTATGTGGCGCACCGACCTGGCGAACACCCGTTCCCAGGACGAAAACCGTCTGATCGTCAGCTACTCGATCCCGCTGCTGTAATAGCGCTCGAACAGTTGACATAAAAAAAAGCCCCGTCCGGCATTGCGCCGGACGGGGCTTTTGCGTTTTCGGGTCCGGCCCACCCCCGTAGACCTTTCCCGACATTTCCCTCTTACAGCAACTCAAGGCCTTCTCGAACCTTGGGGCCGATGTTCGGCGCGTTGCCGGCGAGCGTCCAGTGAACAGAAGTTTAATATTCGTAAATGATCTAGATATCTAGTTATTTATTCTTTTTATGAATGGCAAATCCCGAGCTACAGTTGAGGTCTCCAACCACTCATCAGGAGCAGCACCATGAGCCTCAGACTCGGCGATATCGCCCCCGATTTCGAACAGGATTCCAGTGCCGGCAAGATTCGTTTTCACGAGTGGCTCGGCAACAGCTGGGGCGTGCTGTTTTCCCATCCGGCGGACTTCACTCCGGTGTGCACCACCGAGCTGGGTTTCACCGCCAAGCTCAAGGATGAGTTCGGCAAACGCGGTGTTAAAGCCATCGCGCTGTCGGTCGACCCGGTGGATTCGCACCACAAGTGGATCGAGGACATCAACGA
This sequence comes from Pseudomonas sp. KCJK9016, assembly GCF_046231795.1. Classification (NCBI taxonomy): domain Bacteria; kingdom Pseudomonadati; phylum Pseudomonadota; class Gammaproteobacteria; order Pseudomonadales; family Pseudomonadaceae; genus Pseudomonas; species Pseudomonas sp. KCJK9016. The sequence continues at coordinate 138,537 of NZ_JBJJMM010000002.1, read as the reverse complement.
AACCCAGAACACGATCGTCAACTTCCCGATCCTGGCCGATGCCGACCGCAAGGTGTCCGATCTCTACGATCTGATCCATCCGAATGCCAGCGACACCCTGACCGTGCGCTCTCTGTTCGTGATCGATCCGAACAAGAAGATCCGCCTGACCATTACCTACCCGGCGAGCACCGGGCGCAACTTCCACGAAATCCTGCGGGTGATCGACTCGCTGCAACTCACCGACAACTACAAGGTGGCCACGCCGGCCAACTGGCAGGATGGTGAAGAAGTGGTGATCGTGCCGTCGCTCAAGGACGAGGAGGAAATCAAGCAACGCTTTCCGAAGGGCTATCGCGCGGTGAAACCGTATCTGCGCCTGACACCGCAGCCGAACAAGTAACCTTTCGGCGCCCGTGCCGGGCGTGGGGACCATCAGCAAGAACCACGATGCAGGGTTTCAGGCCGTTTTAACGGCCTGTTTTTTTGCCCGAAAGAAAGTGAAATGCATAGCTCAATAAAGAATAACCAAATGAATAAATATGATTTATGGATATATGAATCAGCTGTTAAGGTCACTGACATTGAAGCGAGATCGCAACCCGCGAATCGCCGGTAACGCGCAAGGAATCGTCTGAATGCTGGTCGTCTCACTCGGTGGCAGTCCCAGTCAACGCTCCCGTTCCGGAGTGTTGCTGGAGCGCTCGCAACGCTGGTTGCAGCAGCAAGGGGTGGAAGTGGTGAGTTATCAGGTACGGGATTTCCCGGCCGAGGACCTGCTCCATGCCCGCTTCAACAGCCCGAAGGTGCTCGACCTGCTGCAACAGATTGAAAACGCCGACGGCTTGCTGATCGCCACGCCGGTCTACAAGGCGTCGTTCTCGGGCGCGCTGAAGACCCTGCTGGATCTGTTGCCGGAACGTGCCTTGAGTCACAAGATCGTTTTGCCGATGGCCACCGGCGGCAGCATCGCCCACATGCTGGTGGTCGACTACGCGCTCAAACCGGTGCTGTCGGCGTTGAAAGCCCAGGAAATGCTGCAAGGGATTTTTGCCGAGGACAGCCAGATCGCCTACGGCGAAGGCAGTGCCGCGGCGCAGCTGGCGCCGGCTCTGGAACAGCGGCTGCACGAAGCGCTGGATCAGTTTGTCAGCGCCATGGCCCGCCGGCCGAAGCCGCTGGAGCCGGGGCTGTTGAATGAACGTTTGTTGAGTGCTCGCTGGAGCATTTGAGCCACATCGAAACTTGATGAAGTACTGGCCTTACTCGCCCGCCAACGGGCAAGCAGGTGCAGCCAAAACCCAACAGCAAAAAGGAGAGCGCTATGCGCACTGTATTTTTGCGTCGCGGTCTGGTCGCTCTGTTTGCTGCGGCTGTGTCCTTCGGCGCTATCACTCAAGCTCAAGCCGAGACGCTCAGAATCGGTTATCAGAAGTACGGCACCTTGGTGCTGCTCAAAGCCAAAGGCACCCTGGAAAAACGCCTCGCCGCCCAAGGTGTCGACGTGCAATGGACCGAGTTCCCCGGCGGCCCGCAACTGCTGGAAGGCCTGAACGTCGGCTCGATCGACTTCGGTGTCACCGGTGAAACCCCGCCGGTCTTCGCTCAGGCGGCGGGTGCCGACCTGCTCTACGTAGCCTACGAGCCGCCCGCGCCCAACAGTGAGGCGATCCTCGTGCCGAAAGATTCGCCGATCAAGTCGGTGGCGGATCTGAAGGGCAAGAAAGTCGCCCTGAACAAAGGCTCCAACGTCCACTACCTGCTGGTGCGTGCGCTGGAAGACGCCGGCCTCAAGTACACCGACATTCAAACCGTATTCCTGCCGCCTGCCGATGCCCGCGCTGCGTTCGAACGTGGCAGCGTCGACGCCTGGGTCATCTGGGACCCGTACCAGGCCGCCGCCGAACAACAACTGCAAGCACACACCCTGCGTGACGGCAAAGGCATCGTCGACAACCACCAGTTCTACCTGGCGACCAAACCCTACGCACAGAAACATCCCGAGGTGATCAAGACCCTCGTGGAAGAAGTGCGCGCCGTGGGCGAATGGTCGAAAGCCAACCCGCAAGACGTGACCCAACAGGTCGCGCCACTGCTCGGCCTGCCGGCGGACATCACCCTGACCTCGGTGAAACGCCAGGGCTACGGCGCGTTGTTCCTGACTCCGGAAGTGGTCGCCGCACAACAGAAAATCGCCGACACCTTCTACCAGCTCAAGCTGATTCCCAAGCCGCTGAGCATCAAGGACGTGATCTGGACCCCGCCGGCCGCTGTAGCCCAAAGCTCGGTTACCCAAGCCCGGTAAATTGAATCCCCAAGGAGACCACTCCATGAGCCTCAACATCTTCTGGTTCCTGCCTACCCACGGCGACGGCCATTACCTTGGCACCGCCGAAGGCGCCCGCGCCGTCGACCACGGCTATCTGCAACAGGTCGCTCAAGCGGCGGATCGTCTGGGCTTCGGCGGCGTGCTGATTCCCACCGGCCGCTCCTGCGAGGACTCGTGGCTGGTGGCGGCATCGCTGATTCCGGTGACCCAGCGCCTTAAATTTCTGGTCGCCCTGCGCCCCGGGATCATTTCCCCGACGGTGGCGGCGCGTCAGGCGGCGACACTGGATCGTCTGTCCGGGGGGCGTGCGCTGTTCAATCTGGTGACCGGTGGTGATCCGGAAGAGCTGGCTGGCGACGGTCTGTTCCTCGATCACGAAGCGCGCTATCAGGCTTCTGTGGAATTCACCCGCATCTGGCGCCGGGTGCTGGAAGGCGAAACCGTGGATTACGACGGTGAGCACATCAGCGTGAAGGGCGCCAAATTGCTCTATCCACCACTTCAGCAGCCGCGCCCGCCACTGTACTTCGGCGGCTCGTCGGAAGCCGCGCAGGATCTGGCCGCCGAACAGGTGGAAATGGTGCTGACCTGGGGCGAGCCGCCAGCGGCAGTGGCGGAGAAAATCGAACAGGTTCGCGCCAAAGCCGCGAAACTGGGTCGCACCGTGCGCTTCGGCATCCGCCTGCATGTGATCGTACGGGAAACCAACACCGAAGCCTGGCAGGCGGCGGATCGTCTGATTTCGCATCTGGACGATGACACCATCAAACGTGCCCAGGCCTCGCTGGCGCGGTTCGATTCGGTCGGTCAGCAGCGCATGGCCGCGCTGCACGGAGGCAGTCGCGACAACCTCGAAGTCAGCCCCAACCTGTGGGCCGGCGTCGGTCTGGTGCGCGGCGGTGCCGGGACGGCACTGGTGGGCGACGGCCCGACCGTGGCGGCACGGGTGAAGGAGTACGCGGCACTGGGCATCGATACCTTCATCTTCTCCGGTTATCCACACCTCGAAGAATCGTATCGGGTGGCCGAGCTGTTGTTCCCGCACCTCGATGTCGAGCGTCCGGAACTGCCGAAAAGCGCTGGTTACGTCAGCCCGTTCGGCGAGATGGTGGCCAACGACATTCTTCCCAAAGCCGCGTCCCAGAGCTGAGGCGCCGCCATGAAGAAATTTATCCACAGCCTCGCGCCCTGGGCGTTGCCGGTGTTGCTGCTGGCGGTGTGGCAGTTGTCGGTGTCGGCCGGTTGGCTGTCGACGCGGATTCTGCCGGCACCGGTGGCCGTGATCGAAGCCGGCGTGAGCCTGGTGCGCAGCGGCGAAATCTGGACGCACCTGGCAATCAGCGGCTGGCGCGCAGCGCTGGGTTTCACCATCGGCGGCAGCATCGGCCTGGTGCTGGGGTTCATCACCGGGCTGTCGAAGTGGGGCGAGCGCCTGCTCGACAGCTCGGTGCAGATGATCCGCAACGTGCCGCACCTGGCGCTGATTCCGCTGGTGATCCTGTGGTTCGGCATTGATGAGTCGGCGAAGATTTTCCTCGTGGCGCTGGGCACGTTGTTCCCGATCTACCTCAACACTTATCACGGCATCCGCAACGTCGATCCGGCGCTGGTGGAGATGGCGCGCAGTTACGGCCTGTCCGGTTTCAGCCTGTTCTGGCAGGTGATTCTGCCGGGGGCGTTGCCTTCGATTCTGGTCGGCGTGCGCTTCGCCCTGGGTTTCATGTGGCTGACGCTGATCGTGGCGGAAACCATCTCTGCCAGTTCCGGCATCGGTTACCTGGCGATGAACGCCCGGGAGTTTTTGCAGACCGATGTGGTGGTGCTGGCGATTCTGCTTTACGCGGTGCTCGGCAAACTGGCCGATCTTGCGGCCCGGGGGCTTGAACGCGTGTGGTTGCGCTGGCATCCGGCCTATCAAGCGGCGAAAGGAGGTGCGGCATGACCGCTCAACAACCTCCACGCCTGCTGCGCGGAATTCCGCTGGTGGTGCGCAACCTGCAAAAGACCTTCGGCGCGCGGCAGGTGCTGCGTGATATCGACCTGCACATTCCGGCGGGGCAGTTCGTTGCTGTGGTCGGGCGCAGCGGATGCGGCAAGAGCACCTTGCTGCGTTTGCTCGCCGGCCTCGACCAGCCCACCGGCGGCGATCTGCTGGCAGGTGCCGCGCCGCTCGGCGATGCCCGGGAAGATACCCGGCTGATGTTCCAGGAGGCGCGGCTGCTGCCATGGAAAAAGATCATCGACAACGTCGGGCTCGGCCTGAAAGGCAATTGGCGCCCGCAGGCATTGGAAGCGCTGGAGGCGGTGGGCCTGGCCGATCGTGCCAATGAGTGGCCGGCGGCGTTGTCCGGCGGGCAGAAGCAGCGTGTGGCGCTGGCGCGGGCCCTGATTCATCAACCGCGTCTGCTGTTGCTCGACGAGCCGCTGGGTGCGCTGGACGCCCTGACCCGCATCGAGATGCAGCAACTGATTGAGCGTCTCTGGCAGCAGCACGGTTTCACCGTATTGCTGGTGACCCACGACGTCAGCGAGGCGGTGGCGATTGCCGACCGGGTGATTCTGATCGAGGACGGCGAAGTCGGTCTCGACCTGCTGGTCGAACTGCCGCGCCCTCGGGTGCGTGGCTCCCATCGGCTGGCCGCGCTGGAAACCGAAGTGCTCAACCGTGTGTTGTCCCTGCCCGGCGAGCCGCCGTCGCCGGAACCCGTTTCACCCTTGCCTACGCAGTTGCGCTGGGCTCAATAACTCAAGCAAACGACAGGAATCAATGCCATGACTATCAAAGCCATCAACGTACGCAACCAGTTCAAGGGCTCGATCAAGGAGATCGTTCTTGGCGACGTGCTGTCGGAAATCGACGTGCAGACCGCCTCCGGCATCGTCACATCGGTCATCACCACCCGTTCGGTCAAGGAGCTGGAGCTGGAGGTCGGCAGCGAAGTGATCGCCTTCGTGAAATCCACCGAGGTGTCCATCGCCAAGTTGTAAGCCTGTGAGTCAAAAACAACCCCGGAGGGTGTGAGCCCTTCGGGGTTTTTTGTGCTTGTTGCGTGCGGAGCTAGAGAATTCGCTTGGGCAGATAGGGTGGCAGATACAGCCCGATGTAGGCGTCGAACACGCGCATTCCCTCTTCGGCCATCCGCGGTGTGATCTGTCCGTGCTGCTGCACCGAGCGGGCGTAGACGCGGTCGCCCAGTTCCATGGCCAGCGCGAACACATCGACGTCATCCGGCAGCTTCGGCAGTTCGAAGTGATGGTCGAACAGTTTGTGCATCAAGTCGCCGAGTTCGAGGTCATGCTGGCGGTCGGCCTGGGTGACTTCGGTCAGGCCGTGCTGCGCGAGGATCAACTGGCGGGCGGCGGCGTCTTCGTCGTAGATCTCCAGCATCCGCTGCTCGACCAGCCGTGACAGGTCGCGCCAGTCGCGCAGGGCGTCGTGATCGATCGGTGCTTGCAGGCAGGCACGGAACGCGGCGTGAACATCTGCCGTCAGACCTTCGAGCAACGCCGGGACGCTGGCAAAGAAATGGTAGACCGAGGAGGGCGGGATCTGCGCGCGCTCGGCGACGCTGTAGATCGACAGGCTCGCCACGCCCTCGGCGGCCAGCAGCGTACGCGCGGCGTCGAGTATCGAATCGATCCGCGCCTGGCTGCGGGCGCGGGGTTTGCGTACGGGGGCGGGACGCGTCATGAATGTCTCCTGCGGGGCAGCGGGCATTGTACGCAGAGCTTGAATCTCTGCCACAGAGGCCAATAAAAAAACGCCGCGGGCTGAAGCAGCCAACGGCGTTTTCATTTGCTGCAATCCGCTTAAACGGTGTGCAGATACCAGTTGTACTCGAGGTCGGAGATGGAGTGTTCGAACTCCTCCAGCTCGCTTTCCTTGCAGGCGACGAAGATGTCGATGTATTTCGGATCGATGTACTTCGCCATGACTTCGCTGTCGTCCAGCTCGCGCAGGGCATCGCGCAGGTTGTTCGGCAGGCTCTGCTCGTTCTGCTCGTAGCTGTTGCCTTCGGTCGGGGCCGGTGGCTCGATCTTGTTGGTCAGGCCGTGATGCACGCCCGCCAGCACCGAAGCCATCAGCAGGTACGGGTTGGCGTCGGCGCCGGCAACGCGGTGTTCCAGGCGGACCGCGTCGGCGGAGCCGGTCGGTACGCGCAGGGCAACGGTGCGGTTGTCCAGGCCCCAGCTCGGCGAGTTCGGCACGTAGAACTGCGCGCCGAAACGACGGTAGGAGTTGACGTTCGGGCAGAGGAACGCCATCTGCGCGGGCAGGGTCTCGAGCACACCGCCGATCGCGTGACGCAGCGCGGCGTTCTGCTCGGGATCCTCACTGGCAAAAATGTTTTTGCCGGCTTTGTCGAGAACCGAAATATGCACATGCAGACCATTGCCTGCCTGACCAGGGTACGGCTTGGCCATGAAAGTGGTGTCCATTTCATGGTCGTAGGCGATGTTCTTGATCAGACGCTTGAGCAATACCGCGTAGTCGCAGGCCTTGATCGGGTCGGCGACGTGGTGCAGGTTCACTTCGAACTGCGCCGGGGCACTTTCCTTGACGATGGCGTCGGCAGGGATGCCTTGCTCTTTCGCACCTTCCAGAATGTCCTGGAGGCAGTCGACGTATTCGTCGAGGTCGTCGATCAGGTAGACCTGGGTCGAATGCGGGCGTTTGCCTGAGATCGGCGAGCGTGGCGGCTGAGGGCGGCCGTTCACGTTTTCCTGGTCGATGAGGTAGAACTCGAGTTCAAAGGCTGCGCAGATGGTCAAGCCAAGCTCGTCAAACTTTGCAACAACTTGACGGAGCACTTCACGCGGATCGGCGAAGAAAGGGTCGCCTTCGAGTTCGTGCATGGTCATCAGCAGCTGCGCGGTTGGACGCTTCTGCCAGGGTTCGTTGCTCAGGGTGCCGGGGATCGGATAGCAGATTCGATCGGCGTCGCCGATGTCCAGGCCCAGGCCGGTGCTTTCCACCGTCGAACCGTTGATATCCAGGGCAAACAGGGAGGCCGGCAGGTTGATGCCTTTCTCGTAAACCTTGTGGAGGCTGGTGCGTTCGATGCGCTTGCCGCGCACCACACCATTCATATCCGCAATCAGAAGGTCAACGTACAGAACCTCAGGATGTTCCTTAAGGAACGCGTTCGCTTCGTTAAGCTGAACGGCACGCGGGGGTACCGACATGATGCAACACCTTTTTTGTTAAAAATATCAATCATTGATCTTTTCTGGTTTCAGTCAACCCGAACGGCATGCCGAAGTCAAGCGAGGCCTTTTCTGCCCCGAAAAAGCGCCGCGAGGGCATTTATGGGGCACTTTGGGGCATTTTTTTATCCGCGAAAGACGTGCCACCCGCAGGCTTGAGCAGGCCGTGTTGTATTTTTTACGGAGGTGTTGTGTAAAAAAATGAACAAGGCTAAGCTCGGGTCAAACCCATAACAGCAATAATACCGGGGTGCTTCATGTATCGCCTGCCGTTAATCGGCGTCACCGACTGCTCCGCGCAGTGCGGTCTGCATGCTTATCACATCAGTGGCGACACGTCCGTTCGCAGCGCAGTCGGCAACCAGGCCCGCATTCTGCCAGTGATCTCTTTGTCCGTGGCGGATCAGGCGCCGGCGTCCGATATTCTGGACGCGGGAATGGGCATCCCTTTCAGTGGTTCTTCTTTCAATATAGATCTCTTTCCGGCTCCCGACCGGCACCGCGCCCGTCGCCGTGCCCGTGATTCTGCACACTCTGAATGTGCACAGGAAATGCAACGCCAGCGTAAAGGGCAGGTAAGCTCCTCCTTCATTGTCCATGCGCGGTGCCGGGCGTAAGCCGGCACTGCGCGCAAACAAGCCCCCTTTAACGCGACGCCCCGTGCGTCAAACCTGCCTGACACCTGTCAGGAGACTCAGCCCAGAGGCATTTATGAGCAACAACCTCGACCAGCTCACCGATTGGTTGAAAGACCACAAGATCACAGAAGTCGAATGCATGATCAGCGACCTGACCGGCATCACCCGGGGCAAGATCTCGCCGACCAACAAGTTCATCGCCGAAAAAGGCATGCGCCTGCCGGAGAGCGTTCTGCTGCAGACGGTGACCGGCGACTACGTCGAAGACGACATCTATTACGAACTGCTCGACCCGGCCGACATCGACATGGTCTGCCGTCCCGATCAAAGCGCCGTGTATCTGGTGCCATGGGCCATCGAGCCGACCGCCCAGGTGATCCACGACACTTACGACAAGCAAGGCAACCCGATCGAGCTGTCGCCGCGCAACGTGCTCAAGAAAGTCCTGAAGCTCTATGCCGACAAAGGCTGGCAGCCGATCGTGGCGCCGGAAATGGAGTTCTACCTGACCAAGCGCAGTGACGACCCTGACTATCCGCTGCAGCCGCCGGTCGGTCGTTCCGGGCGCCCGGAAATCGGTCGCCAGTCGTTCTCCATCGAAGCGGCAAACGAATTCGATCCGCTGTTCGAAGACGTCTACGACTGGTGCGAACTGCAGGAACTGGACCTCGACACGCTGATCCACGAGGACGGCACCGCGCAGATGGAAATCAACTTCCGTCACGGCGATGCCCTGTCCCTGGCCGACCAGATCCTGGTGTTCAAGCGCACCATGCGCGAGGCCGCGCTAAAACACGATGTGGCCGCGACCTTCATGGCCAAACCGATGACCGGCGAGCCGGGCAGCGCGATGCACCTGCACCAGAGCATCATCGACATCGAGACCGGCAAAAACATTTTCTCCAATGACGACGGCACCATGAGCCAGCTGTTCCTGCACCACATCGGTGGCCTGCAGAAACTGATTCCGGAGCTGTTGCCGCTGTTCGCCCCGAACGTCAACTCGTTCCGCCGCTTCCTGCCGGACACCTCGGCACCGGTGAACGTGGAGTGGGGCGAAGAAAACCGCACCGTGGGCCTGCGCGTTCCGGATGCCGGCCCGCAGAACCGTCGAGTGGAAAACCGCCTGCCGGGCGCCGACGCCAACCCGTATCTGGCGATTGCCGCGAGCCTGCTCTGCGGTTACATCGGCATGATCGAGGGGATCAACCCGAGCGCGCCGGTGGTGGGCCGTGGTTACGAGCGCCGCAACCTGCGCCTGCCGCTGACCATCGAGGACGCCCTGGAGCGCATGGAGAAGAGCGCCACCATCGAGAAATACCTGGGCAAGAACTTCATCACCGGCTACGTCGCGGTCAAGCGGGCCGAGCATGAAAACTTCAAGCGCGTCATCAGTTCGTGGGAGCGCGAATACCTGCTGTTCGCCGTCTGATACGCCCGGCGCGGCGCACGCACGCCGCGCCTTCACCGATAACAAGGAGAATTGGCATGACCAGCAACAACCCGCAAACCCGTGAGTGGCAAACCCTCAGCAGCGATCACCACCTGGCCCCGTTCAGCGACTTCAAACAGCTGAAAGAGAAGGGCCCGCGGATCATTACCAATGCCAAGGGCGTGTACCTCTGGGACAGCGAAGGCAACAAGATCCTCGATGGCATGGCCGGCCTGTGGTGCGTGGCGATCGGTTACGGTCGCGATGAGCTGGCCGATGCTGCCGCTAAGCAGATGCGCGAACTGCCTTACTACAACCTGTTCTTCCAGACCGCGCACCCGCCGGCGCTGGAACTGGCCAAGGCCATCGCCGACGTCGCGCCGGAAGGCATGAACCATGTGTTTTTCACCGGTTCGGGCTCCGAAGGCAACGACACCATGCTGCGCATGGTTCGCCACTACTGGGCGATCAAGGGCCAGCCGAACAAGAAAGTCATCATCAGCCGCAAGAACGGCTACCACGGCTCCACCGTGGCCGGCGCCAGCCTGGGTGGCATGACGTATATGCACGAACAGGGCGATCTGCCGATCCCGGGCATCGTCCACATCGCCCAGCCGTACTGGTTCGCCGAAGGCGGCGACATGACCCCGGAAGAGTTCGGCATCTGGGCGGCCAATCAGCTGGAAGAGAAGATTCTGGAAGTCGGCGTCGACAACGTCGGTGCCTTCATTGCCGAGCCGATCCAGGGCGCCGGCGGCGTGATCATTCCGCCAGACACCTACTGGCCGCGCATCAAGGAAATCCTCGCCAAATACGACATCCTGTTCGTGGCGGACGAAGTGATCTGCGGTTTCGGCCGTACCGGCGAATGGTTCGGCAGCGATTTCTACGACCTCAAGCCGCACATGATGACCATCGCCAAAGGCCTGACGTCCGGCTACATCCCGATGGGTGGCCTGATCGTGCGTGACGAGGTGGTGAAGGTGCTCAACGAGGGCGGCGATTTCAACCACGGCTTCACCTATTCCGGGCACCCGGTGGCGGCGGCGGTGGGTCTGGAAAACATCCGGATTCTGCGCGAAGAAAAAATCATCGAGCGCGCCCATGAAGAAACGGCACCGTATTTGCAGAAACGTCTGCGCGAACTGAACGATCACCCGTTGGTGGGGGAAGTGCGCGGGGTCGGTCTGCTGGGGGCCATCGAGCTGGTGCAGGACAAGGCCACTCGCAAGCGCTACGAAGGCAAGGGTGTGGGCATGATCTGCCGCCAGTTCTGTTTCGACAACGGTCTGATCATGCGTGCCGTGGGCGACACCATGATCATTGCGCCGCCGCTGGTGATCAGCAAGGCGGAGATCGATGAGCTGGTGACCAAGGCCCGCAAGTGCCTGGACCTGACCCTCAGTGCATTGCAGGGCTAAGTGCTAGGCTCTGAGCGATGGAACTGTCGTGCTGTCGCTCGGAGCCGTTGCAAAGGCGGGTCTTTTCTTGAAAGACCGCCTCGTATCTTGCCAGACTAGCCGCGGTTCCAGTTGTCGGGGTTCGGCCGCTGAACAAAGTGGTTCAAAAAAGAAAAATTTGGAGCATGACGCATGAAGGCATTAGGTAAAAAGCTTGCTGGCAAGACTCTTCTGGCCCTGTCCGTCGCGGGCATGATGGCGGGCGCGGTGCACGCGGACGACAAAGTGCTGCACGTCTACAACTGGTCTGACTATATCGCTCCGGACACCATCGCGAACTTCGAGAAAGAGTCGGGGATCAAGGTGGTCTACGACGTATTCGATTCCAACGAAACCCTGGAAGCCAAACTGCTGGCGGGCAAGTCCGGCTACGACGTCGTCGTGCCTTCGAACAACTTCCTGGCCAAGCAGATCAAGGCCGGCGTGTACCAGGAACTGGATCGCTCCAAGCTGCCCAACTGGAAGAACCTGAACCAGGACCTGCTCAAGGCCGTGTCGGTCAGCGACCCGGACAACAAACACGCGTTCCCGTACATGTGGGGTTCGATCGGCATCGGCTACAACCCGGAGAAGGTCAAGGCTGCGCTGGGCGTCGACAAGATCGATTCCTGGGACGTACTGCTGAAGCCGGAAAACATCGCCAAGCTCAAGGGCTGCGGCGTGAGCTTCCTCGATTCACCGACCGAAATGCTCCCGGTCGCGCTGCACTACCTGGGTCTGCCAACCGACAGCCAGAAGAAAGATGACATCAAGAAAGCCGAAGACCTGTTCCTCAAGATTCGTCCTTCGATCACCTACTTCCACTCCTCCAAGTACATCTCGGACCTGGCAAACGGCAACATCTGCGTAGCGGTCGGCTACTCGGGTGACGTGCAGCAGGCCAAGTCCCGTGCCGCCGAGGCCGGTGACAAGGTGAAAGTCAGCTACGCCATTCCGAAGGAAGGCGCCGGCAGCTTCTTCGACATGGTCGCCATTCCGAAGGATGCCGAAAACGTTGAAGGCGCCTACAAGTTCATGACCTTCCTGCAGAAGCCTGAAGTCATGGCCGGCATCACCAACGCCGTACGCTTCCCGAACGGTAACGCCGCTGCAACACCACTGGTAGAGAAAGAAATCACCAGCGATCCGGGCATCTACCCGCCAGCCGATGTGCAGGCCAAGCTGTATGCCATCGCCGATCTGCCGGCGGCGACCCAGCGTGAAATGACTCGCAGCTGGACCAAGATCAAATCCGGTAAATAAGCCGGTTTGAGGCCGTCACCGCTGGCCGTCGCCTTCATTTGGGCGGCCAGCGGTGCAATTAAATGACAGAAAGTTTTGCTGCAACGGTTTTTCGAAGGTAAGTTGCGCGCCGGTTTTGTTGCCGGGCAACCGTGACTGTCATGCAGTACGGGGCAACTTGGGCCCAACTGAATTAGAGGACCTCCACTTGCCTATTTTTTCTTCCTTGCGCAATGCCCTGCTGGCCGCTGCCGGCCTGACGTTCGCTGTCGGTGCCCAGGCTGCCGGTACTGTGCATATTTATAACTGGTCGGATTACATCGGCGAGAACACCCTGGCCGATTTCCAGAAAGAAACCGGGATCAAACCGGTCTACGACGTATTCGATTCCAATGAGACTTTGGAAGGCAAACTGCTCGCCGGACGTACCGGTTACGACGTGGTCGTGCCGTCGAACCACTTCCTCGGCAAACAGATCAAGGCCGGCGCGTTCCAGAAGCTCGACAAGGCGCAACTGACGAACTACGCCAATCTGGATCCGGTGCTGCTCAAACGCCTGGAACAGAACGACCCGGGCAACCAGTACGCCGTGCCTTACCTGTGGGGCACCAACGGCATCGGTTACAACGTCGACAAGGTCAAGGCCGTGCTCGGCATCGACAGGATCGACTCCTGGAGCGTGCTGTTCGAGCCGGAGAACATCAAGAAGCTGCACAGCTGTGGCGTCGCGTTCCTCGATTCGGCCGATGAAATGATGCCGACCGTGCTCAACTACATGGGCCTGAATGCCAACAGCACCAATCCCAAGGATTACGAGAAAGCCACGGCCAAGTTGCTGGCGGTGCGCCCATACGTCACCTACTTCCATTCCTCGAAATACATCGGCGACCTGGCCAATGGCGATATCTGCGTGGCCATCGGTTTCTCCGGCGACATCTTCCAGGCCAAGCATCGCGCCGAAGAAGCCAAGAAGGGCGTGAACATCGCCTACTCGATTCCGAAAGAGGGTGGTGCGCTCTGGTTCGACATGCTGGCGATCCCGAAGGATTCGTCGAACGTCAAGGAAGCCCACGCCTTCATCAACTATTTGCTGAAACCTGAGGTCATCGCCCAGGTCAGTGATTACGTCGGTTACGCCAACCCCAACCCGGGTTCGGACAAGCTGATGGAACAGTCCATCCGCACCGACGAAGCGGTTTATCCACCGCAGGCCGTGCTCGACAAGACTTACGTGTCCATCGAGTTGCCACCGAACATTCAGCGTTTGATGACCCGCAGTTGGACCAAGGTCAAGTCGGGTAAATAACGCGCAAACCATCCTGGGTTCGTCTTGCGTGGGCGAACTGCACTGTTTTTTTTCTGGGAGTTTCGTAAATGGCAGTTGCCTCCGGCGCCTATAAGAAAGCCCTCGAGGGCGACCAGACACCCAAGCAGGTGCTGGTTAAAATCGACCGGGTCACGAAGAAGTTCGACGAGACGGTTGCCGTGGACGATGTGTCCCTGGAAATCAAGAAGGGCGAGATCTTCGCCCTGCTCGGCGGTTCGGGATCGGGCAAATCCACTCTGCTGCGGATGCTGGCAGGGTTCGAACGGCCCACGGAGGGGCGCATTTTCCTCGACGGCGTCGACATCACCGACATGCCGCCGTACGAGCGACCGATCAACATGATGTTCCAGTCCTACGCCCTGTTCCCGCACATGACCGTGGCGCAGAACATCGCGTTCGGTCTCAAGCAGGACAAGATCCCGGCGCCCGAGATCGATGCCCGCGTGGCCGAGATGCTCAAGCTGGTGCAGATGAGCCAGTACGCCAAGCGCAAACCGCATCAACTGTCCGGCGGTCAACGTCAGCGTGTGGCGCTGGCGCGTTCGCTGGCCAAGCGGCCGAAGCTGTTGCTGCTCGACGAGCCGATGGGCGCGCTGGACAAGAAACTGCGTTCGCAGATGCAGCTGGAACTGGTGGAAATCATCGAGCGCGTGGGTGTGACCTGCGTGATGGTGACCCACGATCAGGAAGAGGCCATGACCATGGCCGAGCGCATCGCGATCATGCACCTGGGCTGGATCGCCCAGATCGGCAGTCCTATCGACATCTACGAAACCCCGACCAGCCGTCTGGTCTGTGAATTCATCGGCAACGTGAACATCTTCGAAGGCGAAGTGATCGACGACGCCGAAGGCCACGCGACCATCACCTGCAAGGACCTCGACCGGCAGATCTACGTCGGCCACGGCATCAGCACCTCGGTGCAGGACAAGTCCGTGACCTACGCAATCCGTCCGGAAAAACTGCTGGTCACCGCCGAAATGCCGACCTGCGAATACAACTGGTCCAGCGGCAAGGTGCATGACATCGCCTACCTCGGCGGGCACTCGGTGTTCTACGTCGAATTGCCGAGCGGCAAGCTGGTGCAGTCGTTCGTGGCCAACGCCGAACGCCGTGGCGCACGTCCGACCTGGGGCGATCAGGTGTACGTGTACTGGGAAGATGACAGCGGCGTGGTACTTCGCTCATGAACATGCGCAAATTCAAACGCCGGCTCAATCGAATAATTCCCGGTGGCCGTCAACTGGTCATCGGGGTTCCGTTCATCTGGCTGTTTCTGTTCTTCATGCTGCCGTTCTTCATCGTCTTGAAGATCAGCTTCGCCGAAGCGGACGTGGCCATCCCGCCGTACACCGAGATCTACACCTACGCCGAGCAGAAACTGCAGCTGCTGCTGAATCTGGGCAACTACGCGATGCTCGGCGACGACGAGTTGTACCTCTCGGCGTACCTGGGTTCGTTGAAGATGGCGTTCTTCAGTACGCTGCTGTGTCTGTTGATCGGCTATCCGATGGCCTACGGCATCGCCACTGCCCGCAAGGAAACGCAGACGGTGCTGGTGCTGCTGATCATGATGCCGACCTGGACCGCGATCCTGATCCGCGTCTACGCGTGGATGGGCATCCTCAGCAACAACGGCCTGCTCAACGGGTTCCTGATGAGCATGGGCCTGATCGACGAGCCGCTGCAGATCCTCAACACCAACCTGGCGGTGTACATCGGTGTCGTCTATTCGTACCTGCCGTTCATGATCCTGCCGCTGTACGCCAACCTGGTGAAGCATGATCCAAGCTTGCTGGAGGCAGCGTCCGACCTCGGCTCGAGCACCTTCAACAGTTTCTGGAAAATCACCGTGCCGCTGTCCAAGAACGGCATCATCGCCGGCTGCATGCTGGTGTTCATCCCGGTGGTGGGCGAGTTCGTGATTCCGGAACTGCTGGGCGGCCCGGAGACCCTGATGATCGGTAAAGTGCTCTGGCAAGAGTTCTTCAACAACCGTGACTGGCCGGTGGCATCCGCCCTGGCGGTGGTGATGCTGGCGATCCTGATCGTGCCGATCATCCTGTTCAACCGCAGTCAGGCCAAGGAAATGGAGGGTAAAGAATGAAGCGCTTCCGTTTCTCCAGCCTGATGCTGGTGCTCGGCCTGTTGTTCATCTACTTGCCGATGCTGATTCTGGTGATCTACTCGTTCAACGCCTCGAAACTGGTGACGGTGTGGGGCGGCTGGTCGGTGAAGTGGTATGTCGGCCTGCTCGACAACACGCAACTGATGGGCTCGGTGGTGCGTTCGCTGGAAATCGCCTGCTACACCGCCGTCGCGGCAGTGGCGCTGGGTACGCTGGCGGCGTTCGTGCTGACCCGCATCACCCGTTTCAAGGGCCGTACGCTGTTCGGCGGCTTGGTGACCGCGCCGCTCGTTATGCCTGAGGTGATCACCGGTCTGTCGCTGTTGCTGCTGTTTGTGGCGATGGCGCAGATGATCGGCTGGCCGCAGGAGCGCGGTATCGTCACCATCTGGATCGCTCACACCACGTTCTGTGCGGCGTATGTGGCGGTGGTGGTGTCGGCGCGTCTGCGTGAGCTGGACCTGTCGATCGAAGAGGCCGCCATGGATCTGGGGGCGCGGCCGTGGAAGGTGTTCATCCTGATCACCATCCCGATGATCGCGCCGTCGCTGGCGGCGGGCGGCATGATGTCCTTCGCCCTGTCGCTGGATGACCTGGTATTGGCGAGCTTCGTTTCCGGCCCTGGTTCGACGACCCTGCCGATGGAAGTGTTCTCGGCGGTGCGTCTGGGTGTGAAGCCGGAAATCAACGCTGTGGCCAGCCTGATTCTGCTGGCGGTGTCGCTGGTGACCTTCATGGTCTGGTTCTTCAGCCGTCGTGCTGAAGAGGCGCGCCGCAAGGCGATCCAGCAGGCCATTGAAGAAAGTGCCGCCGATTCGTGGAAGCAACCGGACGTGCGCCGGGCGCCGACGCCGGAAGTGGCTTGAGCAAAACGGGTTGGCCCCTCCCTCAAGGCCAACCCGAATCCCGATGTGGGAGCGAGCCTGCTCGCGAAGACGGAGTGTCAGTCGACTCAAATGTTGGCTGACACAGCGCTTTCGCGAGCAGGCTCACTCCCACATTTCGTTTATGCAGACCAGGGAGAACTGCGGATGACTTCAACGAAATTCATCGGCTTGAACCCAGGCATCTGATCTTTCAGCACATCGGTCTTCACATTGCCGAACGTCGTCTGCGGACGATGACGCAAGCCATCGGCAAACGCGCAGATGATGCACTCCTTGAAGCCTTCACCCCGCGGGTGCGCATGCACCACCGCTTCACGCTGCACGGTGGTGAACGCCGCGTAATCCAGGCCCAGCACGTCCATTTCGACGCCTGCGGTCACCAGCGCCACGGTCGGTCGCAAATGCTTCGGCACGCCCGGCGTGGTGTGCAGGGCGATCGACAGCCAGACCTGTTCGATGTCGTCGTCGCTCAATCCGTAAGGTTTGAGAAACGCGGCGGCTGCGTTGGCGCCATCGACTTCGAAGCGTTCGTCATCGCTGCGGTGACCTTCGACCAGACCCAGGTCATGGAACATCGCGCCGACGTACAGCAGCTCAGGATCGTAGGCCAATTGCTTGCGTTCACCGCTCAAGGCACCAAACAGAAAAACCCGGCGCGAGTGGTGGTAAAGCAGGTCGGATTCGATGTCGCGGATGTATTCGGTGGTGGCTCGCGCCAGGGCGCTGTCAGGGATCTTGATGCCGGCAATGGTCGTGGTCATGTTGAGCTTCCTCGTCGAAAACGCCGTTGCGGCGCTGGTGAGGAAAGTCTGTTCCCCAGGGCAGAACCGGACAATCGATCCATGGCTGCGATCCTTGCCATTCCACCTGCAAATCGTGCCAGCTCGCTTCTGCGACGAGGATTGGCTAGGGTTGGCGCTGATCCGCCATTCCAGGGAGCCGACATCGCCATGAACAGAACCGTTGCCATTGTGGTGTTCCCCGGCGTGCAGGCGCTGGACGTCAGCGGTCCCATGGATGTGTTCGCCGAGGCCAATCGTTTTCTGGCGCCGGAGGATCACTATCGGCTGGAAGTGATCGGTGTGGAGCGCGGGCCGATGGCGTGTTCGAACGGGCTGACACTGAGTGCCCATCGGCATTTCAGCGACGTGCGGGAAACGTATGACTTGCTGCTGGTGGCCGGTGGGCCGCAGCTGCCGTTCCTGAATTTCGGCGAGGCGTTTGATGCATGGTTGCGCGAGGCTTGTGGGCGGGCACGGCGGTTCGGCTCGATCTGCAACGGTGCGTTCATGCTCGCCCGTGCCGGGTTGCTGGAGGGACGCACGGTCACCACTCACTGGAACGACGCCGGAGCGCTGGCAAAGTTGTGCCCGTCGAGCCGGGTCGAGGCCGATCGCTTGTACGTCGAGGATGATCAGCTCTACACCTCGGCGGGTGTGACGGCCGGGATCGATCTGTCGCTGTACCTGCTGGCGCGTGACTACGGGGCCGACGTGGCGCTGAGCGTGGCCAAGCGGCTGGTGGTGTTTACCCAGCGCTCGGGCGGGCAGTCGCAGTTCAGCCCGTTCCTCACGCCCCACGCCGAACCGACGTCGGTGGTGGCGATGGTGCAGTTGTACGTGCTGGCCAACCTCACCGGTGACCTGACCATCGCCGACCTTGCGCATGCCGCGAACATGAGTGCGAGGAACTTCTCCCGGGTGTTTGCCCGAGAGGCGAAAGTCACCCCGGCGGAGTTCGTCGAGCGGGCGCGGGTGGATGCGGCGCGGGTCATGCTCGAAAGCACTACGGCGCCGCTGAAGACCGTGGCATATCAGTGCGGGTTTCGCGATGCGCAGCACATGCGCAGCGTATTCAACCGGCGGCTGGGGGTGACGCCGCAGCAGTTTCGGATGAATTTTGCGGCGATGGTTTGAGCTGCGCTTACTGCGCTGCCCGCGCCGGCAACAGTTTCAGCGTACTGCGCGTATTCGCCGTCACTTCTTCATCACTGAAATGCGCCTGCACATACAGCCCGTCCACATACGCCTCCGCCTGATCGTCATAGTGGCTGTCGAACGGTACGCCGCTCTGGCCGACCGGGTTGATGGTCAGGCTGTGAGCCGGATCCGCGAAGTCCACCAGCCGCCGGGTCGATGGACCATAGGTCACCGGCCACGGCGCCGGGCCGATCTTCGCCGAGAGGTTGTTCGGTACTTCATGGGAGCCGGGTGCGGCGAACGGGCCGACGTTGAAAATCCGGTCCAGCGGTTTCTGCTGACCCAGCGGATGACCGTGGGTCAGCGTGTGTGCCTTGCCCCATTGCCAGTCGGCGGCATCATCGCCGAGGGTCTGCTTCAGGTGCGTCATGCTGGCCTGCCACGCAGCGCGTACGGTATCGGCGCGGGTCTCCTTGCCCGGCGTGTTGCGGTTGTCCCACCACGGTGAATCGGCATTCGCCGCAAGGCGCGGTAAGGCCGCATCGATCACGCGGGTCGACAGCAGGGTCTCGAACATGTCGTTGCCCAGCTCATCACGCATTGCCGCGTCGGCCAGGTCATAGAGGAACTGGTTGAACACGGTCGCGCTGACCGAATCCAGCGGGTAATCGCCTTGCCACTGCGCCAGTTGCCCGACCAGTTTCAGTTGCGCCGGGTCGGTCACCACTTCATGCAATACCGGCAGCAGCGGCGCCAGCACGCGCGGGCCATAACCGGTGGTGGTGCCCAGTTGCAGCTTCTGATTGGCCTCGTTGTCCCACTTCACATTCTTGTCGGCGAGCTGACGGTTGAGCTGTTGGCCACGGTCGGCAAGGTTGTAATAGCCGGGAATCTCCAGGCCGGTCGGCGACACGGGCTGGAAGTTGGCGGAAACGATATAGCCCCGGGCCGGGTTCTCTTCCTGCGGGTTGGCGCTGAACGGGAAGTAACCGTCCTTGTCGGCCTGATTGCCGCTGCCGTCGAGGATGAACGCCGGTTTGACCCCGGCCGGACGCTTGGGCAACAGCGCCGAAGCCCACCAGGCGATATCGCCCCTGGCGTTGGCGTAGACGATGTTCAATCCTGGCGCCTGCACCTTGGCCGCTGCGGCGCGGGCCTTGGCCAGAGTGTCGGCGCGGTTGAGCTGGTAGAAACCATCGAGGATCGGGTTCGGCGTTTCGAGGAACGCCCACCACATGGCAATCGGGGTTTTTCCGGCAGCGGTGCCAAGTGCATCGTTGACGATCGGCCCGTGGGGAGACTGGCGCAGGGTGATGGTCACCGGGGCCTGACCCTTTACGGCGATCTGCTGCTCGGTGCTGACCATGTCCGTCCACTGACCGTGATACCAGACCTGATTCGGGTTGTCCGGGTTGACCTTTTCGGCGATCAGGTCGAGGTCATCGTTCTGGAACATGGTCAGGCTCCAGCCGAAATCCAGGTTGTGTCCCAGAAACGCAAACGGCACCAGCGCCTGATGATGGCCGTAGAGTTCAAAGCCCGGCGCCGACAGCTGCGCTTCGTACCACACCGACGGCACCGAGAACCGGATGTGCGGGTCGCCGGCCAGCAAGGCCTTGCCGCTCTTGCTGCGACTGCCGGCAATCACCCAGGCGTTGCTGCCTTCGAACTGTGGCAGGCCGTTGTCGGTCAGTGCCTGTTCGCTGAGGCGGGCGAGGGCGTTCAAGTCTTTCCAGTCTGAGGCAGCGAGTGTGGGTGCGCTGTTGGCGCGGCCCTTGGCGAGCACACCCTTGGGCTGCCAGTCGAGGTCGAAGACGTTGAGGTAGTCGGCGCCGAGCTGATCGCGCACATACGTCAGCAACGGTTCGGTGCGAAACGCAGCGGCGAAGCTGTAGGCCATGTAGCCGGCGACGCTGATGGTGTCTTCGGCGGTGAAAGGTCGCTTGGGGATGCCCAGTACGTCGAACTCGACGGGCGCGGCGTGCGACTCCTGATACTGGTTGATGCCGTCCAGATAGGCTTGCAGGGCCTTCCACGCCGGTGACTGCTTGTCCAGGCCGGCCACGTAACTGGCGGCGCGTTCGCGGATGCGCAGGCTGCGAAACAGTTTGTCGGTATCGAGCAGCTTCGGCCCGAGCACTTCGGCCAGTTCGCCCCGGGCCAGGCGGCGCATGGCTTCCATCTGAAACAGCCGGTCCTGGGCCTGCACATAACCGAGGGCGCGATAGAGGTCGGTTTCGTTTTCGGCACGGATGTGCGGCACCCCGCGCTCGTCGTAACGCACGGTCACCGAGCCTTGCAGGTTGCGCAACTCCACCTGGCCCTGACGCGTCGGTTGCTTGCTGTAGACGTATCCGCCAACTCCGATGGCAGGAATGACGATCAGCAGCGCAAGTACGGTCAGGCCTTTTTTCATGAAAATTCTGCTCCCTGTCGTTCTATTTATATGAAGGCATTGATGGTGCTGATCCAGTTGAAGCGCGCGACCGGGATTTCATAACACAGTATTTCTGGAATAGGAAGTTTCCTTCAGGTTTCCGGGAAGTGCACTACAGGTCTGTTGTTGCGACGTTTAACCGGGCAGGCCTATAAAAGACCTCGAGAAAAAAGCGGAGGACTAAAACGAAGTTTGCGAATTCGATACATGGAATAACTGACATGGAGAAGTCGTATGAGTGATATTGAAAACTATCTTGGACCGCACAAGCAGACCGCACCGGGGAAATATGAACTGGCACCGATACCCATCCAGACAACTGCGCCGGTTCGATTGGCGCAAGGTGGGTTTTTTTCGGGAAGTTGGGGATTGAATGAAGGGCCGCATAGAGGCACCGGTCAAGGTTCTGGTCAACTGGATCCGTTAACTCCGTTTATTTGGGATGACTTGATGCATGAGCAGCAGAATGCTCAGGCACATATTGATCTTGAGTACGCTGGAGTATTCAGCAATCTCGGAGCTGTCGCCACTAATGAAGTAGAGCAGGCCAGGCAGGCGGCCAGTGTCGGACTTTCATTGCTTCAGAAAGTCAAGGCCGATCAGGAAGTAACCATTCAGGTTATTCACGCGAAGTTGCTGGAGTATCGTGCCCATACCGAGGGCGCTTATTCCTTGTATGGTCATAATCCTTTTTTCCTGATGAAGGATTTGTCCTTCAGGAAAATACGGGAAAGTCTGGCTTCGCCGGTGCCGGATGTTTCCATCGCTTATGCGGCCATCGACAGGGCCTATCGTTCGGCCATGGAACTGCGGCGCCTTGCATGGGTGATGGCCATTATCGGCAATCAACTGCCGGGCCTGGCTGCACAAAGAAGTCAGGTGGAGGGGGCAGCGCAACTGACCAGGGACGCTCGGGAGATTCTTGCTGCCGAAAGGCTGTCCGTGGTCAATCTGGAAACGAATATCCGCTTTCAGTTTCTGCCGGGATTTCTCGTTGAAAGAATCGCTGCGGCGGCGGGGTCAACCGGAGGCAGTCTTTCTCAAACACTCACGAATTATAAAATCGCAGCGGACAACATTCGCGCCGCCGAGCAAGCCGCCGTCCGGCCCTATGCGATCGCCAACCCGGCGATCAACGCCCCGTTGAGCAAGCCCGAGCTCGAGGCGTTGAAAAACCTGGTGGACCTGCAGGCCACTACGGATCTGGGCACGCGCTGGCAGGACTATCACGCTTCGCTTCTGCATTCGGAAAACGCCCGGCATATGGTCGCGGCGGCGGACGCATTTGCCGGTCTGATCACCCGGGCTCAGGAGGCGGAGCGGTTGCAGCGGGAGATCCGCCTTGCCCGGGAGCAGGAAGCCTGGCATTTGCAGGAGCAGGCACGCCTGCGGGAAGAGGCGCGAATTGCCGCCGAGGCAGAAGCAAGACGCATAGCCGATGAGCAAGCGCGGGCAGCGGCAGAGGCTCTTCGTTCCGCCCATACCTTCCGCGCACCGGGTGCCACTTCTGCCGCCGGGCCACTGTTCATGACGTCGGCCGGAGTCCTGGCGGTTGCCGAGGCCGCTTCGGTCAGCCTGCAAGCGGCCGTTCGCAGCGCCATTACGGCTGTGGGCAGTCTGGCGGCCAGCGTCGGGGCAGGTGCGGTGGTCGGTGTCAGCGCATTGGTCTACTCCTCGAAACTGGGTAACGGCGAACTGCCGGACCGTTATGCGTTCAGTACGCCGCTGTCAGACATCGCGCCTGTTCCAGCGCCAGACCTGCACGCCATTGCGGCTGCCGGGGGCGTGGTCGATCTGCCTTACCGGTTCAGTTCGAAGACTGATGCGAACGGGCAGTCAGAGGTCTTTGTCGTCAGGACCGATGGCCTGAACGTTCCGTCGACTGTCAGGGTGCTGGCGGCTTCCTACGACGCCGAACGCAACGTCTACACCGCAACCACAGCCGATGTTCCGCCACGCACCCTGACCTGGACGCCGATCGTAAACCCGGGCAACAGCTCGACAATCTCACCGGCCGAACCGACGGATCCACCTGTCTATACCGGAGCGACGGTGATACCGGTCGAGGGACGCCTCGATTCGTTCCCGGCGGTTTCCGAAGCCGGATTCGATGACTATGTCCTGGTGTTCCCGCTGGACTCCGGGCTGCCGCCGAACTACATCATGTTTCGGGACCGGCGGGAGGATCCGGGCGTCGCGACAGGGGTGGGTCAGGTGGTGTCGGGGAACTGGCTTGCCAGCGCATCGCAAGGCGAAGGCGCGCCGGTGCCAGTGCAGATTGCCGATCAGTTGCGAGGGCGGGAGTTCAGGAATTTTCGGGCGTTTCGGGAGGCGTACTGGAAGGCGGTGGCCGGGGATCCGGAGTTGTCTCGTCAATTTAAAACAGTAAACATCCTTGAAATGGCAAATGGAAATGCTCCTTTTGCTCCAGAAATAGAACGGGCAGGAGGAGCCGGGAAATTCGAGCTACATCATAAAATTTATATTTCGAATAATGGCAGTGTCTATGGTTTGGAAAATATTACTGTGGTCACGCCTAGCCGACATAAAGAAATCCACAGAGGACAGCGGCCAAATGATTAACAAGACGATTTCAGACTTTACGGAGAGAGAGTTTTTGGAGTTTGTTTCCGCAATATTCGATCCAAGCTCACGCACGGAGGAGGAAGGTGTTGCACTGGTTTCGGAGTTTAGGCGTTTGACAGAGCATCCGAGTGGTTCAGATTTGATCTATTACCCACGGGAAGGTAGGGAAGATAGCCCGGAAGGAGTTGTGCAGGAAGTTAAAGAGTGGCGGGCTTCGAACGGAAAGTCTGGATTTAAATCGGAGTAAATTCTTGGCAGTGCCCTTGTTGTCTGAGTAGCGGTAAGGGCACTTTTTTGTGGTGAGACATTAATTAGGTTGGTGATTGTCATGTCAATAAGTAGTAAGCGTATAAGTGATCTGTTGGAGTCTGAATTTTTGAGCTTTGTTACAAGGGTTTATAATAATGACTACGATACTGAGGAACAGCATATTGATGCTGTTTTAGAGTTCAAGGCTTTGAGCGAGCACCCCTCCGGTTCAGACCTGATCTTTTATCCGGAGCCAGGAAAAAGTGGGCCAACAGAAGTGGTTAAAGAGGTGAAGGCATGGCGGGCCGCCAACGGCAAGCCTGGGTTTAAAGTGGTTTAGTTGTGGAGTGTGGCGAAACTCTCACTCCCCACTCAACCATGGGCAGTAGCAACCGACCGCCAGCGTATGGGTCGCATTGACCGGACGATCATCACTCAACGCCTGCAGGATCGGTTCGATAAAACTGTTGCTGGAATTACAGGTCAGCCCTTCGCTGTAAGGCCCGAAATACGCCAGTTTGCCGCTGCGGTCCCAGATCGCTACGGCGGGGCTCGCGGGAATCTGTTCGGCGCCGGGCAGCACCGCGATGGTCTTGAGGTTGCTGAGGGTGGCGGGCAACTGGCCGTGGCTGCCGGCTTTCTGCACGGCAAAGAACTCCACGCCTTTGGGGCCGAACTGTTCGACCATTTCGGTCAGGTGCTGCTGATTGCCGACGTTGCACGGGCAGGCCGGGTCCCAGAAGTGCACCAGGCGGATATTGCCGGGGCCGGCGAGGTCGTCGGGCAGACGCAGCGGATCGCCGGAAAACACCGCGGTATGTTCGCTGAACGCCCGCAGATAGCGACCCTGAAACCAGTCGTACGCAGCCCACAGCACGCCGGCACACACGATGGCGAGCAGGCTGGCAAACAGTGCGGTGCGGTAGGGCGAGCGCATGGTTTTCGATCCTCGGGAGCGCGCTAGCTTGCCATGCTTGCCGCGACAGATGAATATCGCAGGCCGATAAAGTCCGTTTACCGTTCTGGAATTGCCCATGTCTGTTGCTTTCGATCCCGATCATCTGCGTGCGAGCCTCAAGCCGTTGGCCGAGTGGCAGCCGTTGTCCGAGGAGGCGAAAGCGTATCAGCGGTTCTACAAGACCGACTTCCCGGAGCGCGATGTCTGGCGCGGCATGGGCCGCTTCGACGTCGATGGTTATGAACTCGTCAGCCATTGCTGGTGGCCGGCGGAAACGGCCAGGGCCACGCTGTTTCTGGTGCACGGTTTTTACGATCACACCGGCCTCTATCGGCATGTGATCGAGTGGGCGCTGGATCTGGGGTTTGCGGTGATTGCCTGTGACTTGCCCGGGCATGGTCTGTCGAGCGGGCCACGGGCGAGCATCCGTGATTTCTCCGAATATCAGGATGCGCTGCAAGGTCTGTTTGCCGAGGCGCGTTCGATTGCGCTGCCGCAACCGTGGCACCTGTGCGGGCAAAGCACGGGCGGGGCGATCATTGTCGATCACGTGCTCAACCACGGTGAGAACAGCCCTGCCCAAGGCCAGTTGATTTTGCTGGCGCCGCTGGTGCGGCCGCGGGCCTGGGGCTGGTCGCAACTCAGTTACTACCTGCTGCGGCCTTTCGTGCGGGGTATTGCCCGGCGCTTCAGCGAGAACTCCAACGACCCGGATTTCCTGCCGTTCCTGCAAGCCGACCCACTACAGCCCAAGCGTTTGCCGACGGCTTGGGTCGGTGCATTGTCACGCTGGATCAAACGGGTGGAATACGCGAAAAAGAGTCCGCGTCGGCCGTTGATCGTCCAGGGCCAGGCGGACATGACCGTGGACTGGCAACACAACCTGCAAGTGATGAAGTGGAAGTTCGACCGGCCGCAGATTCTGCTGCTGGCCGAGGCGCGGCATCACCTGGCCAATGAAACGGCACCGATGCGCGAGGAGTATTTCGAGTTCTTGAGCAAGCGGATCAAGGGCCGCAATCCCTAGATCACTGGCTTGGGTTCGAGGTGCTCTGGCCGACGGCCAGCCCGGCGCGAATCGCTGCCAGCGCGGCCTGATAGTAGGCTTTGCCTTCGGTGGATTCGGCAAAGGTCGCGAACTCTTCCAGCTCTTCGTCCGACAGGTCGCGATAGACATACAGCAGCGTGTTGTTCAGGTCGGCACCGATCTGATCCATCAGGCGCTGACGTTGACTGTTCAGCATCCCCTGGGCCTGACCGCCGCCGAGCAGGCCGGGAATCATCGAACTCAGGCTGTCCGCCGCCACGCCGGCAATCGCCAGGCTCACTTCGGCGCCGGCCTCGCGGGCGGGCAAGGCCTGGGCGAGATGGCCGATAATCAGCAGGCGACTGTCGCTGGCCTGCATCTTCGGCAGACCCTTGGCGTTTTTCGCCAATTGATCGCGGCGGGTCGCCAGCAGTTCGGCGGCGACGATTTTCTTGCCCAGCGGCGACTGGAAAAATGCGAGGGCCGGTTTCGGATCGGCGAGGTTTCTGCGCAGTTGCGACTCGGCCCGCTGGTCCACGGCCTGAGGGGCGAAGCGCTGGTTGCTGTTGTTCACCAGCGCCTGAAACACCGCCGGAGGCAGGCTGCTCTGGTAACGCTGTTGCGCGGCGCTCAGGGCGTCATTGAAATGCGCGCGTTGGTCCGGCCAGCCGGCGACCTTGTACAACTGGTCGTGGCCGTCTGCCCAGGCGGGCAAAACGCAGAACATCAACAGTGAAAAAAGCAAACGGCGCATAGGGACTCCTGTCGGCAGCGGACTATTCTCCGTGCGGTGCCGGTACTTGTCGAGAATTCGTATCAAGCCGCCGCGTGGCTCTGTCGCAATTCTTGCCGCAGGCATACTATGCGCGCCATGCAAATATCCTCTGAACACCCGCTGCTGTTACGTATCGTCGACGACCTGGCCGAGCGTGGCTGGTCGCAGCAGAACATTTTCCTGCCTGCGGATCTGACCCGCGCGCTGGCCGCCGAGTGCCGCAAACGCGAGGCCGAAGGTGAACTGGCGCCGGCGGGCGTCGGGCGCGGGCCGTTTACGGAGGTCCGCGAGGGCATTCGTGGCGACCATATCCAATGGATCGACCCGGGTCAGGCCGAGGCCAGTGACCATTATCTGAACCTGATGGACAGCCTGCGCGAGGCGCTCAATCGCGGACTTTTCCTCGGTCTGGAAGACTTCGAATGCCATTTCGCCCTGTACCCGCCGGGTGCGTTTTACCGCAAGCATGTCGACCGGTTTCGCGACGATGACCGGCGCATGGTCTCGGCAGTGATCTACCTCAACGACGGCTGGCTGCCGGAGGATGGCGGGCAGTTGCGCATGTATCTGGAGAACGACCGCATCCATGACGTGCAACCCACCGGTGGCTGCCTGGTGGTGTTTCTTTCCGGCGAAGTGCCTCACGAAGTATTGCCGGCCAGCCGTGAGCGATTGTCGCTGACCGGCTGGTTCCGTCGTCGTGGCAATGAGCCGTTCTGAGATGCACAGGATCCTCGTGAGTCGCTGCCTGCTGGGTCATCGCGTGCGTTACGACGGTGGTGCCAGCGGGCCGTTCGATCTGCTGGAACAGTGGATCGCCGAAGGTCGCGTCGTACCGCTGTGCCCGGAAGTGGCCGGCGGTTTGCCGACACCCCGGGCAGCGGCGGAGATTCCGGGCGGGCAGGGCGGCGAAGTGCTCGATGGCCTTGCGGCGGTGATCACCACCGAGGGCGAGGACGTCAGTGCGCAGTTTCTCGATGGCGCCCGCCAGGCATTGGAGCTGGTGCGAAAACACGGAATTCGCGTGGCGGTGCTCAAGGCCAACAGTCCTTCCTGCGGGAACCTGTTCACCTATGACGGGACGTTCAGTGGGGTGAAAGTGAGTGGCGAGGGGGTTACTGCCGCGTTGCTCAAGCGCCATGGCGTGCAGGTCTTCAGCGAACTCGAACTGCCGCAGGCTGCACATGCCCTGACACAACTCAATTAATTACACGCCAGAAAACACTGTGGGAGCGAGCCTGCTCGCGATTGCGCTTTGTCAGTACCGGTATTGGTGGCTGACAGGTCGCTTTCGCTAGCAGGCTCGCTCCCACATGGAAATTGTGTTCACTTCAGGTTTTCAGAGGCCTGCACGCTCAACCACTTCTGCGACAACGCCTCCAGCCGCCCATCCGCCCTGATCCGCTGCAACGCATTCTCAAGGCTCGCGTGAAACGCCGGATTGCCCTTCTGAAACGGAATCGCCAGATTCACCGGCGGCCCGACCTTCGGTTTCTCTTCCGTCAGGGTCTGGATCAGCACCAGAGGGCGGGGCTGTTCATCCTTTTTCGCCAGCAACTGCGCATTGACCTGTGTGTAAGGCTCGCTCACGTCGAAACGATCCTTGAGTTCCGGGGTCAGTGCTATGTGGTTGAGCGCGACGTCGTACTTGCCGCTTTCGACGCCCTGAAACATATCGGCCTCGTCGGTGACAATGAAATCGGCGCGTACATCCAGTTCGCGGGCCAGTTGTTGACCCAGCTCGACCTCGAACCCTGTGAGGGTGTCGTCATCCTTGAAATTGAAGGGCGGTGTATTAGCCTCAAGGGCGATGCGCAATTCGCCTCGGTCGTTGACGTCATCAAGCAGTTCGGCGTGAGCCAAGGGGCTCAGAAGGGGAAGCAGGCAGATCAGGCCAGGCAGAAAGCGCATGGTCACTCCTTTGAAATCATTGTCGCGGCCTGTTGGTCAGGCTCGCTTTGCTATGGTTGTCGAGTGCCTTCGACAACGAATGGTCATGAAGTTGTCATGACCGCGCGGATTTTACGGAAAAACTGGAGAAGAGAATGAAAACATTCATGTCACGTGCTGCTTTGGCTGGTTTGCTGATGGGCGTTTCGGTGCTGGCCAGTGCGGCCACGCCGGCGCCGAAGGGAGCCGAAGTGTTCATCGTTTCTCCCGAAGACGGAGCAAAGGTTTCGCAGACCTTCACCGTCAAGTTCGGTACAAAGGATGTCGCGCTCGCGCCGGCCGGTGATGCCACACCGAACACCGGTCACCACCATCTGCTGATCGACGCCAAGGACATCGTTCCGGCCGGCGCAGTGGTGCCGACCGACGCCAACCATATGCATTTCGGCAAGGCCCAGACGTTCGCAGAAATCAAACTGGCGCCAGGCAAGCACACTTTGCAACTGGAGCTGGGCGACAAGAACCACATGGCTTTCGACCCGCCGGTGGTCTCGAAGAAAATCACCATTACCGTCGAATAAAAAAGGGAGCCCTTCGGGGCTCCCTTTTTAGTGACGAAGTTCAGGCAAAAGCGCTTTTCACTTGCCGCTTGAAGCTTGCCACGCGTAGCTGCAATTAAAACAGCACACGGCTACGGATGGTGCCGTTGACGTGTTGCAGCTTCTCTTGCGCCAGCTCCGAGTACTCGGCGTCGACGTCGATCACCACGTAACCGACCTTCTCGTTGGTCTGCAGGAACTGACCGGAGATGTTGATGCCGTTTTCGGCGAAGACCTTGTTGATCTCGCTCATCACACCCGGGATGTTCTCGTGGATGTGCAGCAGGCGGTGCTTGCCAGGGTGAGCCGGCAGGGCCACTTCCGGGAAGTTCACCGACGATACCGAGGTACCGTTGTCGCTGTACTTGACCAGTTTCTCTGCCACTTCCAGACCGATGTTGGCTTGCGCTTCAGCGGTGGAACCGCCGATGTGCGGAGTCAGGATCACGTTGTCCAGGCCGCGCAGCGGGCTTTCGAACTCTTCGTCGTTGGAGCGCGGCTCGACCGGGAACACGTCGATGGCAGCGCCGATCAGGTGCTTGTCCTTGATCGCGGCGGCCAGGTGCTCCAGCTCGACCACGGTGCCGCGTGCCGCGTTGATCAGGATGCCGCCCTTCTTGATGGCACGGATCTCCTTCTCGCCGATCATCCACTGGGTCGCAGCGGTTTCCGGAACGTGCAGGGTGACGATGTCGGACATGCCCAGCAGCTCGTGCAGGTTGCCGACCTGGGTTGCGTTGCCCAGTGGCAGCTTGGTCACGGTGTCATAGAAGAACACCTGCATGCCAAGGCCTTCGGCCAGGACCGACAGCTGGGTACCGATCGAGCCATAGCCGACGATGCCCAGTTTCTTGCCGCGGATCTCGAAGGAGTTGGCTGCGGACTTGATCCAGCCGCCACGGTGGCAGGATGCGTTTTTCTCGGGGATGCCGCGCAGCAGCAGGATCGCTTCGGCCAGCACCAGCTCGGCCACGGAGCGGGTGTTGGAGTATGGTGCGTTGAACACGGCGATGCCGCGCTCGCGGGCCGCTTCCAGGTCGACCTGGTTGGTGCCGATGCAGAAACAGCCGACGGCCACCAGCTTCTTCGCGTGATCGAAGATCTCTTCGGTCAGTTGGGTGCGCGAACGAATGCCGATGAAGTGAGCATCAGCGATCTTTTCCTTGAGCTGGTCTTCCGGCAGGGAGCCAGTCAAGTATTCGATGCTGGTGTAGCCCGCCGCCTTGAGGACGTCGACAGCCGATTGGTGGACGCCTTCGAGAAGAAGGAACTTGATCTTGCTCTTATCGAGAGAAGTCTTGCTCATCTGCGTAAACCTGTATCCCGGAGAAAAATGGCAGGAAATGGTCAACAGACATTGACCTGGACGACAAGAAAGCCGTCACCGCAGAACCGCCGTTGGGCACTGGCCTGCGGGGTCGGTATGCTAGCATAGCCGCCCTGCTAATCACTCATTCCTGCGACGTGAAGCGTTCTCAGGATGACCATGAATTGTTCGAGAGTTCTGTCGATGACCAATCCTGCCCTGATTGATGAACTGAAGACCCTGGTCGAACCCGGCAAGGTCCTGACCGACGCCGACTCCCTGAACGCGTACGGCAAGGATTGGACCAAACATTTCGCCCCGGCGCCGAGCGCCATCGTGTTTCCCAAGACCATCGAGCAAGTGCAGGCCGTCGTTCGCTGGGCCAACGAACATAAAGTGGCGCTGGTGCCATCGGGTGGGCGCACCGGTCTTTCCGCCGCTGCCGTGGCCGCCCATGGCGAAGTGGTCGTGTCGTTCGACTACATGAACCGGATTCTCGACATCAACCTCACCGACCGTACCGCCGTGTGCCAGCCGGGCGTGGTCACCGAGCAATTGCAAAACGCTGCCGAAGAACATCACCTGTACTATCCGGTTGACTTTGCTTCCGCCGGTTCCAGCCAGATTGGCGGCAATATCGGCACCAATGCCGGCGGGATCAAGGTCATTCGTTATGGCATGACCCGCAACTGGGTGGCGGGCATGAAAGTGGTCACCGGCAAGGGCGATGTGCTGGAACTCAACAAGGACCTGATCAAGAACGCCACCGGTTATGACCTGCGCCAGCTGTTCATCGGCGCCGAAGGCACCCTCGGCTTTGTGGTCGAAGCCACCATGCGTCTGGATCGCGCACCGAAAAACCTCACGGCGATGGTCCTCGGCACCGCCGATTTCGACTCGATCATGCCGGTGCTGCACGCCTTTCAGGGCAAGCTCGACCTGACCGCGTTCGAGTTCTTCTCCGACAAGGCCCTGGCCAAGGTCATGGGCCGTGGCGATGTTCCGGCGCCGTTCGAGACCGACTGTCCGTTCTACGCCTTGCTGGAATTCGAGGCGACCACCGAGGAGGTGGCCAACAGTGCCCTGGAAATCTTCGAGCATTGCGTGGAGCAGGGCTGGGTGCTGGACGGCGTGATGAGCCAGAGCGAAACCCAGTTGCAGAACCTGTGGAAGCTGCGCGAGTACATCTCGGAAACCATCTCCCACTGGACGCCGTACAAGAACGACATCTCGGTCACTGTCTCGAAAGTCCCGGCGTTCCTGCGGGAAATCGATGCGATCGTCGGCAGACACTATCCGGATTTCGAAATCGTCTGGTTCGGCCACATCGGCGACGGCAACCTGCACCTGAACATCCTCAAGCCGGATAACTTGAGCAAGGACGAGTTTTTCGCCAAGTGCGCCACCGTCAACAAGTGGGTGTTCGAAACCGTCGAGAAGTACAACGGTTCGATCTCCGCCGAACACGGCGTGGGCATGACCAAGCGCGATTACTTGACCTACAGCCGCTCGCCGGTGGAAATCGAATACATGAAAGCGGTCAAGGCGGTGTTCGACCCGAACGGCATCATGAACCCGGGCAAGATCTTCGCGGTTTGATCTGCAATCCCTGATGAATCAATGAAGGCAGGAGTCGGTAATGAGCTATCAGCACCAGTATGTCGACGGTACGCGGATTCATTTTCCGCTGGGGAAAGTGGTGTGTATCGGCCGTAACTACGCCGAACACGCCAGGGAGCTGGATAACCCGGTCCCTACCGAGCCGCTGCTGTTCATCAAGCCGGGCAGTTGCGTGGTGCCGCTGGAAGGCGGTTTCAGCATTCCGACCGAGCGTGGCTCCGTGCATTACGAGGCGGAAATCGCTGTGTTGATCGGCAAGCCGCTGTCCACCAAACCGAGTCGTGAGGAGGTGCTGGACGCGATTTCCGGTTTCGCCCCGGCGCTGGACCTGACCCTGCGCGACAAGCAGGCCGAACTCAAGTCCAAGGGCCTGCCGTGGGAAATCGCCAAGTCGTTCGATGGCGCGGCGGTGATTGCTCCGTTCGTGGTCGGCAGTACTTTCCCTGATCTCACTGACATCGGCATCCGCCTGACCATCAATGGCGAAGTACGCCAGGACGGCAACAGCAGCGCGATGCTCAACCCGATCGTGCCGATGATTCAGCACATGGCCGGTTGTTTCTCACTGCAGGCCGGTGATGTGATCCTGACCGGCACGCCGGTGGGCGTCGGCCCGCTGAACGTTGGCGATGACATCGTGCTGGAACTGCCGGGCGCCAGCCGCTTCACCAGCAGCGTGCGCTGACTGCAACTCTAAGAAAAACTGTGGGAGCGAGCTTGCTCCCACATTTGTTTTTGTGGTGCCGCCCGCAAAGGCATAAGGCAATCCCGCCATTTGCCGTTTTTTTCACATCCTGTCCGGATAATTCCGGTCATTCTGGCGTCTGAGCCGGCCTCTTTGTGCTATTACCCTATGGCCTGAATTTTCGGAACTCGTCCTCTGATGCCATCTCAAGCTCAGCTCAATCCTGCTCGTCGCTCACGTTACGCCCTGCGCTGGTATTACTGGCTGTTGCTGGCAGTCGCTGCCGCTTACGGTCTGGCGCATGCGATGCATTGGGATGACCGGGGCCTGCTCTGGCTGCGCGAGCGCTTCGAGAGCCCGGCCGAACGTACGGCCAGCATCTGGTTGCCTGACTATCGGGTGGTGATCGACGGCAAATTGCTGCCGGGAATGGAAAAGGATGAGGCCTCGGACCTGTCCTTCGACCCGCAGAGCAAGACCCTGTTTTCGGTGATGGGCAAAAACCCGTTCCTGGTCGAACTGACCTTGCAGGGCGACGTGCTGCGCAAGATGCCGCTGGTGGGCTGGAGCAACCCGGAAGGCGTTACGGTGCTGGGCAACGGCCTGCTGGCGGTCGTCGATGAGCGCGAGCACATGCTGTCCATCGTCAAGGTCGACGCTGCGACCCGCGAACTGAAACGCGATGATTTCCCGAAATACGACCTCGGCCCGTCGAAGGACCAGAACAAGGCCTTTGAAGCGATTGCCTGGGACCCGCGCAATCAACAGTTGCTGCTGGGCGAAGAGCGTCCACCGGCACTGTTCACCTGGAAAAGCGACGGCAGCCAGACCCTCGACGGCGACAAGCAGAAGCTGCCGAACGACGAGCTGGACATCCGCAATCTCTCGGCGCTGGCGGTCGATCCGCGTACCGGCCATACCCTGGTGCTGTCCGCCGATTCGCACCTGCTGCTGGAACTGGACGAGAAGGGCGAGCAAGTCAGCTTCATGACTCTGCTCGGCGGTTTCAACGGCCTGAAGAAAACCATTCCCCGCGCCGAAGGCGTGACCATGGACGAGCAGGGCACGCTGTACATGGTCAGCGAGCCGAACCTGTTCTACCGCTTCGAAAAACAGAAATAACCTGCCCGCCGCTGCAAGGTTGTCGTCCGGGGCAAGGGGCCTTTAAGCTTCGATTCAGACAGGCGTGATATTTCATCCGCCTGTTTTGATCCGAGCCCAGCCCGAATGCGTCGACTTGCCCGCCCCAAGCCTCTTCTGATCATCCTTTCGGTCATTACCCTGCTCGCATTGATTGCGATCGGCCAATACCTGCGACTGTTCGAGCGCGCCTGGTTCAACCTGCAAAGTCACTGGCAGCCCCACCGCATCGAGGCGATCAATCTGGACCGGTACCACGTGGCCATCGAGGGCCGGGTCATCGAAGGGCTGAACGATGACGTCTCGGCGCTGACCTACGATCCGGTACGTAAGAGCCTGTTCACCGTCACCAACAAGCATGCCGAGCTGATCGAGCTGTCGCTGGAAGGCCGGATCTTGCGGCGTGTCGCGTTGATCGGTTTTGGCGATGCGGAGGCGGTGGAGTTCATCAGCGCCGATACCTACGTCATCAGCGATGAGCGTCAGCAGCGCCTGATCAAGGTTCATCTGGAGCAGGACACGACTTTCCTTGATGCAGCCGACGCCGAGCAGATGACGCTCGGCGTGCACATGAGCGGCAACAAGGGGTTCGAAGGTCTGGCTTACGACTCGGTGGGCAAGCGTCTGTTCGTGGCCAAGGAGCGCGATCCGATGCTGATCTACGAAGTGCATGGCTTTCCGCACTTCAACCCGGAAAAATCCTACGCGGTACATGTGATCAACAACCCCAAACGCGATGCCGGGATGTTCGTGCGTGACCTGTCGAGCCTGCAATACGACGAGCGCAGCGGCCATCTGCTGGCGCTGTCGGACGAGTCGCGGCTGATTCTGGAGCTGGATGTGGACGGACGCCCGTTGAGCACGATGTCGTTGAGCGGTGGCCGGCAAGGACTGAAGAAAACCGTGCCGCAGGCGGAAGGCATCGCGATGGATGATGACGGGACGTTGTATCTGGTGAGCGAGCCGAATCTGTTTTATGTCTTCAGAAAACCTGCGCAGCACTAATTCGCACCACAAAACACTGTGGGAGCGAGCCTGCTCGCGATGGCGTCGTGTCAGCCAATGAAGCTGTTGGCTGAACTGGCGCTTTCGCGAGCAGGCTCGCTCCCACGGGTTTATTCGTCTGCCCGCGAATTTGCAGGCAGCCTGAGGTTACTCGGCCTTCAGGGTCTTCACACCTTCGCTGGTACCCAGCAACAACAGATCCGCCGGACGCGCCGCGAACAGGCCGTTGGTGACCACGCCGACGATCGCATTGATCTGCGCTTCCAGCTCCACCGGGTTGGTGATCTGCAGGTTGTGCACGTCGAGAATGATGTTGCCGTTGTCGGTCAGCACACCTTCGCGGTAGACCGGGTCGCCGCCCAGTTTCACCAGTTGGCGGGCAACGTGGCTGCGGGCCATCGGGATCACCTCAACCGGCAGCGGGAAGGCGCCGAGCACCGGCACCAGTTTGCTGCCGTCGGCGATGCAGATGAAGGTCTTGGCCACGGCCGCGACGATCTTCTCGCGGGTCAGGGCTGCACCGCCGCCCTTGATCAGGTTCAGGTGCGCGTCGCTTTCGTCGGCGCCGTCGATGTAGAACTCCAGGTCGCTGACCGTGTTCAGTTCGTACACGGGAATCCCGTGGCCCTTGAGGCGTGCGGCAGTGGCTTCGGAACTGGCGACGGCGCCATCGAACGCGCTCTTGTGCCGAGCCAGGGCGTCGATGAAGCAGTTGGCGGTGGAGCCGGTGCCGACACCGATGATGCTCTTGTCGTCGAGTTTCGGAAGGATGAAGTCGACGGCGGCCTGGGCGACGGCCTGTTTGAGTTGATCCTGGGTCATGCGGGCTCCGGAAGCGGGCAAGGTAAGAACAGAAAGGCCGGCATTATAGCCGCAAGCCGGGCTAAAACCTCTGGATTCGTGTGGTCGTGCGCCCGAAAGCCGGGTTAGACTCGTTGGTCCCGCTCAACCGCCAGTGATGCTTTCCGATGCTCGAACAGTACGTCAAGAAGATCCTCACCTCGCGCGTTTATGACGTTGCCGTGGAAACCCCGCTGCAGAACGCCCGCCAGCTCTCCGAGCGGCTGGGCAACGACATCTGGCTCAAGCGCGAAGACTTGCAGCCGGTGTTCTCGTTCAAGATTCGCGGCGCCTACAACAAGCTGACTCAACTGACTGACGAAGAGCGTGCCCGTGGCGTGGTCACCGCTTCGGCGGGCAACCATGCCCAGGGCCTGGCCCTGGCGGCGAAAGTGTTGGGCGTGAAAGCGACCATCGTCATGCCCAAGACCACACCGGAGATCAAGGTCGAAGGCGTGCGCTCCCGCGGCGGCAAGGTCGTGCTGCATGGCGACTCGTTCCCGGAGGCCCTGGCCTATTCGCTGAAACTGGTCGATGAAAAGGGCTACGTTTACATCCACCCTTACGACGATCCGCACACCATTGCCGGGCAGGGCACCGTGGCGATGGAAATCCTGCGCCAGCATCCGCAGCCGCTGGACGCCATTTTCGTGCCTGTGGGGGGTGGCGGTCTGATCGCCGGCATCGCGGCCTATGTGAAATACCTGCGGCCGGACATCAAGGTCATTGGCGTCGAGCCTGACGATTCCAACTGCCTGCAAGCGGCGCTGGCGGCGGGCGAGCGCGTGGTGCTGCCGACCGTGGGCATCTTCGCCGATGGCGTGGCGGTGGCGCAGATCGGCCAGCACACCTTCGATATCTGCAAGGATTACGTCGATGAAGTGATCACCGTCAGCACCGACGAGATCTGTGCGGCGATCAAGGACATCTACGACGACACCCGTTCGATCACCGAACCTGCCGGCGCGCTGGGCGTGGCCGGGATCAAGAAGTA
The DNA here is from genome assembly GCF_046231795.1 of Pseudomonas sp. KCJK9016. NCBI lineage: Bacteria > Pseudomonadati > Pseudomonadota > Gammaproteobacteria > Pseudomonadales > Pseudomonadaceae > Pseudomonas > Pseudomonas sp. KCJK9016. The sequence goes on along the minus strand of NZ_JBJJMM010000002.1, from coordinate 101,898 downwards.
CGTGGAACAGCGCGGCGTCAGCGGCAAAACGTTCGTGGCCATCGATTCCGGGGCCAACGTCAACTTCGACCGCCTGCGCCACGTTGCCGAGCGCGCCGAGCTGGGTGAAGGCCGCGAAGCGATCATCGCCGTGACCATCCCGGAGCAGGCCGGCAGCTTCAAGGCGTTCTGCGAAGCCATCGGCAAGCGCCAGATCACCGAATTCAACTACCGCTACAACACCGGCAGCGAAGCGCACATCTTCGTCGGCGTGCAGACCCATCCGGAAAACGATCCGCGCAGCGCACTGCTGGCGAGCCTGACCGAGCAGGGTTTCCCGGTACTCGACCTGACCGACAACGAACTGGCCAAGCTGCACATCCGGCACATGGTCGGCGGGCGCGCAGCGCAGGTGGTCGATGAAGTGGTGCTGCGCTTCGAATTTCCGGAGCGTCCGGGGGCGCTGTTCAACTTCCTCAACAAGCTTGGCGGGCGCTGGAATATCTCGATGTTCCACTACCGCAACCACGGTGCGGCGGACGGTCGTGTGGTCGCCGGTCTGCAAGTGCCGCACGAGGAACGTCATCTGGTGCCCGCCGCGCTGGCGGAAATCGGCTACCCGTACTGGGATGAAAGCGACAACCCGGCCTATAAGCTGTTTCTTGGCTGACGGGCTACGCTGATGGGCAGGTCATAAGGAAATTCGACAATGGAAACGCTGACTGCCCTGAAAACGGCACACATGGTTGCAACGGCGGTTTTGCTGGCGGGTGCGCTGGGTCTGGGTATCTGGGTGCTGCTCGCGCGGCGCAAGGGTGATGCGACGGCGGGCAGCCGCACCCTGCAGCGGCCACGGGTATTCATCTGGCTGCTGATGGGGCTGGCGCTGCTGAGCATGCCGTTCACCGGCTGGTGGATGGTGCATCTGGTGGGCTGGCCGCTGGGACAGACCTGGATTCTGGCCTCCAGCGTGCTGTATACCGTGGCGGCGCTGGCGTGGTTCTGGCTGCTGGTGCGCCTGAACCGCTTGCGCAAGACGCCGGGTGGTGTCGGCAGGTTCAGCCTTGCCCTGGCGTTGTTCAGTTTTGTCTGCTTTGTGGCGATTGCCGGCTTGATGGGCGCCAAGCCGGTTTAAGGCTTGGGACCTTATTGCCTTCATTAGCGAGCAGGCTCGCTCCCACGGAGGATTGTGTGCGACACAGTTCCAAAGTGGGAGCGGGCTTGCCAGCGATGGCGATGTCAGTCGCGCAGACTGATCACCTGCCAGCCACGATTTTGGGCTTCGCTGCGCAAATTCGGATCCGGATCGACCGCCACCGGATTCGCCACCTGTTCCAGCAGCGGCAGATCATTCATCGAGTCGCTGTAGAAATAGCTGTCTTCCAGGGTATGCCCGGTCTCGTCCAGCCAGCGGTTCAGGCGCGTCACCTTGCCTTCGCGGAAACACGGCACATCGGTGCTGCGCCCGGTGTAGCGGCCATCCTGCATCTCGCACTCGGTGGCGATCAGGGTTTCAACGCCTAGGCGCACGGCAATCGGGGCGGTGACGAAGCGGTTGGTAGCGGTGATGATCACCAGTTTGTCGCCGGCGTCGCGGTGTTTTTTCAGCAACTCCAGCGCCTTTGGCAGCACGATGGGCTCGATGCAGTCGCGCATGTAATCGCTGTGCCATTGCTCGAGCACGGCCATCTCGGTGCGACCGAGGATTTCCAGGCAGAAGTTCAGGTAGGCGGCGTTATCCAGCTTGCCCGCCAGGTAATCCTGGTAGAACTCGTCGTTGCGCGCCTTGTAGGCGATCGGGTCGAGGAAGCCGCGCTCGCACAGATAGTCGCCCCAGGCGTGATCGCTGTCGCCGCCGAGAAGGGTGTTGTCCAGATCGAATAAAGCCAGGCGCATTGCAGTTACCCGCTGAAAAGTCAGTAAAAAGGCCACAAGAATACGGTCTTTTCACAAGAGTGCACATAAGCTCGGAACCTTCGTTGCCGCCTTCACAATCTTTGTGGAACAATGCGGCGACATGCGTTTGCGAGGTTGTTGCCGTGATCGACCCCGATGGTTTCCGTCCTAATGTCGGGATCATTCTGACGAATGACGCCGGCCAGGTGCTATGGGCTCGCCGTATCAATCAGGATGCCTGGCAGTTTCCGCAAGGGGGAATCAATCCCGAGGAAACGCCGGAAGACGCCTTGTACCGCGAGTTGAACGAAGAAGTGGGCCTGGAGCGCGAAGATGTTGAAATTCTCGCCTGTACCCGGGGCTGGTTGCGCTATCGTTTGCCGCAACGTCTGGTGCGAACCCACAGCCAACCGCTGTGCATTGGCCAGAAACAGAAGTGGTTTCTCCTGCGCCTGATCTCCAACGAGCAGCGGGTGCGGATGGATTTGACCGGTAAACCGGAGTTCGATGGCTGGCGCTGGGTCAGCTATTGGTATCCGTTGGGCCAGGTGGTGACATTCAAGCGCGAAGTGTATCGCCGCGCTCTCAAAGAGCTTGCCCCGCGCCTTTTAGCGCGCGACTGACGACGGAGTTCGACCCCGAGCCATGCTCAATACGCTGCGCAAGATCGTCCAGGAAGTTAACTCCGCCAAGGATCTCAAGGCGGCGTTGGGGATTATTGTATTGCGCGTCAAAGAGGCCATGGGCAGCCAGGTCTGCTCGGTCTACTTGCTTGATCCCGAGACCAACCGCTTCGTCCTGATGGCCACCGAGGGCTTGAACAAGCGCTCGATCGGCAAGGTCAGCATGGCACCCAACGAAGGTCTGGTCGGCCTGGTCGGCACGCGTGAAGAACCCCTGAACCTCGAAAACGCCGCGGATCACCCGCGCTACCGCTACTTCGCCGAAACGGGCGAGGAGCGTTACGCCTCGTTCCTCGGGGCGCCGATCATTCACCACCGCCGCGTCGTCGGCGTGTTGGTCATCCAGCAGAAAGAACGCCGCCAGTTCGATGAAGGTGAAGAAGCCTTCCTCGTGACCATGAGCGCGCAGCTGGCCGGCGTGATCGCCCATGCCGAGGCCACCGGGTCGATCCGTGGCCTGGGCCGGCAGGGCAAGGGCATCCAGGAAGCCAAGTTCGTCGGTGTGCCGGGTTCGCCGGGCGCGGCGGTCGGTACGGCGGTGGTCATGCTGCCGCCGGCCGACCTCGATGTCGTGCCAGACAAATCTGTCGACGACATCGATGCCGAAATAAAACTGTTCAAGAAGGCGCTTGAAGGCGTGCGCGCCGACATGCGCAACCTGTCGACCAAACTGGCCACCCAGTTGCGTCCCGAAGAACGCGCGTTGTTCGACGTGTACCAGATGATGCTCGATGACGCGTCCCTCGGTAACGAAGTCAAAACCGTGATCAAGACGGGCCAGTGGGCCCAGGGCGCGCTGCGTCAGGTGGTGACCGATCACGTCAACCGTTTCGAATTGATGGACGATGAATACCTGCGTGAGCGGGCGTCGGATGTGCGTGACCTCGGTCGCCGTCTGCTGGCCTATCTGCAGGAAGACCGCACGACCAACATGGTTTTCCCCGACAACACCATCCTGGTCAGTGAAGAGCTGACCGCCACCCAGCTCGGTGAAGTGCCGGAAGGCAAGCTGGTGGGGTTGGTCTCGGTACTGGGTTCGGGTAACTCTCACGTCGCGATCCTGGCCCGGGCCATGGGTATTCCGACAGTGATGGGTGTAGTCGACTTGCCGTACGCCAAGGTCGATGGCATCCCGATGATCGTCGACGGGATCAAGGGCGAAATCTACACCAACCCGAGCGAAGTGCTGATCAAGCAATTCGCCGACGTGGTGGAAGAAGAAAAGCAATTGGCGCTGGGGCTAGACACCCTGCGCGACCTGCCCTGCGTGACCCTCGATGGCCATCGCATGCCGCTGTGGGTCAACACCGGTCTGCTGGCGGACGTGGCGCGGGCGCAGAAGCGTGGCGCCGAAGGCGTCGGCCTGTACCGCACCGAAGTGCCGTTCATGATCAACCAGCGCTTCCCGAGCGAGAAGGAGCAACTGGCGATCTACCGCGAGCAGCTCGCCGCGTTTCATCCGCAACCGGTCACCATGCGTACGCTGGACATCGGTGGCGACAAGGCGTTGTCGTACTTCCCGATCAAGGAAGACAACCCGTTCCTTGGCTGGCGCGGGATTCGCGTCACCCTCGACCACCCGGAAATCTTCCTGGTGCAGACCCGCGCCATGCTCAAGGCCAGCGAAGGCCTGAACAACCTGCGGATCCTGTTGCCGATGATCTCCGGCATCCACGAACTCGAAGAAGCGTTGCACCTGATCCACCGGGCCTGGGGCGAAGTGCGTGACGAAGGCACCGATGTGCCGATGCCGCCAGTGGGCGTGATGATCGAGATTCCGGCGGCGGTTTACCAGACAAGGGAATTGGCGCGGCAGGTGGACTTCCTGTCGGTCGGCTCCAACGACCTGACCCAGTATCTGCTGGCCGTGGACCGCAACAACCCACGGGTGGCGGACCTCTACGACTACCTGCACCCGGCGGTGCTGCAAGCCTTGCAGATCGTGGTGCGCGAAGCCCATGCCGAAGGCAAGCCGGTGAGCATCTGCGGCGAGATGGCCGGTGATCCGGCAGCCGCCGTGCTGTTGATGGCGATGGGTTTCGACAGCCTGTCGATGAACGCCACCAACCTGCCGAAAGTGAAGTGGATGCTGCGTCAGCTCAATCTGAGCAAGGCGAAGGATCTGTTGGCGGAACTGATGACCATCGACAACCCGCAGGTTATCCACAGCTCGCTGCAACTGGCGTTGAAGAGTCTCGGGTTATCGCGGACGGTCAAACCGCTCTGAACAGAAGATCGCAGCCTTCGGGCTGCGATCTTCAGAGATTGATCTCCACCTCCCCCAAATGCCCGCCATACGGCCCGAAACTGCGCTCTACCATCCGCCGCGTCCCGTCCGCCTGCACGATCAGCGCCGTACTCGCCCGGGTCCCGTAACTCTGGCTGGCAATGAACACACTCGACAGCAACGACTCGGTCGCCAGCCCCACGCCGGTATCCGGCAGCTCGGCGAACGGCGCCGTTTGCGCATCTCCCAGCAGCGCCAGCAATGGTTCGGGCTGCGGATCATCCAATACCGCACTCAATGCCGCCTTGGCCTTGAGCAGTTTCGGCCACGGCGTATCCAGTCCGGCGTTTGACAGTCCATAGATACCCGGTTGCAACATCACCGGTTCCGAAGACCGCGCGTTGAAGTGCCACAGCTCGTGGGCGTTACCCAGCAGCAGGTTGAACCCGGCATATTCCGGCGAACGGGCGACAACGTCGGACAAGTAGTCATCGATCGACAGGTTGCCGGTCAGAAAACCCGCCACCAGTTCGCCCCGGGAGCGCCGTGCCGGCGGTTGATGCGGATCGCGGATGTTGGTCAGCGCAGCGAAGCGCCCGTTCTCGCCGAGGCCGAGCCAGGTGCCGCCAGCTTCCAGATCCCTTCCGGCGTAAACCTGCGGCGATTCGGGCCACTGGGCCAGCGGCAGGCTGGGCCGGGCGTAGAACTCGTCACGGTTGGCCGCGACGATCAGCGGCAGGGCATGTCCCGGCCGCCAGGCGAAAACGATCAGGCACATAAGGTGGTCCTTGTGTGTTTTTTGCCCACTCTACGCAGACATCGTCCGTGCATCCATCGCCAGTGGAGCCGAAGGGTATCCATCCGTTACCATGCCGCTCCGGTTTTGGGATGCGCCTCTGGAGGCAGTCATGGAATTTCTGCTCTATCTGGCGCTGGGTGCCTGCGCAGGCATACTGGCAGGGCTGTTCGGGGTTGGCGGCGGAATCATCATCGTCCCGGTGCTGGTGTTCAGTTTCACCTTGCAGGGCTTCGATCCGTCGATCCTGACCCACCTGGCCGTCGGCACATCGCTGGCGACGATCATCTTTACCTCGGTCAACGCCGTGCGTGAACATCATCGACGCGGGGCGGTACGCTGGCCGATTTTCGCCTGGATGACTGTCGGCATCCTGCTCGGTGCCGGTTTCGGCGCGCTGACCGCCGAGGCGATCTCCGGGCCAAACCTGCAGAAGATCATCGGCGTGTTTGCCCTGGTGATCGCGGCACAGCTGGCGCTGGACATCAAACCCAAGGCCAGCCGAACGGTGCCTGGCAAACTCGGTCTGACCGTGGCCGGCAGTGTGATCGGCTGGGCCTCGGCGATTTTCGGTATCGGTGGCGGCTCGTTGACCGTGCCGTTCCTGACCTGGCGCAGCGTGCCGATGCAGCAGGCGGTGGCGACCTCGTCGGCCTGTGGGCTGCCGATCGCCGTGGCAAGTGCAATAAGTTTCATGATTCTGGGCTGGCATGATCCATTGCTGCCGGCCCATAGTCTCGGGTTTGTGTATCTGCCGGCGTTGCTCGGCATTGCCCTGACCAGCATGGTATTCGCCCGTCTCGGCGCGCGGCTGGCACACAGGCTGTCGCCGAAGTTGCTGAAACGGCTGTTCGCCGCTTTGCTGTTCTGCGTGGGGCTGAGCTTTTTGTTCTGAGCAGGTCCACAATCCTGGCTTAATCCTGAGGTGGCAGCGTCGCCCGGGAATTTTGAAGATTTGAACGCTAACGAGGACTCGCAATGCTGCCTTACCCGCAGATCGATCCGGTGGCCCTGGCCATCGGTCCGCTGAAAATCCACTGGTACGGCCTGATGTACCTGGTCGGCATCGGCGGCGCATGGCTGCTGGCGTCGCGCCGGCTCAACCGTTTCGATCCGACCTGGACCAAGGAGAAACTCTCCGACCTGGTGTTCTGGCTGTCGATGGGCGTGATTGTCGGCGGGCGACTGGGCTATGTGCTGTTCTACGATCTGAGTGCCTACATCGCCAACCCGACGCTGATTTTCGAAGTGTGGAAGGGCGGCATGTCGTTTCACGGCGGCTTTATTGGCGTGATGCTGGCGGCGCTGTGGTTCGGCAAGCGTAACGGCAAGTCGTTCTTCCAGCTGATGGACTTCGTCGCGCCGATGGTGCCGATCGGTCTGGGCGCCGGGCGTATCGGCAACTTCATCAACGCCGAGCTGTGGGGCAAGGCCACCGACGTGCCGTGGGCCATGGTGTTCCCGCCGTTCAGCGACCCGGCGCAACTGCCGCGTCACCCGTCGCAGCTGTATCAGTTCGCGCTCGAAGGCGTGGCGCTGTTCCTGATTCTCTGGCTGTTCTCGCGCAAGCCGCGCCCGACCATGGCGGTTTCGGGCATGTTCGCGCTGTTCTATGGCATCTTCCGTTTCATCGTCGAATTCGTCCGCGTACCGGACGCGCAACTGGGCTATCTGGCCTGGAACTGGCTGACCATGGGTCAGATCCTCTGCGTACCGATGATCATCGGCGGGCTGTTCCTGATCTGGCTGGCCTACCGCCGAGCCCCGTCGGCGCCGGTTGCACCGACAGCTTAAATATTCGAACCCCGGCGCGGTTTGGCCGGGGCTCAAGGACACAGGTAACTCATGAAGCAATATCTCGATCTGGTGTCGCACGTCATCAATAACGGCACCAAACAGGCCAACCGTACCGGCGTGAACACCATCAGCTTTCCGGGCGCGATGCTGCGCTTCGATCTGCAGGAAGGTTTCCCGGCGATCACCACCCGCAAGATGGCCTTCAAATCGGCCATCGGCGAGATGTGCGGTTTTCTGCGCGGGGTGAACAACGCCGCCGAATTCCGTGCGCTGGGCTGCAAGGTCTGGGATCAGAACGCCAACGAAAACGCCCAGTGGCTGGCCAACCCGTTCCGCCAGGGCGAGGACGACCTCGGCGAAATCTACGGTGTGCAATGGCGCAAATGGCCGGCGTACAAGCAGATTCCGCTGAGCAACACCGCCGCCATCGAACAAACCCTGAGCAACGGCTACAAGCAGATTGCCCAGGGTGAAGAAGACGGCCAGGCCTATGTGGTGCTGTACAAAGCCATCGATCAGGTGCGCCAATGCGTCGACACGATCATCAAGGACCCGGGCAGCCGCCGCATCCTGTTCCACGGCTGGAACTGCGCCCAGCTCGATGAAATGGCCCTGCCGCCGTGCCATCTGCTTTATCAGTTCCACCCGAACGTCGAGACCAGAGAGATCTCTCTGACCCTCTACATCCGCTCCAACGACCTGGGGCTGGGCACGCCGTTCAACCTCACCGAAGGCGCTGCGCTGCTGAGCCTGATCGGTCGCCTGACCGGCTACACGCCGCGCTGGTTCACCTATTTCATCGGTGACGCCCACGTCTACGAAAACCACCTGGACATGCTCAACGAACAGCTCAAGCGCGAGCCATTCGCCATGCCGAAGCTGAAGATTTCGGATCGCGTGCCGGAGTTTGCCAAGACAGGCGTGTACCAACCGGAATGGCTGGAACGGGTGGAACCGAGCGACTTCTCGCTGGAAGGCTACGAGCACCATGCGCCGATGACTGCGCCGATGGCGGTCTGAAGCACGAGTGACAAAACACTGAGGGAGCCAAATGGCTCCCTCAGTCGTTTCTGGCGTTCTTAATGGCCGTGACTACGGCCCACATGCGAATGCTCGACCTCCGCCGCCACAACCCCGCCACTCACTTCCAGCTGCTGCAAGATCCCGCACTGATCCGCTGCCGGCCCTTCGCCACAACGCTGGCGCAGGTCGAGCAGTTGCGTCTGTAACGCCAACAACCCGTCGATCCGCGCCTTGACGTGCTGGATGTGCTCGTCGATCAGCGCATTCACGCTCTCGCACTGATCCTGCGGGCTGTCGCGCAAGGCGAGCAGGCTGCGGATTTCTTCGAGGGTCATGTCGAGGGTACGGCAATTGCGGATGAAGGTCAGGCGTTCGGCGTGGGCCTGGGTGTAGACGCGGTAGTTGCCGTCGCTGCGGGCCGGTTCCGGCAGCAGGTTTTCGCGCTCGTAGTAGCGGATGGTTTCCACGGCGCAATCGGTCTGTTTCGCCAGTTCTCCGATCTTCATGGCGGCAATCTCCAAAAAGGGTGCTTGACCCTATAGTGGCTACAGGGTCTTTACTTGGCAACAGGCACCTTCATGGACGCGACCAATGAGCGATTCCCAGCACACCCACACATCCCGCGCGGGACACGACCACAGCCACAAATTGCAGCCTGTGCATAAACATGACCACGGCGCTGATTCCTGCTGTGCATCAAAAGCCGCGGCCCCGTCGCTGATTCAGCTGAGCGAAGCGAAAAGCGCCGACGCCCGCTTGAGCAGTTTCCGCATCGAGGCGATGGACTGCCCGACGGAGCAAACGCTGATCCAGAACAAGCTCGGCAAGCTGGCCAGGATCCAGCAACTGGAATTCAACCTGATCAACCGCGTGCTCGGCGTGACCCACAATCTGCCGGACACCGCGCCGATCATCGACGCGATCAAATCCCTCGGCATGCAGGCCGAGCCGCTGGAGGCAGGCGTTGATGCCCCGGCCGCCGCCCCGGTGAAAAAACACTGGTGGCCATTGGCGCTGTCCGGCGTCGGTGCGCTCGCTGCTGAAGTGATCCACTTCACCAACGCTGCCCCGACCTGGGTGGTGGCGATCATCGCGCTGATCTCGATCCTCAGCGGTGGCCTCACCACCTACAAGAAGGGCTGGATCGCCCTGAAGAACCGCAACCTCAACATCAACGCCCTGATGAGCATCGCCGTGACCGGTGCGGTGTTGATCGGCCAGTGGCCGGAAGCGGCGATGGTGATGTTCCTGTTTACTGTGGCCGAGCTGATCGAAGCGCGCTCGCTGGACCGCGCACGCAACGCCATCAGCGGTTTGATGCAGATGACGCCAGAACAGGCGACTGTGTTGCAGGCTGACGGCAACTGGGTCGAACTGGAGGTAAAAAGCATCGATCTCGGCGCCCGTGTGCGGGTAAAACCGGGCGAGCGCATCGCGCTGGACGGTGAAGTCGTCAGCGGCAGCTCGACCATCGATCAGGCGCCGATCACCGGTGAAAGCCTGCCGGTGGAAAAAACCGTCGGTGATAAAGTCTTCGCCGGCACCATCAACCAGGCCGGTTCGCTGGAATACACCGTGACCGCAGCGGCGAACAATTCCACTCTGGCGCGAATCATCCACGCCGTGGAACAGGCCCAGGGCGCACGTGCGCCGACCCAGCGCTTCGTCGATCAATTCTCGAAAATCTACACCCCGGTGGTCTTCGTTCTGGCCCTGGCCGTGGCGATCATCCCGCCGCTGTTCATGGGCGCCGCGTGGTTCGACTGGATCTACCGCGCGCTGGTGCTGCTGGTCGTCGCATGCCCGTGTGCACTGGTGATTTCCACCCCGGTGACCATCGTCAGTGGCCTCGCGGCGGCGGCGCGCAAAGGCATTCTGGTCAAGGGTGGCGTGTACCTGGAGGGCGGTTTCAAGCTCGACTATCTGGCCCTCGACAAGACCGGCACCATCACCCACGGCAAACCGGTGCAGACCGACTACCTGTCCCTCGACCCGACCGCCGACGCCACGGCCCCGGCGATTGCCGCCGCACTGGCCGGGCGTTCCGATCACCCGGTCTCGCTGGCCATCGCCAACGCGGCTGTGGATAAAGGCTTCGCGACCCTGGCTGTGGATAACTTCGAAGCGCTGGCCGGGCGCGGTGTGAAAGGTGAGGTCAACGGTCAGGCCTACCACCTGGGCAACCACCGACTGGTCGAAGAGCTGGGCCTGTGCTCGCCGCAACTGGAAGAAAAACTGTTCGCGCTGGAGAAACAGGGCAAGTCCGTGGTGTTGCTGCTCGACCGTTCCGGTCCGCTGGCGCTGTTCGCTGTGGCTGACACGGTCAAGGAAACCAGCCGCGAGGCGATCCGCCAGTTGCATGATCTGGGCGTGAAAACCCTGATGCTCACCGGCGACAACATCCACACCGCGCAGGCGATTGCGGCGCAGGTCGGGATCGATCAAGCCAAGGGCGACTTGTTGCCGACCGACAAACTGCAAGCCATTGAAGACCTGTATGCGCAGGGCCGTCGGGTCGGCATGGTCGGTGACGGCATCAACGATGCGCCGGCGCTGGCTCGGGCGGAGATCGGTTTTGCGATGGCGGCGGCCGGTACCGATACGGCCATCGAGACCGCTGATGTCGCCCTGATGGACGACGATCTGCGCAAGATCCCGGCCTTCATCAGCCTGTCGCGCCATACCGCCGCTATTCTGAAGCAGAACATCGCACTGGCGCTGGTGATCAAAGCGATCTTTCTTGGGGTAACCTTCGCCGGGCTCGCCACCATGTGGATGGCGGTGTTCGCCGACATGGGCGTGAGCCTGCTGGTGGTGTTCAACGGTTTGCGCCTGCTGCGCAAATAGAGGAAGAGGGACGGTTGTGCTGAGTGCCGAGCTGAAAGCGTTTTACATGGTGGCCCGCCTGGGCAGCATCACGCTGGCGGCGAAAAAGCTCGGCCTCAGTCAACCGACCGTGACCACCCAGATCCGTAATCTGGAAAGCCAGTATTCGGTGGAGCTGTTCTATCGAGGTGGCCGGCGCCTGAGTGTCAGCGACGAAGGCGCGCGGCTGTTGCCGATGGTCAAGGCGCTGTTGCAGCAGGAGGCTGATATCGACTTCTTCCTGCGCAACAGCGGCCAGGTGCAGGGCACGCTGCGCATCGCTGCCACCGCACCGTATTACATCCTCGATCTGGTGAAGACCTTCCGTGAGCGCTTGCCTCAGGTGGAGGTCTCGGTGGAAATCGGTAATTCCCAGCAAGTGCTCGAAGCGCTGGAGGATTATCGGGTGGATGTCGCGGCGTCGTCGCAGCTGCTCGACGATGCGCGGCTGATCCGCCGGGTGCTCGGCAGCGATCCGCTGGTGCTGGCGGTGCATCGCAATCATCCGCTGGCGGCGCACGACCATGTGACGCTGAACGCCCTGGCCGGGCATACCCTGTTGATGCGCGAACCGGGTTCGACTACCCGTCGCCTGACCGAAGAGTTGCTGGCCGATGCCGGAGTGAGTTTCGGCCCGTTGCTGGAGATCGGCAGCCGTGAATCGATCCGCGAGGCGGTGCTGCGCAATATCGGCATCAGCATCATTGCCCGTCAGGAAGTGCCCCATGATCCGCAGTTGCGGGTGCTGACCCTGGAGAATGCGCCGCAGATTCCCGAATACCTCTACTGCCTCAAAGAGCGCAAGAATGCGCGCTTGCCGGCAGCGTTTCTCGGGCTGGCGCAGGAAATGTCACCGGCCTGATCAACCAAAATCCCTGAATACCACTATCGGTCGATTTTGCCTTGTTGCCATATGACCGACGCATTACAACTCTAGGATCTGCCTCATCCGCTTGATGAGGCCTGTCCATGAACCCTGCAATCGCAACTGCCCTGACCAACTCCGGCGCACCGATGAAAGTGCGCGGCGTGCAGAAGCGCTTCGGCGCCTTTACCGCGCTGGATAACGTCTCTCTCGATGTCGCGGCCGGTGAACTGGTGTGCCTGCTCGGCCCGTCGGGCTGCGGCAAGACCACGCTGTTGCGCTGCATCGCCGGTCTGGAGAAGCAGGACAGCGGCGAGTTGTACCTAGGCGAGCGCGACGTTTCCCACCTCGCGCCACAGGCTCGGGACTACGGCATCCTGTTCCAGTCCTACGCGCTGTTCCCCAATCTGACTGTCGAAGCGAACATTGCCTACGGCCTCGCCGGCAGTGGTCGCGATGAAGTGCGCCGTCGTGTCGGTCAGATGCTGGAACTGGTCGGCCTCAGCGGCAGTGAGAAAAAGTACCCGGGCCAGTTATCCGGCGGTCAGCAGCAACGTGTGGCACTGGCCCGCGCCCTGGCGCCGGCACCGTCGCTGCTGTTGCTCGACGAACCGATGTCGGCCCTCGACGCACGGGTTCGCGAGCATTTGTGCACCGAGCTGCGCCAACTGCAACGCAACCTCGGCATTACCACCCTGATGGTCACCCACAATCAGGACGAAGCCATGCTGATGGCCGACCGCATCGCCGTGATGAACAACGGCAAGGTCGAGCAATACGCCACCCCGCAGGAAATCTACAACCGCCCGGCCACACCGTTCGTGGCCGAGTTTGTCGGCCAGGGCAACTGGCTGCCGTTCCAGCGCAGCAGCGACAGCCACGCCAAGGTCGGCGGGATGAACCTGCGCCTGGCCGACGGCAGCGTCCACAGCCCGTCGGGCCGGTTGTTCTGCCGCCCGGAAGCGATCAACGTCAATCCGTTGGTGCATGAAGAAAACCTGTTCCCGGCCAAAGTCCGCGAGATCACCTTCCTCGGCAACCGCTGCCGCATGAGCTTCGAGCTCGATCAATTGCCCGGTCACGCCTTGCTCGCCGAACTGGCGCCGGAAGCCATGCCGCGCCTCGGTGCCCGGCAGATCATGGTCGCGCTGCCGCCGCGCAGCCTGCAGGTGTTTGCCTGATGAGCGCGAACATGGCGCTGCCGCTACCGCACAAGCAGGCGCGGCAGGTGTCCGGGGCCGAGGTCGGCGACCGGATCTTCGTCCTCGGCGGCAAACTCCTGCTGCTGGTGCTGCTCGGTGTGGCGGTGCTGTTGCCCTTGCTGGCGATCTTCTGGCGCGGTTTCAGCAGCGAAGCGGGGCAGGGTGGTGGCTGGCTGGCCGCGAGGGAGCTGGTGACCAGCGACAACTTCCATTGGCTGCTCGGCAACAGTCTGAAGGTTTCCCTCAGCGTTGCGGCGATTGTCGTACCGCTGGCCTACCTGTTTGCCTACGCCCTGCAACGCACGTTGATTCCCGGCAAAGGCATCTGGCGCGGGATTTCACTGCTGCCGCTGATGGCACCTTCGATGCTGCCGGGAATCGCGCTGGTCTATCTGTTCGGCAATCAGGGCCTGTTGCGCGGGCTGCTCTCGGACAACATCTACGGGTTCTGGGGGATTGTTCTGGGTGAAGTGATCTACACCTTCCCACACGCCTTGATGATTTTGCTGTCGGCGCTGTCGTTGGCGGATGCGCGACTGTTCGATGCAGCGTCGAGCATGGGCGCCAGTCCGGCGAAGGCCTTTCGCAGCATCACCTGGCCGGCGACCCGCCAGGCGGTGTTTGCCGCGTTCTGTCTGGTGTTCACCCTGACCATCACCGATTTCGGCGTGCCGGTGGTGGTCGGTGGCGACTTTCAGGTGCTGGCGCTGGAAGCCTACAAAGCCGTGGTCGGCCAACAGCAGTTCGGTCGCGGCGCATTGATCGGCATGGTTCTGCTGCTGCCGGCGCTGTTCAGCTTCGGTGTCGATGCCTGGCTGCGTCGTCGTCACGGCGACTCCATGAGCGGCCGCGCCCAGGTGTTCAAACCGGCGCCATCAAAGAAGCGCGATGCCTGTTATCTGGCCATCGTCCTGCTGATCAGCGCGGCGTTGCTGCTGGTGTTCGGCATGGCGATGTTCTCCTCGCTGGTGAAGTTCTGGCCGTACAACCTGTCGCTGTCGCTCAACCACTACCGGTTCAACGAGACCGCCGGCGGTGGCTGGCTGGCCTATGGCAACAGTCTGAAGATGGCGCTGGGCACGGCGTTGGTCGGCAGTGTGCTGATCTTCACCGGCGCCTATCTGATGGAAAAGACCCGCAGCCAGCGCGGGCTGAATCTGACCCTGCGCATGCTCAGTTTCGTACCGATGGCGGTGCCGGGGCTGGTGCTGGGGCTGGGTTATGTCTTCTTTTTCAACCTGACCGGCAACCCGCTGCACATGCTGTACGGGAGCATGACGCTGCTGATCGTCTGCACCATTGCTCACTATCTGACCACCGCGCAGATGACCGCCACCACCGCGCTGCGCCAGCTCGATGCCGAGTTCGAAGCCGCCGCACTGTCGCTCAAGGCACCGCTGTACCGGCATTACCTGCGCGTCACCGTGCCGATCTGTCTGCCGGCGCTGCTGGACATCGTGCGCTACCTGTTCGTCTCTGCGATGACCACCGTGTCCGCCGCGATCTTCCTCTACAGCCCCGACACCATCCTCGCCGCGGTGGCGGTGCTGAACATGGATGACGCCGGCAACGTCGGCGGCGCGGCGGCGATGTCGACCCTGATTCTGTTCACCTCGGCGGGCGTGTCCTTGCTGCTGGCGTGGGCTTCGCGCGGCTTGCTGCGCCGTTCCCAGGCCTGGCGGCAAACCGCGCCCGGCCACTGATTTTCCCAACCTCAACTCAAGACAGGAAAACGATCATGTTCAAGCCTATGGCCCTGGCCGCTGCTGTGCTCGCTACTTTCAGCCTGAATGCCTTCGCGGCAAAAACCGAGTTGACGGTGTACACCGCCCTCGAAGCCGAGCAGTTGAAGTCCTACAAAGAGGCTTTCGAAAAAGCTAATCCGGACATCGAGATCAAGTGGGTGCGTGATTCCACCGGGATCATCACCGCCAAACTGCTGGCCGAAAAGGAACGTCCACAGGCTGACGCGGTGTGGGGGCTGGCGGCGTCGAGCCTGGCGATCCTCGATCAGCAAGGCATGCTGCAAAGCTATGCGCCGAAGGATCTGGGCAAGATCGGCGCCAACTACCGCGACGCCGCCAACCCGCCAGCCTGGGTCGGCATGGACGTCTGGGCCGCGACCATCTGCTTCAACACCGTCGAGGCCGAGAAGCAGGGCCTGAGCAAACCGGTGAGCTGGCAGGACCTGACCAGGCCTGAATACAAAGGCAAGATCGTGATGCCGAACCCGGCCTCGTCCGGTACCGGTTTCCTCGACGTCAGCGCCTGGCTGCAAACCTTCGGCGAGAAGCAGGGCTGGGCCTACATGGATGGTCTGCACCAGAACATCGGCCAGTACGTTCACTCCGGTTCCAAGCCTTGCAAACTGGCGGCGGCGGGCGAGTTCCCGATCGGCATTTCCTTTGAATATCCGGCTGTTCAGTTGAAGCGTCAGGGCGCGCCGCTGGACATCATCCTGCCGAAGGAGGGGCTGGGCTGGGAGATCGAAGCGACTGCCGTGATCAAAGGCACGCCGCATGAAGAAGCGGCGAAGAAACTGGCCGACTTCTCCGCCAGCGCCCCGGCGATGGATCTGTACAAGGAAAACTTCGCCGTCCTCGCCCAGCCGGGCATCGCCAAGCCACAAACCGAACTGCCGGCCGACTACGAGCAGCGCCTGATCAAGAACGACTTTGCCTGGGCGTCGAAGAACCGCGACGAGATCCTGACCGAATGGCGCAAGCGCTATGACGGCAAGTCCGAGAAAGTCGCCGCGAAATAACTGACTCACACATCTGTGGCGAGGGAGCTTGCTCCCGTTGGAGCACTAAGCGGTCCCGAATTCTGCAAACGGGCACTCTGCTGAATTCACGACGGCTGCGCAGCCGAGCGGGAGCAAGCTCCCTCGCCACAAAAACGGGATTGCGTTATGACTCATCACAAAGACTTGCTGATCGTCGGCGCCGGCATTCTGGGTCTGTCCCACGCTTATGCCGCTGCCCGACGCGGCCTCAAGGTCACGGTTTTCGAACGCACCGCCACACCACTCGGCGCCTCGGTACGCAACTTCGGCCAGGCACTGGTCACCGGTCAGCCACCGGGTCCGATGCTTGAACTGGCCAAAGCCAGTCGCGAAATCTGGGGGCAGTGGGCGCAGCTCGCCGGCCTGCAACTCAAGCGCAATGGCTCGTACCTGTTCGCTCGCACTGAGGCGGAAGAACACTTGCTCGAAGCCTTCTGCGCCGGGCGCGCCGTGGAGCACGACTACCGCGTCGAGCTGCTGCGCGGTGCCGCGATGCGCGATCTGTATGGCGGCCAGTTCAGTCATCACCGCGCCGCTCTGCATGGCCTGGACGATCAACAGCTGTATTCCAGGGAGGCGATTCCAGCGCTGATCGAATACCTGCGCCGTGAACTCGGCGTCGAGTTTCACTTCTCGACGCTGGTGCGCGACGTCGAACCGGGGCGCCTGTACAGCACTGCCGGGATCTTCAATGCCGAGCAGATCATCGTCTGTTCCGGCCACGATTATCAGACCTTGCTGGCCGAGCCGATTGCCGCACTCGACCCGCAAATCTGCCGTCTGCAAATGCTTCGCGCCCGGCCGCAGATTGACCTGAACCTGCAACACGCCTTGCTCACCGGCCTCAGCTGCGTGCATTACGGCGCCTTCGCCGACCTGCCGGAAGCGTCTGAGGTGCACGCGCAGATCCTGCGCGAGCAACCACACCTGCAGGAAAACGGCATTCACCTGCTGATCAGCCCGACACCTTATGGCGAACTGATCATCGGTGATTCGCACCATTACGGCAGCGATCCTTCGCCGTTCAACGCCGAGCAGGTCGACAACTGGATGCTCGAACTGGCCGAACAGACCCTCGGCTGCAAGGTGCAGGTGGTCGAGCGCTGGCAGGGTGTCTATGGTTCCCGGGGGCCGGGGCCGTTTTCGTTCCTGCGTGCGGCACCGGGGCTGAGTGTGGCGCTGATGCACAGCGGCGTCGGCATGAGCGTCGGCCCGGCCATGGCCGAGCGCAATGTTGCACAGCTTTTTGGAGAGCGTTGATGTTGAGTCACGAACAAGTCATCGCCCGGGTATTCGGGCTCTATGAGCGTTTTGGCACCAGCGATTACATCGGCGAACCGGTGTCGCAGATTGAACACATGTCCCAGGCCGCGCAACTGGCCATCGCCGAAGGCTTTGACGATGAAGTGGTCCTCGCCGCGTTCTTCCACGACATCGGCCATTTGTGTACCGAAGGCGCGGAGAACATGGACGGTTACGGCGTGGTCAGCCACGAGCGGCTGGGTGCGGATTATTTGCGCGAGGCCGGATTCAGCGAACGCCTGGCGCGGCTGGTGGAGTATCACGTCCAGGCCAAGCGCTATCTGACGCTCAGGGAGCCGGGCTATTACGAACGCTTGAGCGAAGCCAGCCGCCGCACCCTCGAGTATCAGGGCGGGGTGATGACCGAGGTCGAAGCCGATGCGTTCGAGGAGGATCCGCTGTGCGCCATCAGTCTGCGGATGCGCCAGTGGGATGAGCTGGCGAAGGAGATGGACGTGCCGGTGATGGATCTTGCCGTGTTGAAGCACAAGGCTTTTACCGTGCTGTCCCGCGAGACGCGCTGAACCTTCTTACGTCAAGCCGGGAAACGGTATATGGCGCGTGCTGCCCCTTCGGCCCAGACTGTTTTTTTGCGGAGGGAGCGCACGGATGCGTTTTTTGAAAGTAATTGCCCGGGATCGATCGGGCAGCGGCGCAGGGGGCACTGTCCAGTTGCGCTTTCATGACAGCGAACAGGATTGGCGCGAAGCCTCTGCCCGTGAAGTCGCGCAACTGCGCAGCTTCACCCGAACCTATCTGAAATGCGCCTGGTTCAACGCGGCCGACGAGGACACGCGACATCTGCGGATCTTCGCTCTGAACCCCGGCGGCTATGGAACGCCGGAATCAGTAAGGCTGCACTTTCATCAGGGCGAAACCATCGCTTACAAGGCCGCCGTCCACGGCCTGGATAACGATGGCGGCTTTGAGGTTGTCCTGTGTTCGGACGTCGACAACGACGGGCGCGCCGATCGCACCGATCGCAGCCGTGTGACGGCGCTGGTCAAGCAATTCCTCAAGTTGGGCTGGTTCTAGAGTTCGAGGACCGTGCTCACCAACTCATCGATCTGTTCCTGACGCTGAGCCTGATTCAACTTCGGATGCGGGTTGAGCGACGACCATTGCGGATGGGCCCGGGCGATGTTCAGTGCGTCCGGCAACTTGCCTTCACGCCAGGTCTTGTCCTGCGGCGTCGCCACCTGAACGGCATCCATCGCTGCATGACCACGGGCATTCAGCGCTTGCAGCAGTTGCCGCTGACGCAGGGCCAACAGGCGCAACACGTTGTCGTCGACCGTCAGTTCACGTTGTCCCTTGATCTTGCCCAACAGGCGATTGCCATAGCTGCGGGCGGTTTGCAGGGCGCCGCCGGCAATTGCACCGGCCAGCGCGGCGGCGCCAAGGGTGATGCCGCCCACCAGCAGATCCACCCCGGCGCCGGCTGCCGCGCCGGCCGCGATCCCGCCGCCGACCCGCACGCCCAGTTGCTTGAGGGTTTCCGGGTTGAACAGGTCATCGCCCCAACGCCCGTCGAGCAGCGGCAGATCGCTGGCGGCAGCGTCCTGCGGGCGGAAGGCGTAGAGCTTGAGCAGCGTTTCTACACAACGTTGTTCGCGTTGGCGCACGTCCTTGCGCAGATCGCTGATGGCTTGTTGTTCCTGCTCGGCTTCGGTCGCCACACTGCGCCGGCATGCGGCGCAGTCGATCAACAGTTCGGCGATCAGGCGTGCAGCACTTTGCTCGCGGGCGAGGCGCTGGGCCTGTTGATCGGCGATCAGACGTTCAAGCTGTGGGCGGGCATTTTCCAGCAGCAACGCGAGGCTTTCATACAGTCGCCGCTCGCCATCTTCGGGCGGGGCAACGCTGTCGAAACGCACCAGCGCATGCAGGCCGAGACGCGCCAGCGCTTCACGCCAGTCCGGCTCGCGGTGGTTGGCACTGCTGACGAAATTCAGCACCGGAAGCAGCGGCTTGCCGCAACCGGCCAGCACTTCCAGTTCATCGCGGTACTTGGCCAGCACCGGTTCGCGGGCATCGATTACATACAGGCCGGCGTCGGAGTCGAGCAGTTGCCGCAGCACCTTGGCTTCCTGTTCGAAACGCTGGCGTGCTTCGCTGCCGTCGAGAAACCGCGCCAATCGCGCCGGGCCATCGAGGCGTTCGCCGGGGCGTTCCAGGCGCTCGAGAAAATCCAGCAGGGCGATGGCGTCTTCCAGGCCCGGTGTGTCGTAGAGGTCGAGCAACGGCTCACCATCCACCGACAACCGCGCACCTTCGACATGCCGCGTGGTGCTCGGGCGATGGGACACTTCGCCGAAGCCGACATCGCGGGTCAGCGTGCGCAGCAGCGAAGTCTTGCCGACATTGGTGTGGCCGACCACCGCCAGTTTCAGCGGTGCTTTCCAGGCATCAGTCATGTCCATGCTCCAGCCAGTTCAACGGGGCGCTATCGGCAAATGGCAGCTCAAGCTGTTGCAGCGCGACGTGCCAGTCACCGAGGCGCTCGGCGTCCAGGGCTTGTCCTGGCGGCGCCTGCAACAGCCAGATCCGGGTCGCGGCGGCATTGCGCGCCAGCTCGGCGATCAGCGCCAGACTGCCGCGATCCGGCGAGCGCCGTGGGTCGCAGGCAATTGCCAGTCGCGCCGGCGGAAAGCGGCTGAGCTGTTCGAGCAGTTTGTTGCGCGATTCACGGCTGTCGAGGATGCCGGCGTTGCCGACGTTTTTCGGTAGCGTCGGTGGCCATGTCTGTTGATCGTCGAGTTCGATCGCCACCAGCAACGCGCCATCGCTGGCGTGTTCGCCGACGGTGCTTTCGACACGGTGCAATTGCGCGGGCTCGGGGTCGGTGATGCCGAGGCGTTCGCTGGTCGGCATCAGACGTTCGCGCAGCTGCGCGTAGCCCGGCAGATTCAGGTCCAGACGCAACCCGGCTTTGCCACGACTCCAGCGCCAGAAGCAGAACAGTGCCAATAACAGACGCGGCAGTACGCCGTACACCACCAGCACACCGACCAGCCAAGTCGCCCAGGCCTGACGGGCGCTTTCGATGTTCAATGCGGTGTCGCCGCTGGCGCGGATCATATCCACGGTGGGCACGTTGAACCCCAACAGCGCCGGCAATGCGCCTAAGGCCCGGGTCATGTCGATGAACGTATCGGCACTGAGAATCGTGGTTTCCCAGACAAAGCCGTAGCGCCGGGTCGCCATCAGCGTCAGCAGCAAAACCAGCGCGCTGAGCATCGCCAGCAGCCACAGGCCATTGACCAGCGTGCCGAGCGCCCAGCGATTGAGTTTCTGACGTTGCAGCATCAGCAGCAGGGCCGGCGCCAGTTGCGCAGCCTTGGCATCGCGGGCGAGTTTTTCACTGAGCCACAGCCACAAGCGGCCAAGGGTGGCGCCGTGTTCACCAGCGAAGATCAGCCCCAGCGCCCAGCTCAACAGCAAGATCAGATTCAGCCCGAGCAGGCTGCCCAGGGCCCAGAACACATTGACCGGCGTCTGGCCCAGTGCAGCGAAGGCCAGACCCGCGCCGCTCAACACGGCGAGGATCGCCAGCAACACCAGCGCCAGCCGTGCGCCCTGCAACCAGTGCTTGAGCGCCGAGGCCAGGCCATCGCGCTCGGCCAGCCACAGGGCGCGGCGTTGAATGCGTCCCGACAGATCGCCGCCGGCCGCGCGGGCCAGGCGATTGGCTTCCGGATCGTCCAGCGGGCCTGCGTGTTCTTCGCGCAGGCGCACGGTTTCAGTGAGCCAGAGGTTTTGCAATGGAGTCAGTTCAGTCACGCGGCATCCCGATGCTTGATTGAGCCGTGAGCATAACCGCTGTGGCGCTTATCGGGGTAAGCGCGGCTCTGGTATCCTCGCCGGCATGACTAAATCACTCCCCCTCAGCCTGATCGCAGCCCTCGGTGAAAACCGCGTGATCGGCGTCGACAACAGCATGCCCTGGCATTTGCCGGGGGACTTCAAATACTTCAAGGCCACGACGCTCGGCAAACCGATCATCATGGGCCGCAAGACCTGGGATTCACTGGGTCGTCCATTGCCGGGCCGTCTGAACATCGTAGTCAGCCGTCAGCAGGATCTGGTGCTGGAAGGTGCGGAAGTCTATCCGTCGCTGGACGCCGCCGTGGTGCGCGCAGAGCAATGGGCGAAAGAGCAGGGCGTCGACGAGTTGATGCTGATTGGCGGGGCGCAACTCTATGCGCAGGGGCTGGCACAGGCGGATCGTCTGTATCTGACTCGTGTGGCACTGAGCCCGGAAGGCGATGCGTGGTTTCCGGAGTTTGATCTGAACCAGTGGAAGCTGGTGTCGAACGTGCCGAATCCGGCTGAAGGCGACAAACCGGCTTACCACTTCGAGGTCTGGGAAAAGGCTTAGAACCGTGGCGAGGGAGCAAGCTCCCTCGCCACGAAGGTCAATCAAGCCTGAGCAAGCTCCGCATGCTCATCGGCTTCCAGCAGTGCCTTGTCGGTCTGCTGCATCACCTGACTGGTAATCGCGCCAGCGGTGATCGAACCACTCACGTTCAGCGCCGTACGGCCCATGTCGATCAGCGGCTCGACCGAAATCAACAACGCCACCAGCGAAACCGGCAAGCCCATGGCCGGCAGCACGATCAGTGCCGCGAAGGTCGCACCGCCGCCCACGCCTGCCACACCGGCCGAACTCAAGGTCACGATCGCCACCAGCGTCGCGATCCACAGCGGATCCAGCGGGTTGATACCCACGGTTGGCGCAACCATCACCGCAAGCATTGCCGGGTACAGGCCGGCGCAGCCGTTCTGGCCGATGGTCGCGCCGAACGAGGCGGCGAAGCTGGCAACCGATTGCGGAATGCCCAGACGCCGGGTCTGCGCTTCGATGCTCAGCGGAATGCTGGCGGCGCTGGAGCGACTGGTGAAGGCAAAGGTCAGCACCGGCCAGATCTTGCGGAAGAAGCGCAGCGGGTTGATCCCGGCCGCCGACACCAGCAAGCCGTGCACCACGAACATCAGGCCCAGACCGAGGTAGGACACCACCACAAAACTGCCGAGCTTGATGATGTCCTGCAGGTTGGAACCGGCCACCACTTTGGTCATCAGCGCCAGCACGCCATACGGAGTCAGCTTCATCACCAGACGCACCAGGCGCATCACCCAGGCTTGCAGGGTGTCGATGGCGTTGATCACTTTCTGACCTTTCTCGGCGTCATCCTTGAGCAGTTGCAGCGCGGCAACCCCCATGAACGCGGCGAAGATCACCACGCTGATGATCGAGGTCGGCTTGGCCCGTGCCAGGTCGGCGAACGGGTTCTGCGGGATGAACGACAGCAGCAGTTGCGGCACATTCAGGTCGGCGACCTTGCCGGCGTAGTCGGTCTGAATGGTTTGCAGACGGGCCATTTCCTGCGTCCCGGCGACCAGGCCTTCGGCGGTCAGGCCGAACAGGTTGGTCAGGCCGATGCCGATCAGCGCGGCAATTGCGGTGGTGAACAACAGCGTGCCAATGGTCAGGAAGCTGATCTTGCCCAGCGACGATGCGTTGTGCAGACGGGCGACGGCGCTGAGGATCGAGGCGAACACCAGCGGGATCACGATCATCTGCAGCAGCTGTACGTAACCGTTGCCCACCAGATCGAACCAGCCGATCGAGGCTTTCAACACCGGGTTGCCGGCACCGTAGATCGAGTGCAGCGCGACGCCGAATACCACGCCCAGCACCAAGGCGAGCAGGACTTTTTTCGCCAGGCTCCACGAGGTGTGACGGGTTTGCGCCAGACCGAAGAGCAGGGCGAGGAACACCAGCAAGTTGAGAATCAGTGGCAGATTCATGGGGACTCCAGAAAAGACTGTGCCAACAACCTTCCGGGGCTGTTGCGAACCGGCAAGCCTAACAGCTTGATTTCCAATGATTTAATACCGAAATCAAAGGTCGTCCGTCGTTTTTGGAATAAGCGGGTGTCGCTCTCGGGGATGCACCTGGCGTGAAACGGACGTGGACGGTCGCTGACAGACGAGGACTGTCACATTTATTTGTTAGCGTCGATTTCTTTGACCCGGGGAGAAAGCGTCGATGAAGTTCACACCGAAATTTCTGGCTGTCGCACTGACTGTGGGAATGGGCCTGGCCACTCAGGCATTCGCCACCGACCTGAAACACTGGCCGGCGGATCAGGCCAAGGCACTCGACGCGATGATCGCGGCCAACGCCAACAAGGGTAACTACGCGGTGTTCGACATGGACAACACCAGTTATCGCTATGACCTCGAAGAATCGTTGCTGCCGTTCATGGAAAACAAGGGCCTGATCACCCGCGACAAGCTCGACCCGTCACTGAAACTGATGCCGTTCAAGGACACCGCCGACCACAAGGAAAGCCTGTTCAGCTACTACTATCGTCTCTGCGAAGTCGACGACATGGTCTGCTACCCGTGGGTGGCGCAGGTGTTCTCCGGTTTCACCCTCAAGGAACTCAAAGGCTACGTCGACGAACTGATGGCCTCGGGCAAGCCGGTACCGGCGACTTATTACGAGGGTGATGTGGTCAAGAACATCGATGTTCAGCCGCCGAAGGTATTCACCGGCCAGGCCGAGCTGTACAACAAGCTGATGGAGAACGGCATCGAGGTCTACGTGATGACCGCCGCCTCCGAAGAACTGGTGCGCATGGTCGCGGCCGATCCGAAGTACGGTTACAACGTAAAACCGCAGAACGTGATCGGCGTGACCACGTTGCTGAAGAACCGCGAGACCGGCGAGCTGACCACCGCACGCAAGCAGATCACCGCCGGCAAGTATGACGAAAAGGCCAACCTCGGCCTGGAACTGACCCCGTACCTGTGGACCCCGGCAACCTGGATGGCCGGCAAGCACGCGGCGATCCTGACCTACATCGACGAATGGAAAAAACCGGTGCTGGTGGGCGGTGACACCCCGAGCAGCGACGGCTACATGCTGTTCCACGATGTGGACGTGGCCAAGGGCGGTATCCACTTGTGGGTCAACCGCAAGGACAAGTACATGACCCAGCTCAACGGCATGATGGCCAAGCATGCAGCGGCTCAGGCCAAGGAAGGTTTGCCGGTGACGGCGGACAAGAACTGGGTGATCGTGAAGCCGGAAGAGATCCAGTAATCCTCAAGGCAAAAAAATGCCCCGCACTTGGCGGGGCATTTTTATGCGCAACGGTTGAGCATTACAGCCCGTCGAGCATCGCCTTGTTGCGTACCGCACCCTTGTCGGCGCTGGTGGCCAGCAGGGCGTAGGCCTTGAGGGCAGTGGTCACTTTGCGTGGACGCTTCTCGACCGGTTTCCAGCCTTTCTTGTCTTGCTCGACCCGGCGTGCCGCCAGTTCTTCGTCGCTGATCAACAGATTGATCGAACGGTTCGGAATGTCGATCAGAACCTTGTCACCGTCCTGTACCAGGCCGATTGCGCCGCCGGCCGCAGCCTCTGGCGAAGCGTGGCCGATGGACAGGCCGGACGTACCGCCGGAGAAGCGACCGTCGGTCAGCAGGGCGCAGGCTTTGCCCAGGCCCTTGGACTTCAGGTACGACGTCGGGTAGAGCATTTCCTGCATGCCAGGGCCGCCTTTCGGGCCTTCGTAGCGAATGATGACGATGTCGCCTTCCTTCACTTCGTCGGCGAGGATGCCGCGCACGGCGCTGTCCTGGCTTTCGAAGATCTTCGCGTTGCCTTCGAAGACGTGAATCGACTCGTCGACGCCGGCGGTTTTCACCACGCAGCCGTCGAGGGCGATGTTGCCGTACAGCACGGCCAGACCACCCTCTTTCGAGTAGGCATGTTCGACGCTGCGGATGCAGCCGTTTTCACGGTCGTCGTCCAGGGTTTCCCAGCGGGTCGACTGGCTGAACGCGGTTTGCGTCGGAATGCCGGCCGGGCCTGCCTTGAAGAAATGGTGCACGGCTTCATCGTCGGTCTGGGTGATGTCCCACTTGGCGATGGCTTCTTCCATGCTGCGGCTGTGCACGGTCGGCAGGTCGGTGTGCAACAGGCCGCCACGGGCCAGTGAACCGAGGATGCTGAAGATGCCGCCGGCACGGTGCACATCTTCCATGTGGTACTTCTGGATGTTCGGCGCGACCTTGCACAGTTGCGGCACCTTGCGCGACAGACGATCGATGTCACGCAGGTCGAAGTCGATCTCGGCTTCCTGGGCGGCGGCCAGCAAGTGCAGGATGGTGTTGGTCGAACCGCCCATGGCGATGTCGAGCATCATCGCGTTCTCGAATGCCTTGAAGTTGGCGATGTTGCGTGGCAGTACCGATTCGTCGTTCTCGCCGTAGTAGCGTTTGCACAGCTCGACGATGGTACGGCCGGCCTGCAGGAACAGCTGTTCGCGGTCGCTGTGGGTGGCCAGGGTCGAACCGTTGCCCGGCAGTGCGAGGCCCAGGGCTTCGGTCAGGCAGTTCATGGAGTTGGCGGTGAACATGCCGGAGCACGAACCGCAGGTCGGGCAGGCGCTGCGCTCGTACTCGGCAACCTTCTCGTCAGAAGCGCTGGAGTCGGCGGCGATGACCATGGCGTCGACGAGGTCGAGACCGTGGCTGGCCAGTTTGGTCTTGCCGGCTTCCATCGGGCCGCCGGAAACGAAGATCACCGGAATGTTCAGGCGCAGGGCGGCCATCAGCATGCCCGGGGTGATCTTGTCGCAGTTGGAGATGCAGACGATGGCGTCGGCGCAGTGGGCGTTGACCATGTACTCGACGGAGTCGGCGATGATCTCGCGGCTCGGCAGCGAATACAGCATGCCGTCGTGGCCCATGGCGATGCCGTCGTCAACGGCGATGGTGTTGAATTCTTTCGCAACGCCACCGGCGCGTTCGATCTCGCGGGCAACCAGCTGGCCCAGGTCTTTCAGGTGCACGTGGCCTGGGACGAACTGGGTGAAAGAGTTGGCAATCGCGATGATCGGCTTCTTGAAGTCGTCATCCTTCATCCCGGTGGCGCGCCACAGTGCGCGGGCGCCGGCCATGTTGCGGCCGTGGGTGGATGTTTTCGAACGGTAATCTGGCATGGAGCACTCCGGGCGGCTAATCACTTATTAATCAGGTGCAAAAAGGGAGTGAGCTTCTATTGACGTCTGGAACACTCAGAAATGGCCGTGTGTCCTGATGTTGCCGATGACGTTGCGGGATCGCCGCTGGTCTCAGCCTGAGCTCATAAACCCGCCGGGGATGAATGGCGATGAATCCCGCGATTCTACACCGCTGGCGTCAGGAGGGAATGGCGCAAAACGTGGTTCCGGTGCAGACGCTGTGTGCGGAATGACGACTGGCAGGTTCAATCACCGCCCGGTTGCACAACGGCATCGGTGTGCAGCACTTTGGCGCGATGGCTGATACGGTTGTTCACTGCGAGCGCCACACCACCGAGCACCACAAACGCGTAACCCAGTGTGGATTGCAGATGGGTCGGGCTCAGGCTGATCAATGCGCTGATCAGGCCGCCGCAGATGAAAATGATCGTGCTGCCGGCCGAAGCCGAGGTGCCGGCGTTGTCCGGAAACAGGCTCATGGCCCGGGAGGTAGCGGCCGGTCGGGCAATGGTGGTACCCGCAGTGCAGACCAACATCGGAATCAGCACGGTTTCCGGAGCCAGCGCGAAGTTTGACGACAGGTACAGCAGGGTCACGCCGGCAACGAGGATCAGGCTCAGGCCGACGACGATCTGCCGGCCACTGGTAATGCGCCTGCTCAGCACGCTGGCGAGGACGCCGCCGGCGACATAGGCCGCCCCGTAGATCAGCAGGATCAGGGAGAATTCGTAGCCGGACAGTTGCAACCGCTCCATGAAGATCAGTGGCGAGATCACGATGAAGGAAAAATGGCAGGCGAACGCAAATGCCGAAATCAGCCAGTAACCGACAAAATCGAAATCTCCCAGAACCCGTCGGTAAGCCTTGAGAAAGTTCGTGCGTGTACCGCGGGTGGCCGGTCGGATGTTCTCCAGAAGCCGCCAGGCCTTGAACAGCACGACGGCTGATAACGCGATGAATGCCCAGAAACTGCCACGCCAGCCCAGTGTTGCCTGCAGGAACGTACCGGCAAGCGGCGATATCGAGATGAAAATCCCGCCGGCGGTGACCATCAGGATTCGCAGTCGATCACGCTCCTCACCTTCGAACAGGTCCTGGACCAGGGCCTGGGACAGCACAAAGCAACCGCAGCCCAGTGCCTGAACGACCCGGAACATCAGAAACAGCGAATAATCAGCCGTCATGACACAGCCGAGGGCGCCGAGCATGGAAACGCTCATGCCCGCGAGCAGCAGCCCCTTGCGCCCGATCACGTCCGACAGTGGCCCGATCAGCAGCTGGGCGAAAGCGATGCCGACGGCGAACAGGCTGATGGACAGCGCGATCTCGGCCGGATCGCTGCGAAAGTGTTCGGCCAGCGCCGGGAACGAAGGCAGCATGACATCCAGCGGGAATACACCCAGCAATACCATCGCCAGTAACAGGCTGACGGCTCCGCGACGTTGGCGGGTCGCCATTCCGGATTTTCCGTTATCCATCAATCAGTCCTGCCTCGACGAAAAGTATCCGGATGTGCGGTTCGGCAAAAAAACCTGCCTTTTTCAGTGCATTCAATGTGGCGATGCTGCCGGTCCGTGCGCGTCGTCGGTTGGCTTGCCCTGTGGTCAGTTCGTCGATTATTTCGTGCACGGTGCTGTCGGCGATTCCGGCGTCACGCAGGCTTTTTCGAAGCCACGGTTCATCGGCTTCGAAGAAGGTCTCTATGATTTCCAGAAGGGTGGTGGCCGCGAACGTCTGGTGTTGCGGATCCAGATGCCGCCAGAGGTAGTGGAATGCTTCAGTGAAATAGCGACTGTGGCGTGCTTCGTCGGTGAGGTGATCGCGCAGCATGTCGTTGACTCCGGACACCAGGTTGTCCCGGCAGACGTCGAGCAATTCCCGGGCGATGATGGTTTCCGAGACGAAACCGAGCAGAAACCCTGTCAGCGGCCGCTGTTCCGGAGCGGTTCTGGCGATCAGCGCTTCCATCCGGGTGATTCGCCCGGGCATTGCCGGGCGACCGCCGATGGCGTAGATCCCGGCGATCTGTTCCGCGACCTGATGGGAGAACAGGGCGTGGTAACCCTCATCGGTGTAGAGCTGCAGTGCAGCGGTTTTCATGGAGAGCGGGACATCGACCGGCAGCTCGCCGTGGACAATGACCTCCACGGCGCGATTGACGATACGGTGTTCGAGCAACGTGGTGTAATCGAGAAAGTGCACCAGATGCCGGGCTGTAAGCCGGTGCAACAGCGAGCGGCCTGCCGCCTCGATGGCCGGATGGGCGAGATAGGGCAGAAATGCCGGCGGGAACCAGTGACGGGTTTCCAGTTGTTGCATTACGTCATTCGGCAGGCGGTAATCGTGGGTACTGGTACGTACCGAGGCACGCGTGTTCCAGTCGCTCAGGGTGAACTGAAAGGCTGGTTCCAGGGCGGTAGCGTTCATGTCTGCACCTCACGCAGCAGATCGCGCATTTCCTGACACATCGCCTGGCCGTCGCTTTCCCCGCAACCGACGAAGAACAGGGGTTGCTCCGCATTGTTGTCGAGTTTCAGCAGACGCTCGACCTGGGTATCGGAAAATGCCCCCGTCAGCCACGTGCCCATGCCCAGGGCAGTAGCGACCAGTTGAAACGTCTGTGAAAGGTGTCCGGCTTCGACGAATGCCATTCGATAGGCGCGCGAATGCGCGTATTTCCACCAGAGACGGTCGAACCGGGCGGTAATGAACAGCCCCAATGGCAAGTTGTTGATGAAGTGCTGCCCCCCCAGCAAATTGCCGGGTGCGGTGTCGGGCAACGTGCCGATGAAGCTCAAGGCGTGTTCGGCAGGGTGATAGGCGTACACGCCCGGGGCCAGCCCGGCGACATTCTGAACCAGCGCGTAGCCCGCGCAGGCATTGAGCCCGCCTCCGGAAGGGCTGCTGCGACGTGCACCAAGTCCTTCGGCGATGGTGTCGTCGCGGTCGGCGTTCCGTTCTCGCAAATAGCCAAGTGACAGGTAAAGCAGGCTGCCGACATCGTCCAGCGACACGGCGGCGCCGGTGAAGGATCGGCAGGTCTTTCGCCGGGTGAGTGAGTTCAACAGGCTGTCGTCATTCAGTGCCTGGGGTACCGGAAGCGTGATGAGCGTATCGGGATCGTCATGCCCAGGGGAATCGGCCGGTGGCGAAGTGGCAAGTACGGCGCTGCAATGTTCAAGGTACTGCCTCGACCATTCCTGAATGTTTTGGGGGGGCTGCTCGCAGGGAATGTCTCGAGTGCCGATATGGTAGATCTTCGATAGTTCATCCCAACCCCAGTCGGGCGTTGCGACTTTTGACGGGGTCAGTATTCGGGCATTCGATAGTTGTGTATCTATGGGGTTGTTCTTGTCGAATGAGTTCGGCTCGTGAATTAGTTGCGTCAGTCGAGTCGAGTATTCAAGGTCAAGTTCGTGCTGGCTGTGATCTTTGTAGTTCCAGACTATTAGGCCGGGCGATTGGGGGAGTATGAATAAATAAGGATTTATATGCATGTCGGGGGCACGCTGCTCTGGATTGTCATTTCAGAGGCGCTGGATAGCCGGCGATACCCAGCGCCCACCTTACTTAACGGGCTTTAGGTGCAACCAGAAAAGCCAGGTTTGCGAGGGTGCGGGATTCCAGAGTAATTGCTTTCATGATTGAACTCCTTGTTCATTGTTGCTTCGTGTTAGTGGATGCCACCTTTGTGGTGACGACTTAATAATAGTTTGCAATGGATTAATCGCAAGCAGATATTAAGTAGGAATTGTCCAGTAATTTTGTCGGAGTGATCTTTGGCTGGAAGTGGGTGTGTAAGTTAAAGTTCAGTGAATAGAGTATTTAAGGAAATATCCTGCAAGACCGCAGGACGATAAATGTAGGAAGGCAAAGTGGAAGGCAAAAAGAAGGGGAACCCGTGGGTTCCCCTTCACACCGCTTCAGTGCCGCGCCTCTGTCAGCTGTTTGGCAGCAGGCGGCAGGTGATGCTCTTGATGTAGCGGGTTTCCGCAATGGCCGGGTGCACCGGGTGGTCCGGGCCCTGACCGCCGCGCTCCAGCAATTGAATGTTGCGGTCCAGGTGACGGGCACTGGTCAGCAGGATGTTCTGCAGATCGTCCTCGGGCAGGTGCATCGAGCAGGATGCGCTGACGAGAATGCCGTCCTTGGTCAGCAGGCGCATGGCCTGTTCGTTCAAGCGGCGGTAGGCGCCTTCACCGTTCTTCAGGTCCTTCTTGCGCTTGATGAACGCAGGCGGGTCGGCCACGATCACGTCGAAGCGCTCTTCGCCGGCCTTGAGTTCCTTCAGGGCCTCGAAGACGTCGCCTTCGATGCAGGTCATCTTGTCGGCGAAGCCGTTCAGCGCGGCATTGCGCTCGACGCCGTCGAGGGCGAAACCGGATGCATCGACGCAGAACACCTCGCTGGCACCGAATGCGCCGGCCTGCACGCCCCAGCCGCCAATGTAGCTGTAGAGGTCCAGGACCCGCTTGCCCTTGACGTAAGGGGCCAGGCGCGCGCGGTTCATGCGGTGGTCGTAGAACCAGCCGGTTTTCTGGCCACCGATCACTGGCGCTTCGAACTTCACGCCATTCTCTTCCAGCGGCACCCACTCAGGCACGACGCCGAACACGGTTTCGACGTAACGCTCCAGACCTTCGGCATCACGGGCGGCGGAGTCGTTCTTGAACAGAATGCCGCTTGGCTTGAGCACTTGGGTCAGCGCAGCGATCACGTCGTCTTTATGGGCTTCCATGGTCGCCGAGGCGAGCTGCACCACAAGAATGTCGCCGAAACGGTCGACCACCAGGCCTGGCAGCAGGTCGGAATCACCGTAGACCAGGCGATAAAACGGCTTGTCGAACAGACGTTCGCGCAGGGACAGGGCCACGTTCAGGCGATGCACCAGCAGCGACTTGTCCAGCGGCAGTTTAATGTCGCGCGACAGCAGGCGGGCGCAGATCAGGTTGTTCGGGCTCATGGCCACGATCCCCAGCGGCTTGCCGCCGGCAGCTTCGAGGACCGCCTGGTCGCCGGCCTTGAAGCCGTGCAACGGGGTGGCGGCCACGTCGATTTCGTTGCTGTAGACCCACAGGTGGCCGGCGCGCAGGCGACGGTCGGCGTTGGCTTTGAGGCGCAGGCTAGGCAGGGACATGACGTCGCTCCGAAAAAAAGAGCGGGAGTATACCGTGTTGCGCCTTATGCCGGGTTTGGCGTGCGATGAAACGCGGCGGACCTCGTCACAAGCAGGCCCACCCCCGTGTCCACCCGCCTGTGCTCTATGCCGACAGCGCGTCAATCAGCGCTTTGCTGAATGCCGGAATATCGTCCGGTTGGCGGCTGCTGATCAGGTTGCCGTCTTTTACGACTTCCTGATCGACCCAATTCACCCCCGCATTGACCAGATCGTCCTTGACGGTCTTGTAGCTGGTCATGGTCTTGCCATTGACCAGTCCGGCCGAAATCAGCAGCCAGCTGCCGTGACAGATCACCGCGATCGGTTTGCCGGCGGAGACACCGGTCTTGACCAGATGTTGCGCGTCCTGGTCGATGCGGATGGTGTCAGAGTTCTGCACGCCGCCCGGGAGCACCACGGCGTCGTACTGATCGATGCTTGCGCCCTGGAAAGTCTGGTCGACCTTGAAATCGTCCGCAGGTTTATCGTGGTTCCAGCCTTTGACGCTGCCGGTTTCGGCAGAAAGGATGTCAACCTGCGCTCCAGCCTGCTCGAGTGCCTGTTTGGGACCGGTCAGTTCAACTTGCTCGAAACCATCGGTTACCAGAAAAGCGACGCGCTTGCTGCCGAGAGAATTTGCCATCGTTAAGCTCCTGAGTCTGTTGGGATTACCGCCCGAGACAGATGTAGAACTGTTCCGGGCCCTACAGATTCCGAAGACCGGGGAAAAGTGAAAGTTCCTGCGAATTGCCCACTGGTGTGTCGTGCGTCGGTTTTTAGAGGTTAGAATCGCCGCCTGTCCAAGAGTGTGTACTTATGTCCCAAGAGCTGACCACCGAACAGATTCAACAGTCCCTGCAAGGCATCAGCGTGCCAGCGCAGCCGCAGATCATGGTGGATCTGCAAATGGAGCAGTACATGCCGGACCCGGATCTGGAGACGATCGCCAAGCTGATCTCCCAAGACCCCGGCCTGTCCGGTTCGCTGCTGAAGATCGTCAATTCGCCGTATTACGGTCTGAGCAACAAGATCACTTCGATCAAGCGCGCAGTGAACCTGTTGGGCAGCCGCTCGATCATCAACCTGATCAACGCGCAGTCGATCAAGGGCGAAATGAACGACGACACCATCGTCACCCTCAACCGTTTCTGGGACACCGCCCAGGACGTGGCCATGACCTGTCTGACCCTGGCCAAGCGCGTTGGTACCGAGGCCTGTGACGAGGCCTATGCCTTGGGCCTGTTCCATGATTGCGGTGTGCCGCTGATGCTTCAGCGTTTCCCGGATTACATGACGACGCTGGAAAAGGCCTATGCCGATGCGAGCGCCGAACGCCGGGTCGTGGACACCGAGAACGATGTCTACAACACCAATCACTCGGTGGTCGGTTACTACACCGCCAAGTCTTGGCGCCTGCCGGAGCACGTCAGCGCGGCCATCGCGAACCATCACAACGCCATGGCAATCTTCAGCGACGACACCTTGCGCAATACTCAGATGAAAAACCTGCTGGCGATCCTGAAAATGGCCGAGCACATCTGTTCGTCGTACCGGGTGCTGGGTAACCAGAGCGAAGACTTCGAGTGGCAGGCTGTCGGGCCGCTGGTGCTTGAATACATCGGTCTGTCGGACTACGACTTCGAAACCTTGAAGCAAACGATCCGCGAACTCGGCGCACACTGATTTAGCAAACTGATTCGAGACCCCCATGCCTGAACTGCCGGAAGTCGAAACCACCCGCCGCGGCATCGCCCCACACCTTGAAGGGCAGCGGGTCAGCCGGGTAATCGTGCGCGACCGGCGGCTGCGCTGGCCAGTTCCCGAAGACCTTGATGTGCGCCTGTCCGGGCAGCGCATCGTGCTGGTCGAGCGGCGCGCCAAGTACCTGCTGATCAACGCCGAAGCCGGTACGTTGATCAGCCATTTGGGTATGTCGGGCAATTTGCGGCTGGTCGAGGTCGGAATGCCGGCGGCCAGGCATGAGCATGTCGACATCGAACTGGAATCCGGTCTGGCCCTGCGCTACACCGATCCTCGACGTTTCGGGGCGATGCTCTGGAGCAACGACCCGCTCAATCACGAACTGTTGATTCGCCTTGGGCCGGAACCGTTGACCGACCTGTTCGATGGCGAGCGGCTGTTCCAGCTGTCCCGTGGGCGTTCGATGGCGGTCAAGCCGTTCATCATGGATAACGCGGTGGTGGTGGGCGTCGGCAATATTTATGCGACCGAGGCATTGTTTGCCGCCGGCATCGATCCGCGCCGCGAGGCCAAGGGCATTTCCCGGGCGCGCTACTTGAAGCTGGCGATCGAGATCAAACGCATCCTCGCCGCCGCCATCGAGCGCGGCGGCACCACGTTGCGCGATTTCATCGGTGGCGACGGGCAGCCGGGGTATTTCCAGCAGGAGCTGTTTGTCTATGGCCGCGGTGGCGAGCACTGCAAGGTCTGTGGCACAGGCCTGCGGGAAGTGAAGCTGGGCCAGCGGGCCAGTGTCTTCTGCCCGCGCTGCCAGACCTGACGGGACTCTGAAAAAGTCCTACGGTCTATAGTGAGTTGTCTCACTGTTCAGCCCGAAGGATCGTGCCATGAAATCCTCGCAAGCCCTTTTTCTCGTACTGCTGCTGTGTGCCAGCCTGACCGTTCAGGCTACGGAAGGTGGCAGCGGTGATCCGCGTTACGCCATCCAGAATCCACCGGCCTACGCCATGATCGGCGATCTGCTGATTGCCCGACCATTGCTGGTGGCGGCGACAGTGATCGGTGCGGGGGTATTTGTGGTGTCGTTGCCGTTTACCGCGCTGGGTGGCGGTGTCGGCGATGCGGGGGAGGCGCTGGTGGTGGCGCCGGCGAAAGCGGCGTTCGTGCGCTGCCTGGGATGTACCGGGGAAGGATTCGAGCAGCGCGAATGACGCGATCGCAGCCTGGCGCTGCGATCGCGGTCAGAGGCTCAAGCCTTGCCGGTGATCCGGCGGTATTTCTCCATCAACTGTTCTTCAGTCTCCGGATGGGCTTCGTCCAGTGGAATACAATCCACCGGGCAGACCTGCTGGCACTGCGGCTCGTCATAGTGGCCGACGCACTGGGTGCACAGGTTCGGGTCGATCACGTAGATTTCTTCGCCCTGGGAAATGGCGGCGTTCGGGCACTCGGGTTCGCAGACGTCGCAGTTGATGCAATCGTCGGTGATGATCAGGGACATGCTAACTCCAGCCGGGGCGGCAAGCCCGGGCGCTATGAATCAATGCGCGCAATTGTGCCGCATTGGCGCCCGCAGTGCACGCGGGCGCCGTTTGAACGGTCGTTACTTCTTGAAGCGCAGGGTCAGGGCGTCGGCCACCGCCGGGTGAACGAACTTGCTGATATCGCCGCCCAGGGCCGCGATTTCCCGCACCAGTGTCGAGGAAATGAACGAATAACGTTCGGACGGAGTGAGAAACAGACTTTCCACATCCGGTGCCAACTGACGGTTCATGTTGGCCAGCTGAAATTCGTATTCGAAGTCCGACACCGCACGCAGGCCGCGCAGGAACACATTGGCGTTCTGTTCCTTGGCGAAATGCGCCAGCAGCGTCGAAAAGCCGACCACTTCCACGTTCGGCAGGTGCTTGGTGACTTCGCGGGCCAGCTCGACCCGTTGTTCCAGCGGGAACAGCGGATTTTTCTTGGGGCTGGCGGCGACGGCGATGATCACATGGTCGAACAGGCGCGAGGCGCGTTCGACCAGATCGCCATGGCCCTTGGTAATAGGGTCGAAGGTACCTGGGTACAACACTCGGTTCATCGCGTCGTCCTGGCGGGAATCCGTTGGGGAGTCGGATGGTATCGCAGCCGTCCCGGTCGGCCAAGTCGCCTTTTGGGTAAGAAAGCACGATGGACGGTACGAATCTTCGGCTTTTTCAAGGGTTTTTCAGCCGTTCGCCGAGGGAGGTCGCCAGTTGTGCTGTCAGGCCATAAACCGACAACTGCGGGTTGGCGCCGATGCTGGTAGGGAACAGCGAGCCGTCGTGAATCGACAAATTGCGCAACTGGTGATGGCGGCCGAGGCTGTCGGTAACAGCGGTTTTCGGGTCTTCGCCCATGGCGCAGCCGCCCATGACATGGGCACTGCCCAGTCGCGTGCGGTACAGCTCAAGGCTCAAGCCGTCGATCATTGTCCGGGCCTCGGCCAGGCTGTTCACATAGCGCGCATCCGCATGCATCGGCATCACCGCTCTGGCACCGCCGGCGAACTGGATTTCGGCCATGACGTGGAAAGCCCGGCGCAAACCGTCCCAGGCGTAGGACGAAACCTGATAGTCGAGCACGGGCGAGCCGTCACCGCGCAATTCGACGCTACCGCCCTGGCTGTCGGGGTGAAAGCCGTCACGCAGCAGCGCCAGCATGGCGTGGGTGTGCGGCAAATCCGCCATGTGCTGCGCGTTTTCCTGGCCGAAGCCGCCGAGCAAGGTGGCGGCCAGCGCCGGGTGCAGCGGCGGCACTTCGAGTTTGAAGGCCATCGGCCCGGTGGTGCCGTCCTTCCACTGGAAATGGTCGGAGTAGATCGACTGCGGCGCCCCGTAAAACGGGTTGATGACCTCGTCGAACCGCCCGGCGGACATGTTCACCGGGTGCAGGAACGTGCGCTTGCCGAGGCGCTTGTGCGGATCCGGTGCGTCCGAGCGCAGCAGCAGGGCAGGGCTGTTGATTCCGCCGCCGGCCAGCACGTAATGGCGAGCCTTGACCGTGATCTGCCGCCCGGTCGGCTCTACGCAGCGTTCGTCCATCGCGACGCATTGCAGGCCGGTCACCTTGTCGCCGTTGATCAGCAGTTTTTCAGCGCGGGCCAGATAGAGCAGCTCGCCACCCTTTTCCAGGGTCGCCGGAATGGTGGTGACCATCATCGATTGCTTGGCGTTGGTCGGGCAGCCCATGCCGCAGTAGCCGAGGTTCCAGCAGCCGCGCACGTTGCGCGGGATCACGTGCCAGCTGTAACCGAGTTGTTCGCAGCCCTTGCGGATCACATCGTTGTTGGCGTTGGGCGGGACCATCCACGGAGCGACGCCGAGACGCTGCTCCATTTTTTCGAACCACGGCGCCATGTCGGCGGGGCTGTGGCCTTTGACGTTGTGCTCTTTGGCCCAGTGTTCGAGGGTCGGTTCAGGTGTGCGAAAACTCGAGGTCCAGTTGATCAGGGTGGTGCCACCCACCGCGCGGCCCTGGAGGATGGTGATTGCGCCGTCCTTGCTCATGCGCCCGATGCCTTCCTGATAGAGGCTGCTGTAGGCCTTGTCTTCGAGCATCTTGAAGTCGCTGCTGGTCTTGAGCGGGCCTTCTTCGATCAACAGCACCCTGTAGCCGGCGGCACTGAGGATTTCCGCCGTGGTGCCGCCGCCGGCACCGCTGCCGATGATCGCCACGTCGGCTTCAAGGGTCAGGTCGCCGGTCAGTTGTGCGCCGTTGTGGGTTTTCCAGCCACGGGCAAGGCCTTCGCGAAACGGGTCGGGTACGGGCATCGATCAGGTTCTCTTATTATTTTTCGGGGCGGCGCGGGACTTAAACCGTGGGCGGGCCGGGATAACCGCAATGGGCCCAGGATTCGGCGCGGGTGTACCAGGCCATCATCACCATTTGCAGCAGGGAGCTGTGCCCCATGCGCAAAAGGCTCAACGAACTGTTTTCCCAGCGATCAAGAAAGTGCCGGATCGCCTCGGAACTGGCGTTTTCCCAACTGCCCCAGATGCCGGTCAGCGGTCCGCGGGTCACGGCCATGCCCAGCACATCGAACAACTGCCGGGTGAGCTTGAGCATTTCCGGTGACAGGTGATCGAGGCTGTAGTCCAGGGATTTCAAGGTGCCGTCGACGGCCGTGGGCATTTTTTCCCCAGCGACGGCG
Source organism: Pseudomonas sp. KCJK9016 (assembly GCF_046231795.1). Classification (NCBI taxonomy): domain Bacteria; kingdom Pseudomonadati; phylum Pseudomonadota; class Gammaproteobacteria; order Pseudomonadales; family Pseudomonadaceae; genus Pseudomonas; species Pseudomonas sp. KCJK9016. The sequence continues at coordinate 64,404 of NZ_JBJJMM010000002.1, read as the reverse complement.
CCCTCGAGCATCACCGGAATCACGGCGCGCAGAAACAGCAGATCCCCGCTGCGCAACGTGCTGAAACCGTTGGCCGATACGCTCGATGAGCAGCCACTGAGGCTGGCACCGAGGCCGGCAGTGGCGAGGAACGCCGTAGCGCCGAGGCTGAACTTGAGCAGGCCGCGGCGCGAGAAGGCAGGTGTTTCGGTCAGGCTTGGGTGCATTGTTGTTATTACCCGGCGGTGACGTTAGCGAATGAACAGTTTCTGGATCAGTTTCTGGATTGATTTGCCGTAGGGCGGATAGATCAGCTTCGCCGCGTTGAAGCGCTGTTTGACCAGCACGCTCTTGGCCTTGCTGAACGTCAGGAAGCCTTCATGCCCGTGGTAGTGGCCCATCCCCGACGGGCCGATGCCGCCGAATGGCAAGTCGTCCTGAGCCACATGCAGCAGGGTGTCGTTCAGGCACACACCGCCGGAATGGGTTTCATGGAGCACGCGGTTCTGTTCGCGTTTGTCGTAGCCGAAGTAGTAAAGCGCCAGAGGACGAGGCAGCTGATTGATGTAAGCGAATGCCTGATCCAGGTCCTGATACGGCACGATCGGCAGCAGCGGGCCGAATATTTCGTCCTGCATCACGGTCATTTCGTCGCTGACATTCAATAACAGGCTGTGGGGCATGCGCCGGCCCTGACCCTGGTCGAACAGCGGAATCAACAGCGCTCCCTTGCCGGTAGCGTCGCTGAGGTAGCTGTTCAGGCGCGCCAGTTGGCGTTCGTTGATGATGGCGGTGTAGTCCGGGTTGTCGGTCAGTGTCGGATAAAACCCGCACACCGCCTGACGATAGGCTTCAACGAAAGCGCCGACCCGCTCTTGCGGCACCAGCACGTAATCCGGGGCCACGCAGGTCTGGCCGGCGTTGAGGGTCTTGCCGAAAGCGATGCGTTCGGCGGCGTCCTTGAGCGGCACGTCGCGGGAGACGATGGCGGGCGACTTGCCGCCCAGCTCCAGAGTCACCGGCGTGAGGTTTTCCGCCGCCGCACGCATCACATGCTTGCCAATGCTGGTGGCGCCGGTGAATAGCAGGTGATCGAAGCGCAGTTTCGAGAAGGCCACGCCGACATCGGCCTCGCCGAGCACCACGCAGACGAGGTCTTCGGGGAAGATCCGCGCCAGTAATTGCTTGAGCAGCAGACCGGTGGCCGGGGTCGACTCGCTGAGCTTGAGCATCACACGGTTGCCGGCGGCGAGAGCGCCGGTCAACGGGCCCATGGCCAGGAATAACGGGTAGTTCCACGGCACGATGACGCCCACTACGCCCAGCGGCTGGTACACGACTTTGGCCGACGCAGGCTGGAACGCGACGCCGACCTTGCGCCGCGAAGGTTTCATCCACTGATTGATATGCCTGCTGGCGTAATGAATGCCGTGCAGGCTCGGCATCAGCTCGGCGAGCAGGGTTTCATCGGCGCTGCGATGGCTGAAGTCCGAGCTGATGGCCTCGACCAGTGCCTGCCGTTCGCTGCTCAGCAGATCGCGCAGGGCCTTGAGCCATTGCTGGCGCTGGGCGGCGGGCGGCATCGGATTGGCGGCGTAGGCGGCACGCTGCGCCTCGAACAACCGGTTGAGCTCCTCCAGCGGCTGTTGCAGCGTTTGCAGGTAGGCGATGTCGGCTGTCATTGTCGGCTCCGATTTTATTGTCGTGAGGAACTTTTTAGAGTCTATGCTCTATAAAGTCAAATGACTTCCTTGTGTTTTATCCAATTCCGGTTAGGCCGTAAGATGCCCCCCAACGCACTCTGAATTAAAGCTCAAGCCATGGCCCCACGGATCAAAACCAGCGAGCGCATCGTGCAGAACAGCCTCGAGCTGTTCAATCAGCAGGGCGAGCGCAGCATCAGCACCAACCACATCGCCGCCCACATGGAGATTTCTCCGGGCAATCTGTACTACCACTTCCCCAACAAGCAGGCGATCATCGCCGTGCTGTTCAGTGAGTACGAAAGCCTGGTGGACAGCTTCCTGCGCCCGCCCCAGGGCCGTGCCGCGACCGTCGAGGACAAGCGCTTCTACCTCAAGGAATTGCTGTCGGCGATGTGGCGCTACCGTTTCCTGCATCGCGATCTCGAACACCTGCTCGACAGCGACCCGGACCTGGCCGCGCGTTACCGGCGTTTTTCCCAGCGTTGCGTGATTCAGGGCGCGGCGATCTATGAAGGTTTCGTCGCTGCCGGCATCCTGAAGATGGACCGGGTGCAGATCGAATCCCTGACCCTCAACGCGTGGATCATCCTCACCTCTTGGGTGCGCTTCCTGTGCACGACCCGGGAGAACTCCAATCACCTCAGCGAGCAGGCCATCAAACGCGGCGTGTATCAGGTGCTGGTGCTGGAAGCGGGGTTTGTCACCGAGCAGGCCCGCGATGAGGTCAACGCACTGTTCGAAGAATTCTACGTACCGTTGGCCCAGGCCCTCGAAGAAAGGTCCTGACCCATCCGCTCACAGGAGTCGTTCGCCATGCCGATTGCACAACTGATCAGCCCGACCACGCTGGAGGCCCGCAAGGAGCAGCCGGGGCTGGTGATTCTCGATTGCCGTTTTGCCCTCGAAGACCCGGACTACGGCCAGCGCAGCTATGCCGAAGGGCACATTGCCGGAGCGAGTTTCGCGGATCTGGAGCGCGACCTCAGCGGCCCGGTGACCAAGGGCGTGACCGGGCGTCATCCGTTGCCGGAGCCGGCGACGCTGATCGAACGGTTGCAAGCATTCGGCATCAGCAACGACAGTGACGTGGTTCTGTATGACGACGGCCCAGGAGCCTACGCGGCGCGGGCTTGGTGGTTGCTGGCATGGCTGGGCAAGCGCGATGGCGTGTTCATTCTTGATGGGGGACTCAAGGCCTGGCACGCGGCCGGTCTGCCGCTGAGTCTCGATCCGCCGGCGACGGTCCGGGGCAACTTCAGCGGCCATCCGGACAAAACACTGCTGCTCGGCGCCGATCAATTGCTGCAGCGCCTCGGTCAGCCAGGCCTGACCCTGCTCGATGCCCGCGCCTTGCCGCGTTTCAAGGGCGAAGTGGAACCGATCGATCCAATAGCAGGGCACATTCCTGGCGCGCAATGCGCGGCGTTCACCGATAACCTGGGCAGTGATGGACGTTTCCTTCCGGCGGATCAGCTCAAGCAGCGCTTTGCCGCGAAACTCGGCGAGCGTTCGCCTGCGGATCTGGTGGCGTACTGCGGCTCGGGGGTGACGGCGTGCCATAACCTGTTCGCCCTTTGTCTGGCGGGTTATCCGTTGGGTACGTTGTATGCCGGGTCGTGGAGCGAGTGGATCAACGAGCCTTCTCGCGGTATTGCCACCGGCGAGTAAGCGCGTTCAGCGCTCCAGCCGCGCACTGCGATAGGCCGCTGGCCCCACGCCATAAACCTGTTTGAACTGCCGGCTCAGATGACTCTGGTCGGCAAACCCCAGTTGCGTGGCGACTTCCACCGGCAGGCAGCCGCTCTGCAACAGGCCCCGTGCGCGGGCGATCCGTTGCTGCATCAGCCAGGTGTGCGGCGGCATGCCGGTGGCGCGGCGGAATACCCGGGCGAAGTGGAAGGGCGACAGGTTCACCGCCGCTGCCAGCTCTTCTAGCGAGGGTGGGGCCGCCAGTTGTGCATGCAGCAACTCCTTGGCCATCACCACTGCGCGGTGCTCTTTTCCGGGTTTGCCGTTGATCCGCACTGCGGCATGGCGTTGCAGCAGCAACATCATCATTTCGCGCCACACCGTCTGCTGTTGCAGGGCGGTGGCGGGGCTTTCCAGCAAGCGGTGCAACTGGCTGAAGCCGTTGACCAGATCCGGATCGCGGTACAGCGTCGCGCCGAAGGCCGGCATCGGCGCGTTCGGCAACTCCAGTTCTTCAAGCAGCGAGACAATCTTGCCGGTGTCCGGATAGAAGGCCCGATACAACCAGCCGTCCTCGGTGCCTTTGTGACCGGTGTGCAACTCGTCCGGGTTGATCAGCACCAGCGTGCCGCTGCCGGCCAGGTGTTCGGCACCGCGATAACGGTAGCGCTGGGCGCCGGCCATGATCATGCCGATCACGTAGCCGTCGTGGACATGTGGGGCGAAACGATGCTCGATGTAGCGTGCCGAGAGCAGTTCGACACCGGCCAGCGGCGCGGTTTGCCAGAAACGGATCGATTCGCCCTGATCGTTCATGATGTCAGCCGCGCACCGTATCGGCCAGCCATTGGGGAATGCGCCGTTCCAGGTAATAGCCCGGCTGGCGGAACGAGCCGTCGACGAAACCGACATGCCCGCCCTTGTTCTGCAATTCGAATTGCGTCGAAGACGACAGTTCATTGGCCTGCGGCAGGCTGTGCGGGAACACGAACGGATCGTCTGCCGCCTGAATGATCAGGGTCGGCGTTCGGATTTCGCCGAGATAGTAGCGGCTCGAAGCGCGACGATAGTAATCCTCGGCATCGACAAAGCCATTCAATGGCGCAGTCACCCGGCCATCGAAATCCCAGAAGGTGCGCATGTTTTCCAGTGAACCGAGGGCGGCCAGTGCGGCGAGACCGTCCTCGCGGCCGTCATGCTGGAACTGGCGTTGCTTGTTCTTGATGTAGGCCACCATCTCGCGCATGAAGTGCGCTTGATAGACCTTCGAAAACCCTTTGCCGATGCGGTCGGCACACTGATCAAGACGAAACGGCACCGACACCGCCACCGCCCCGAGCACGCCGCTGGCGCTACCGGATTCCCCCAGATGCTTGAGCAACACGTTGCCCCCCAGCGAGTAGCCGACCGCGTACAGCGGAGCAAGAGGGCGTTTGGCCTTGAGGTGGCGGATGGTTTCGGCAAGGTCTTCGCTGGCGCCGGAGTGGTAGCTGCGCGGCAACAGGTTCGGTTCACCCGAGCAGCCGCGCCAGTTCAGGGCGACGCTGGCCCAGCCTTGGGCGGCGAGCGCTGCCTGGATGCCGGCGACGTAAGGCGAATTGGAAGACCCGGTCAGCCCGTGCAACACCAGCACGAGCGGTGCTTCGGCGCTGTGCGGGCCGTGCCAGTCGAGGTCGAGAAAATCGCCGTCTTCCAGCCACAGTCGTTCGCGCTGGCGATCAAGGTGCACGGTTTTGCGCCACAGCGGTCCCCACAGGGTTTGCAGGTGTGGATTGCCAAGGCCGAAGGCGGGGATGAACGGTTTTGACGAAAGGGACACGATGGCTCTCGATGCAGCGCAGCGAGCCTCGGCTGAAGCCCGCTGCTTTTTCAGGCCGGTCGGTTAACCGGCGATCACTGCCATACGTTGCCACAACGCGTAATACACCTGCCCGGATTTTTGCTCGCGGTGCAGGCGCCAGTTGCCTGGCAGACCGAGGGTCGATGGCGCGGTTTCGCTTTCAGTGTAGATCCACGCATCGTCGGCCAGCCATTGGCGTTCTTCCAGCAGGGTGCAGGCGGCGGGCAGCAGGTTCTGGTTGAACGGCGGGTCGAGGAACACCAGATCGAACGCGGTTGCAGGCTGGGTTTCCAGGTAGCGCAAGGCATCGGCGGTCTGCACCTGGCCGTTGGTGCAGCGCAGGGTGCCGAGGTGTTCTTTCAGGCTGGAGACCGCAACGTGGCTGGCATCCAGCGCCTGACCCATGGACGCGCCACGGGACAGCGCCTCCAGAAACAATGCGCCGCTGCCGGCGAACGGATCGAACACCTTGGCCCCGGCAACATACGGCGCGAGCCAGTTGAACAGGGTTTCACGCACGCGGTCCGGCGTCGGGCGCAGGCTCGGTACATCGGGGAAGCTCAGTTTGCGGCTGCGCCATTCGCCGCCGATGATGCGCAACTGGTTCACGCCGTTGTGCAGTTTTTGTGCAGGTTTCTTCGGACTTGCCATTAGTGCTCCGGAACCCCGAGCGGCTGCTCGGCGGGTTTGTCAGATGGGGCCGGTAACGGCTTTTGCGGCACGGTCGGGCCAGCGCTGACGATGACCATTTTGTCCGTGCTCAGGTGTTTGTTCAGGGCGTCGCGCACCTGCTCGACCGTCAGGCTCTGGGACTGACGCATGAAATCATCCAGATAACTCAGCGGCAGGTTGTAGAAGCCCATGGCGCCGAGTTGGCCGACGATATCGGCGTTGCTCGCGGTGGACAGCGGGAAACTGCCGGCCAGCTCGCGCTTGGCGTCATCCAGTTCTTTCTGGGTCGGACCGGTCTTCAGGTAGTCGGCGAGTACGTCCTGCACCAGTTTCAGAGTGCCTTCGCTCATTTCCGCGCGGGTCTGCAGGTTGATCATGAACGGACCGCGTGCCTGCATCGGGCTGAAGGCCGAGTACACGCCGTAGGCCAGGCCGCGTTTCTCGCGGACTTCGCTCATCAAACGCGTGCCGAAGCCACCGCCGCCGAGGATCTGGTTGCCCATCGACAGGGCGGCATAGTCCGGGTCGTCGCGGTCGATGCCCAGTTGCGCGAGCATCAGAGTGGTCTGCTTGGACGGGAACTCGATGTGACCCACGCTGGCTTTCGGCTCCTGCGGCTGGGCGATCTTCGCCAGTGCCGGGCCTTTCGGCAGGGCGGCAGAGACCTGACTGGCAATTGCCTCGGCTTCACTGCGGGACAAATCGCCCACCAGCGCAATGACCACGTTGCCGGCCGCATAGGCTTTGGCGTGGAATTCACGCAGTTGCGCCAGGGTGATTTTCGGCACGCTTTGCGCGCTGCCATCGCTGGAATGGGCGTAAGGATGATCACCGTACAGGCGCTTCATCAATTCCAGGCTGGCGAGCTTGCCGGGGTTCTGTTTCTGGTACTCGAAACCGGCGAGCATCTGGTTCTTGATGCGTGCAAGGGAATCGGCGGGGAAGGTCGGTTTGCCGATCACCTCCGAGAACAGCTTCAGCGCCGGTTCACGCTTGTCGGCGGCACTCAGGCTGCGCAACGAAACGATGGCCATGTCCTTGTAGGCGCCGTTGCCGAAGTCCGCGCCCAGGCCTTCGAACCCTTGGGCGATGGCGCCGACATCCTTGCCCGCCACGCCTTCGTTGAGCATGGCGTTGGTCAGCAGCGCCAGACCCGGTGCGTTGCCATCCTGGCTGCTGCCGGCGGAGAAGATCAGGCGCAGATCGAACATCGGCAGTTCACGAGCTTCGACGAACAAAACCTTGGCGCCTTCGGCGGTGCTCCAGGTCTGCACGTCGAGCTTGCGGCTGGCCGGGGCCTTGCCGTCGAGTTCGGCCAGTGATTGCAGCTTCTGACTGGATTTGGCGTTATCCAGGGCTTCGCTGGCCTTGCTGTTGTCGCTCGGCGCCAGATACAGCGCGGCGGAGCCGATCACTGCCACGGCGATCAGGCCGAGCAGCAGGCGTGGGGTTTTGCGCTCACTCATGAGTCGTCTCCAGTGGCAGGACGTGGGCGACGCTGAGACGTTCGCGGGTGAAATACTGTTTGGCGGCGTTCTGGATGTCTTGCGGGGTGACGCTTTCCAGATCGGCCAGCTCGGTGTCCATCAGCTTCCACGACAGACCTACGGTCTCCAGTTGGCCGATGGCGGTGGCCTGGCTGGTGATCGAATCGCGTTCGAAAACCAGACCGGCGATGACTTGCGCCCGCACCCGCTCCAGTTCTTCGGCAGACGGAGCGGTAGTTTTCAGCTGATCCAACAGCTTCCACAGGCCGGCTTCAGCCTGGGCCATGGTCTTTTTCTTCTGGGTGTTCGGCGTGGCCGACAGGGTGAACAGACTGTCGCCGCGGGTGTAGGCGTCGTAGCTCGAGGAACCGCCGGACACCAGCTCTTCACCGCGCTCCAGTTGCGTCGGGATACGCCCGCTGTAGCCGCCGTCCAGCAGGGCCGAAATCAGACGCAAGGCGTTGATCGACCGTTTGTCTTTGGCGGTGGCCAGGCTCGGCACGTTGAAACCGAGCATCAGGCTGGGCAGTTGGGTCTGCACGTGCAGCGTGATCTGGCGCTCGCCAGGTTCGGCCAGTTCCAGCGGTTTTTTCGATGGAGGCACGTCACGTTTCGGGATCGGACCGAAGTAGCGCTGGGCGAGGGTTTTCACTTCGTCCGGGGTCACGTCGCCGACCACCACCAGCGTGGCGTTGTTCGGCACATACCAGGACTGATACCAGTGGCGCAGCTCTTCGACTTTCATCCGGTCCAGGTCAGCCATCCAGCCGATGGTTGGCGTGTGATAACCGCTGGCCGGGTAGGCCATGGCCTTGTAGCGCTCGTAGGCCTTGGACATCGGCTTGTCGTCGGTGCGCAGGCGGCGCTCTTCCTTGATGACTTCGATTTCCTTGGCGAACTCGTCGGCCGGCAAGCGCAGGTTGGCCATGCGGTCGGCTTCCAGTTCGAAGGCGACGCCCAGGCGGTCGCGGGCCAGCACCTGGTAGTAGGCAGTGAAGTCATCGCTGGTGAAGGCGTTCTCTTCGGCGCCGAGGTCGCGCAGGATCAGCGAGGCTTCACCGGGGCCGACTTTCTCGCTGCCCTTGAACATCATGTGCTCCAGGGCATGGGACAGACCGGTCTGGCCCGGAGTTTCGTAGCTGGAACCAACCTTGTACCAGACCTGAGACACCACCACCGGCGCGCGATGGTCTTCGCGCACGACGACTTTCAGACCGTTGTCGAGGGTGAATTCGTGGGTCGGTTGCGGGTCGGCCGCCAGGGCCGAAAGGGGCAGGCAGACTGTGCTGAGCAGCAGGCCTGCAGCGCGGCGGGCTAGAGCATTCATTCGTTTTTAAACCTGTTCGGCTGCCCGCTTGGTCTTAGCCTAGGCGGGCGAGAGGTAGGGCGTGTCATCGATCATTACCAGTACCGCGCCGGGCCTGATAGTGTGCAGGGCAAGGCGCGAGGAGTGCGGTTTGGTTGTTCCAAATAAGCTCCGAGCAACGCAGCCCTGCACACTATCAGGCCCGGCCCTCCGGGTGGTGCCTGAAAACGGGCCATACTGCGTTGCAGTCCTTGGGAAGGAAAGCACATTCCCTGCGGCCTGCGCCTTGTCTGGCCCGTTTTCAGGCGGCCACGCGGTACTGGTAATGATCGATGACACGCCCTAGGATACTGATCCGTTTTACTGGCGGCCACGCCTATCAGGCCACTGATCGGTCTATAGGTTGTACGGGTTACCGGCAGAAGCTTTGAGTTTGTCAGCTAAACTCTGCGTTTTCGCCGACAATGCCGTTCCAGTCCTTCGTATTTAAAGACCTTTGAGGTGCTTTTGGCGCCTCGACAAAATGTTGCGCGTGAACAAGCTGGGTGAAACACAGTCTGTTCTGCATCGAATATTTATTTGCCGGGGCGCCCCTGTGGCGCTTCGCTACCGTGAGATAGCCGTCCTCCATGTTTGGTTCCAACGACGACAAGAAGACCCCAGCTGCGGCTGGCGAGAAGAAAGGCCTGTTCGGATGGCTGCGTAAAAAACCGCAGGAACCCGTCGTCGAACAGCCGACTGTCATTCCTGAGCCGGCCCCGGTGCCCGCGCCTGTAATAGAAGAAGCGCCCGCCCCGGTTGTGCTCCCGATTGCCGAGCCGGTGTTGCAACCCGTGGCCGAGGCCGAGCCTGAAGTGCCGGCTGCCGCCGAACTGCCGCTGACCCCGGCTGCCCAGCCATGGCTGACCTTGCCGGTGGCGGAAGAGCCGGTGGCGTTGGTCGAAGAGGCTGCACCGCACATCACACCGCCGATCCCGGCACCGGTCGACCCCGCTCCTGTCATGCCGGAGCCCGTGGTTGCCACCCCGATTGTCGCCGAGCCTGCACCTGCACCTGCACCTGCACCTGCACCTGCACCCGTCGCCGCTGCGCCTGTCGCGGTCGTTGAAACGCCGGTCGAGGCCCCGCGCACCGAAGAAACCAAGGCCGGCTTCTTCGCCCGCCTCAAGCAAGGCCTGTCCAAGACCAGCGCCAGCATCGGCGAGGGCATGGCCAGCCTGTTCCTCGGCAAGAAAGCCATCGATGACGATCTGCTCGACGACCTCGAAACCCGTCTGCTGACCGCCGACGTTGGCGTCGAGGCCACATCGGTGATCATCCAGCGCCTGACCCAGAAGGTCGCACGTAAAGAACTGGCCGATTCCGACGCACTGTACAAATCCCTGCAGGCCGAGCTGGCCGCGATGCTCAAACCGGTCGAGCAGCCGCTGAAGATCGTTTCGCAGAACAAGCCGTTCGTGATCCTGGTGGTCGGCGTCAACGGCGCCGGCAAGACCACCACCATCGGCAAACTGGCGAAGAAACTGCAGCTGGAAGGCAAGAAAGTCATGCTCGCCGCTGGTGACACCTTCCGCGCTGCGGCTGTCGAGCAATTGCAGGTCTGGGGCGAGCGCAACAAAATTCCGGTGATCGCCCAGCACACCGGTGCCGATTCGGCTTCGGTGATCTTCGACGCCGTGCAGGCCGCCAAGGCCCGTGGCATCGATGTGCTGATCGCCGACACCGCCGGTCGCCTGCACACCAAAGACAACCTGATGGAAGAACTGAAGAAGGTTCGCCGGGTAATCGGCAAGCTCGACGCCGATGCACCGCACGAAGTGCTGCTGGTGCTCGACGCCGGTACTGGCCAGAACGCCATCAACCAGGCCAAGCAATTCAACCAGACGGTCGAACTGACCGGGCTGGCGCTGACCAAGCTCGACGGCACCGCCAAAGGCGGGGTGATTTTCGCCCTGGCCAAGCAATTCGGCCTGCCGATCCGCTACATCGGCGTCGGTGAAGGCATCGACGATCTGCGTACCTTTGAAGCCGAACCCTTTGTCCAGGCACTGTTTGCCGAGCGGGAGCGTTCATGATTCGTTTCGAACAGGTCGGTAAGCGCTACCCGAACGGTCACGTCGGCTTGCATGAGCTGAGCTTTCGAGTCCGTCGCGGCGAATTCCTGTTTGTCACCGGCCATTCCGGTGCCGGTAAATCCACGTTGCTGCGTCTGCTGCTGGCGATGGAGCGTCCGACCAGCGGCAAACTGCTGCTGGCCGGGCAGGACCTGAGCACCATCAGCAATGCGCAGATTCCGTTCCTGCGCCGGCAGATCGGCGTGGTGTTCCAGAATCACCAATTGCTGTTCGATCGCACGGTGTTCAACAACGTTGCATTGCCGTTGCAGATCCTCGGATTGTCCAAGCCTGAAATCGCCAAGCGCGTGGACTCGGCGCTGGAGCGCGTGGCGCTGTCGGACAAGGCCGATCTATATCCCGGCGACCTGTCCACCGGTCAGCAACAGCGTGTCGGCATTGCCCGCGCCATCGTTCACCGCCCGGCCCTGCTGCTGGCGGACGAACCGACCGGTAACCTTGACCCGCGTCTGGCGGCCGAAATCATGGGCGTGTTCGAAGACATCAATCGCCTGGGCACCAGCGTGCTGATCGCCAGTCACGACCTGGCGCTGATCGCACGCATGCGTCATCGCATGCTGACCCTGCAACGCGGCCGATTGATCGGCGATGGGGAGGCCGGTGTATGAGTGCTACACGCAGTCCGAAGGTTTCCGAGCGCGTGGCCCCGAAGGCTGCCGATCCGCAGCCGCCCAAAAAGAAAAAACACGACGAGGACGATGGTCCGGATTTCGCCACGCTGCTCCACGCCTGGATCGAAAGCCATCGCGCCAGCTGGATCGACAGCCTGCGCCGCCTCGGCAAGCAGCCGATCGGCAGCTTTTTCACCTGTATGGTGATGGCGGTCGCGCTGAGCCTGCCGATGGGCCTGTCATTGTTGCTGAACAATGTCGAACGTCTGGGTGGTTCGTGGCAGCGGGCGGCGCAGATTTCGCTTTATCTGGAGCTGGAAGCCAGTCCGGCTCAGGGCGAAGCGTTGCGTGACCAGATCAAGGGCATGCCGGGCGTGGCTGATGCTGAATATGTCGGTCGTGAGCAGGCGCTGGAAGAGTTCCAGCAGCAGTCCGGGTTGGGCGAAGCCCTGCGCGAGCTGCCGGAAAACCCACTGCCGGGCGTGGTGCTGGTGACGCCGAACGAGGTCGACAAGCCGACCCTGGAAGCATTAAGACAAAAACTTTCCGAGCTGCCCAAGGTACAACAGGCGCAACTTGATCTAGTCTGGGTCGAGCGCCTGGCGGCCATCCTCAAGCTCGGCGACCGCTTTGTCTTCGGTCTGACGGTGTTGCTGGTTTCCGCATTACTTTTGGTGATAGGCAATACCATTCGTCTTCATATTGAAAACCGCCGCACAGAGATAGAAGTGATTAAACTCGTCGGCGGCACCGACAGCTATGTGCGCCGTCCCTTCCTTTATATGGGTGCGTTGTATGGCTTCGGTGCGGGGCTGTTGTCCTGGGGTGTGCTGGCGTTCGGCCTGAACTGGCTGAACGACGCGGTGGTCGGGCTGGCCGGCTTGTACGGCAGTGATTTCGCACTGGCCGGAGTGCCAGTTGCCGACGGTCTGTCGCTCTTGCTTGGCGCGGTGCTGTTGGGTTATATCGGTGCATGGATTGCAGTCGCACGTCATCTCAGGGAGCTGGCGCCGAAGTAGAATCTTTTTTGCGCGTGATTGACCTTGCGGTTTTTTGGGAACTTGTACCTGAGTTCCCGGTCAATTTTTCGCAGTGCCGAAAGGCGCGAGTATGTAAGTCGGAGGTTTTTTCGTATGACCAATTCTTTGCAACCTGCGTATGCATTGGTTCCGGGCGCAAACCTGGAAGCCTATGTGCACACCGTCAACAGCATTCCATTGCTGACGCCGGAGCAGGAGCGTGAACTGGCCGAGAGTCTCTACTATGAGCAGGATCTTGAGGCGGCTCGGCAGATGGTGCTCGCCCACCTGCGGTTTGTCGTACACATTGCCCGCAGTTATTCCGGCTACGGTCTGGCTCAGGCCGACCTGATCCAGGAAGGCAACGTCGGCCTGATGAAGGCCGTCAAGCGTTTCAATCCGGAAATGGGCGTGCGTCTGGTGTCGTTCGCGGTGCACTGGATCAAGGCCGAGATTCACGAGTTCATCCTGCGCAACTGGCGGATCGTGAAAGTCGCGACCACCAAGGCCCAGCGCAAGTTGTTCTTCAATCTGCGCAGCCAGAAGAAACGTCTGGCCTGGCTGAACAACGAGGAAGTCCACCGTGTGGCGGAGAGCCTCGGTGTCGAGCCGCGCGAAGTGCGTGAGATGGAAAGCCGCCTGACCGGTCATGACATGGCCTTCGACCCGGCTGCCGAAGCCGACGACGACAGTGCTTTCCAGTCGCCGGCCAACTACCTGGAAGACCACCGGTACGACCCGGCGCGTCAACTGGAAGATGCCGACTGGAGCGACAACTCCAATCACAACCTGCACGAAGCGCTGGAAGTGCTGGACGAACGCAGTCGCGACATCCTCTACCAGCGCTGGCTGGCAGAAGAGAAGGCCACGCTGCACGACCTGGCGCAGAAGTACAATGTGTCGGCCGAGCGGATCCGTCAGCTCGAAAAGAGCGCGATGAACAAGCTCAAGTTGTCGATTGCCGCTTAAGCGATGTATCAGAAACAAAAAAAACGCCCCGATCAGTGATGATCGGGGCGTTTTTGTGTGTGCTTCAGAAGCTCATTGGGCCCAGGGTGCCCGGCGCGAATCACCGAGGGTCAGCAGATAACTGTCGCCACCCAGCTGGCTCATCTGCTGGCGAATCCATCCGGCCCGGCGCGAAACATAGGAAGTCGGGTGGCTGGCGCTCCAGACCCGGGGGTTGGGAAGCACGGCGGCCAGGTAACTCGCCTGCTGCCGGGACAATGATTTGGCGGCTACACCAAAATGATGCCTTGCCGCCGCTTCGGCACCAAACACGCCGTCATCCCACTCGACGCTGTTCAGGTACACCTCGAGAATCCGCTGCTTGGGCCAGAACACTTCGATCAGCGCAGTAAACCAGGCCTCAAGACCCTTGCGCAGATAGCTGCGACCCGACCACAAGAAGAGGTTTTTCGACACTTGCTGGCTCAAGGTGCTGGCGCCGCGAATCGAGCCGCCGAGTTCGTTGTGGGCCAGTGCGGCCTTGATGGCGCTCAGGTCAAAACCCCAGTGCTCGGGGAATTTCTGGTCCTCGCCGGCAATGACCGCGACCTTCAGGTCATCGGAAATCTCGTCCCACGGTTTCCAGGTGCGCTGCAGATCGATCGGCTCACCGTCGACCCAGGATTCGATCTTGCGCTCGACCATCAACGCCGTTCCCGGCGGTGGCACGAAGCGAAATACCAGCACCAGCAATACGCTGCCGCCCGCAAACCAGAGCAGGGCCTTCGTGAAACGACGGAGAAATGAACGCAGCATAGAGATGGCTTGGCCGAACCGGTTGAGCGGGCCATTATACAGACCCTGCCGATCGAGTCTGACTGGAGTTCTACATGCTGCGTAGCTTTCTGATGCTGGCTGCCTTCTTTGGTTTCACCGGTGTCGGCCTCGGCGCATTCGCCGCCCATGGCCTGAAAAACCGCCTGACTCCCGAGTATCTCGCGATTTTCCATACCGGCGTCACCTATCAGCTGGTGCACGCGCTGGCGCTGTTCGGCGTGGCATTGCTGGCCACGCAGCTTCAGGGGCGTCTGGTGGCCTGGGCGGGCATCTCGTTCACCGTCGGTATCCTGCTGTTTTCCGGCAGTCTGTATCTCCTGACCACCGTCGGCATCGGCAAGCTTGGCATTATCACCCCGTTCGGCGGCTTGGCATTCCTGATCGGCTGGCTGTGCCTCGGACTCGCCGCCTGGCGCCTGCAACCAACCGCTTGACGCCTGGTGCTGACCTTTAGGTCATGATCGGGCTAGAATGCCACCCCCTAAAAAGTGATGGCGGCGTTGCGTATGCGCATTCAGTTGAACGGTGAATCCTTTGAACTGCCCGACGGTGAAACCGTTGCGGCCCTGCTGACCCGTCTGGACCTGACCGGACGCCGCGTCGCGGTCGAGCTCAATCTGGATATCGTCCCGCGCAGCCAGCATGCCGACACCACGCTCAATGACGGCGACAACGTCGAAGTGGTGCACGCCATCGGCGGCGGTTAACCGTCCGGCCTGCCTGGGCCGAGCATTCTGCAAGACCCTCACCCCAACAGAGGATTTCCCATGAGCATCGTTCGTAGCGACAAGCCTTTCGTCCTGGCCGGTCGTACTTACCAGTCGCGTTTGCTGGTCGGTACCGGCAAGTACCGTGACATGGAAGAAACCCGCCTGGCCATCGAAGCCTCGGGTGCCGAGATCGTCACCTTCGCGGTGCGCCGCACCAACCTGGGCCAGATCGAAGGCGAGCCGAACCTGCTCGACGTACTGTCGCCGGAACGCTACACCTTTCTGCCGAACACCGCCGGTTGCTACGACGCGGTGGAAGCCGTGCGCACCTGCCGCCTGGCCCGTGAGCTGCTCGATGGCCACAACCTGGTGAAGCTGGAAGTGCTGGCCGACCAGAAAACCCTGTTCCCCAACGTGATCGAAACCCTCAAGGCCGCCGAAGTGCTGGTCAAGGAAGGCTTCGACGTGATGGTTTACACCAGTGATGACCCGATCATCGCCCGGCAGCTGGCGGAAATCGGCTGCATCGCGGTGATGCCGCTGGCCGGTCTGATCGGTTCGGGCCTGGGGATCTGCAACCCGTACAACCTGCAGATCATCCTTGAAGAAGCAAAAATCCCTGTGCTGGTGGATGCCGGTGTCGGCACCGCTTCCGACGCCACCATCTCCATGGAACTGGGCTGTGACGCGGTGCTGATGAACTCGGCCATCGCCCACGCCCAGCAGCCGGTCATGATGGCCGAAGCCATGAAACACGCGATCGTCGCGGGCCGTCTGGCCTACCTCGCCGGCCGCATGCCGAAAAAACTCTATGCCAGCGCCTCTTCGCCGCTGGATGGTCTGATCAAGTAAGAGCTATTGATGACTGAATCGAACGACACGCCAATCCAGACGGAAGAAGGCGACGAGCGCCAACACCGCCGCATCAAGAGTTTCGTGATGCGCGCCGGGCGCATGACCGAAGGCCAGCAGCGCGGCCTGGATCAGGGCGCGCCGAAGTTCGTCCTGCCGCTGGCCGATGCGCCGGTGGATTATGACCAGGTGTTCGGTCGTTCCGCGCCGCGTTCGCTGGAGATCGGTTTCGGCATGGGCCACTCGCTGCTGGAAATGGCCGCCGCTGCACCGGAACAGGATTTCATCGGTGTCGAAGTTCACCGTCCGGGTGTCGGCGCGCTGCTAAATGGCGTGCTGACGCAGGGCCTGACCAACCTGCGGGTCTACGATTGCGACGCGATCGAGGTGCTCAACCGCTGCATCGCCGACAACAGCCTCGATCGGCTGATGCTGTTCTTCCCGGACCCGTGGCACAAGAGCCGTCACCATAAGCGCCGTATCGTTCAGGCGTCCTTTGCCGAGCTGGTGCGCAGCAAGCTGAAGGTTGGCGGCATTCTGCACATGGCTACCGACTGGGAACCCTACGCCGAATACATGCTGGAAGTGATGAATGTAGCCCCGGGCTACCGCAACCTCGCCGAAGACGGCAAGTGCGTACCCCGCCCGGCCGAACGCCCGATCACCAAGTTCGAACGCCGTGGCGAACGTCTTGGGCATGGCGTTTGGGATCTGAAGTTCGAAAAGCTCGCTTAAGCCATACGCAGAACCCAATGTGGGAGCGAGCCTGCTCGCGATGACGGTCTGACAATCAACGATGATGTTGAATGTTGAATCGCCTTCGCGAGCAGGCTCGCTCCCACAGTTGTTTTGTATGTGCTGAAAATCAGCGGCGATCCGCGACCACGCCGATCAACACCAGCACCACCAACAAAACCGGCGCCAGGCTGTAGTTGTTGAACTGGCTCAGCCCCTTCACCACCCACGGCGTGGCGTAGATCAGCGCCGCGCCGCTGCCGATCATGCACAGCAGGGCCATCAGCGGCACGCGCAGGGCGCCGGCGATGCTGCCCAGGCGTTGTTCGACCCAGCCTTTGAAGTCGGCGCCGAACAGCACCAGCAGGCAGCCCACCAGGGCCAGGGCGATTTCCGAGAGGTTGCTGCGGCTCCAGCGGGAGACAGTGGCGAGCAGGTCGAGTATCAAATCCATGCGGTTTCCCCGGGAGCCATTCAGCTCAGAAATTTCTGCAGCAAATCGTTGAGAAAGAGTTGTCCGCGCTCGGTGGCCGCCAGACGTGACGGTTCGACCTGCATCAGGCCGCTTTGTTCGGCTTCGTGCCTTTGTTCGTCGAGGCTTTCCAGTGGCAGACCGGTGCGCTCGGGATACAGGCGTGATTCGACGCCGGCGGTCAGGCGCAGGGCGTTCATCAGGAACTCGAACGGCATCTCGTCGTTGGTCAGGGCTTTCTCGCCGGCCTGGAAGCTTTTGGCCGGGTTGAGGTAGTCCTTCGGCAAGCGCGTCTTCCAGGTGCGCACGATGCGCCCGTCCGGATGGCTGAGCTTGCCGTGGGCGCCGGCACCGATGCCGATGAAGTCGCCGAAACTCCAGTAGTTGAGGTTATGCCGCGCCGGGCGACCCGGTTGCGCATAGGCCGAGACTTCGTACTGCGCGTAACCGTGTTCGGCCAACAGCGCCTGTCCGGCCTCCTGAATGTCCCACAGCGTGTCGTCTTCCGGCAGCACCGGCGGCTGGTTCCAGAACACGGTGTTCGGTTCCAGCGTCAGCTGATACCAGGAGATGTGCGTCGGCTTCAGCTCGATCGCCTGGCGCAGATCGCTCAGGGCGTCGTCCAGCGACTGGTCCGGCAGGCCGTGCATCAGGTCGAGGTTGAAGTTATCGAACCCGGCCTGGCGCGCCATGCCTGCCGCCCGCACGGCCTCATCGCCGTTGTGGATGCGACCGAGGGCCTTGAGCTTTTCCTGCTGGAAGCTCTGGATACCGATCGACAGGCGATTGATCCCCAGCTTGCGGTAGGCGACGAACTTCTCTTGCTCGAAGGTCCCGGGGTTGGCTTCCAGGGTGATTTCGATGTCATCGGCAAACGGGATGCGTTGTTTGACGCCTTCCAGCAAGCGACCGAGTGCTTCGGCACTGAATAGGCTCGGCGTACCGCCGCCAAAGAAGATCGAACTCAACTCGCGGCCGTACACCGCGTGCAGATCCTGATCGAGGTCGGCAAGCAACGCGTCGACGTATTCCTGTTCCGGCAGCACCGGGCTGGCAGTGTGGGAGTTGAAGTCGCAATACGGGCATTTGCGCACACACCACGGGATGTGGATGTACAGCGCCAGGGGCGGCAGTGTCGGCAACGGCGCCCGAGGCGAGGCGGCGGCGCCACCGACGATCAGTGGCGACGCAGAAGAGTTGCGGGTCATTTCAAGCCCAGACGCTGGCGCAGCAGATCCATTGCACGGGCGCGGTGGCTGATCCGGTTCTTGTCGCTCGGGCTCAGTTCGGCGCTGGACACGTTACGCTCCGGCACCCAGAACAGCGGGTCGTAGCCGAAACCATGCTCACCGCTGGCGGCGGTCAGGATGCGCCCGTGCCACAGGCCTTCGCACAGGATCGGCAGCGGATCGTCGGCATGACGCACCAGCGCCAGCACGCAGACGAACTGCGCGCCGCGCTCGGCTTCAGGCACATCCTTCAAGGCGTCGAGCAGCTTGGCGTTGTTCGCCGCATCGCCCTTGCCATCGGCGTAGCGCGCCGAGTAGATGCCCGGCGCACCGCCGAGGAAATCCACCGCCAGGCCCGAATCATCGGCCAGCGCCGGCAGCCCGGAGATGCGCGCGGCATTGCGGGCCTTGAGGATGGCGTTCTCGACGAACGACAGGCCGGTTTCTTCCGGCTCCACGCTGCTGAACTCGCCAATCGAGCGCAATTGCACCGATTCGCCGAGCATGGCCTGGAGTTCCTTGAGTTTGCCGGCGTTATGGCTGGCCAGTACGAGTTGCTTGAGGTTCATCATTCGCCGGGGAAGAGTTCCTGGTTGAAATTGATGGTGTTGATCTTGTCGCCGGTTTGCACCTTGATTTCAAAGGTGCGGGTTTCCTGCTGTTCCACCGGGTACTGGGCGATGTAATAGATCGCACCCTGTTCGGTCACCTGGCGGAAATTCAGGGTCACGGTCTGGCTGGTCAGGTCCTTGACCGTGCCGGTGACGTTGGCAATCAACGGCTTGCCATCCTTGATCACCGAAACGTTGATCACCCCCTGGTTCTTGCTGCGGATCAGCTCAGCAGCCTTGGCGATGTCCGGTTGCAGGTAGGTCGAGTTGAAAGTGTTGTAGTGCACCGTCACGTCGCCGAAGGTTTCCTGGCGCTCGCTCTTGATGGCATCGGCTGCCACGGCCGACAGGCTCAGGCAGGCGGCCAGCAGTGCGGTAATCAGGCGTCCCATGTTCGTTCTCCTCGCAATGTCGTGGTTCAGACCGCGATTTTGTGATCCTGCAGCCCCGGGCTGCTGACGCGGTAGATACCGATCTCACCTAACAGATTAGGCCATAGCTTACTGGCCCACCCGTGGCGGTGCTGTTGATCCACGGCAAGCCGATCAATGACCTTCGCCTCACGTTCGCGACAAAGTTCTTCAAAGTCTTCGAAGGTACAGAAGTGAATGTTCGGCGTGTTGTACCAGGTGTACGGCAGGAACTCGGACACCGGCATCCGGCCCTTGCTCGCCAGATACCAGCGGCAGCGCCAGTGGCCGAAGTTGGGAAACGTGATGATGCATTGACGGCCGACGCGCAGCATTTCGTCGAGGATCTTGTCCGGGTAGTGCACAGCCTGCAGGGCCTGGGTCATCACCACGATGTCGAAGCTGTTGCTGGCGAAGTTGCCCAGGCCCTTGTCCAGGTCCTGCTCGATGACGTTGATGCCCTTGGCCACGCACTCGGCAATGTTGTCCGGGTCGTTTTCCAGGCCATAGCCGGTGACTTGCTTGTTGTCGCGCAGCCAGGTCAGCAGTTCGCCGTCACCGCAACCGAGGTCGAGCACGCGACTGCCGGCGGGGATCCATTCCTGGATGATTTCCAGATCAGCTCTCATGGCTTGTTCACACCGTAATTCGGTTCATGTAATTGCCGAACGCCTGCAAATAGCGCGGGATCGGAATCAGGAAGGCGTCGTGGCCCTGAGGCGCGTCGATTTCCAGGTAGCTGACGTCCTTGCGCGCGGCCATCAGCGCATCCACCAGTTCCCGCGAGCGGGCCGGGGAGAAGCGCCAGTCGGTGGTGAACGACATCACGCAGAATTTCGCTTTGGCGCCTTCGAAGGTTTTCGCCAGGTTATCGTCGAAGTTGGCCGCCGGATCGAAGTAGTCCAGTGCCTTGGTCATCAACAGATAGGTGTTGGCGTCGAAGCGCCCGGAGAACTCTTCGCCCTGGTAGCGCAGGTAGCTTTCGACCTGGAACTCGACGCTGTGGAAGTCGTAGTTGAGCTTTTCGCTCTTGAGGCCACGGCCGAATTTCTCGCCCATGGAGTCGTCGGACAGGTAGGTGATGTGCCCGACCATCCGCGCCAGCATCAGGCCGCGCTTGGGGATCACGCCCTGTTCCTGGAACGAGCCGCCATGGAATTCCGGGTCGGTGAGGATCGCCTGACGCGCCACTTCGTTGAAGGCGATGTTCTGCGCCGACAACTTGGGGGCCGAGGCGATGGCCAGGCAGTGGCGAACGCGGTCCGGATACGTGATGGTCCATTGCAGCGCCTGCATGCCGCCGAGGCTGCCACCGATCACGGCCGCCCACTGGCCGATGCCAAGCCGATCGGCGAGGCGCGCCTGGCTGTGCACCCAGTCTTCTACCGTCAGCACCGGAAAGTCTGCGCCGAACGGCTTGCCGGTGTCCGGGTTGACGCTGCTCGGACCGGTGGAGCCGTTGCAGCCACCGAGGTTGTTCAGGCTGACCACGAAGAACTTGTTGGTGTCGACCGGTTTGCCGGGGCCGATGCAGCTGTCCCACCAACCGGGCTTGCGGTCGTCGACGCTGTGATAGCCGGCGGCATGGTGGTGGCCGGACAAGGCGTGGCAGATCAACACGGCGTTGCTCGCTTGCGCATTGAGCGTGCCATAGGTTTCGTAGATCAGGTCATAAGCGGCCAGCGAACGGCCGCAGGCCAGGGCCAGCGGTTCGCTGAAGTGCGCCGTTTGCGGCGTCACCAGACCAACAGAATCGGGGGGAAAGGCAGCTGGCATCGACCCTGCTCTCGTTGAAATGAGGCGTAAGTCTAAAGACCGGTGGGGTTAGCGGCAAGCAACGAACGGGCCTGACGGGATCGCACGTGATCGAAGTGCGGCCATTCGCGAGCAGGCTCGCTCCCACAGGGGATTGCATTCCAAATGTGGGAGCGAGCCTGCTCGCGATTGGAGCGACACGGTTCAGCAGGCTGGACGCAGCAATCCCGGCAAATCCGGCAGCTTCTTCGGCGAGCAAATGCGCACACGTTTCTGCCGGTTCAACTCGCCACTGAGCAAGCTGACCTGGCTCCTGGAAACCCCGAAAGCCTTGGCCAGAAACCCCATCAGGTACGCATTGGCCTTGCCCTCGACCGGCGGTGCGGTCAGACGGATTTTCAGGCGGTCGCCGTGCAGCCCGGCGAAGTCATCGCTGCGGGCTGCCGGTTGCAGGTGACATTCGAGAATCAGGTCGTCACCGTCCCAACGGAACCAGCTCACATCAACAGGCGCAGGATTTCCGGCATCATCGTCATCGCCGCGAGGTTATTGATCACCAGCATGTCGATCAGCTTCAGCGCGAGGAAGGCGAAGATCGGCGACAGGTCCAGGCCGCCCATGCTCGGCAGGAGGCGGCGGAACGGCGCGAGGGCCGGTTCGCAGATCTGATTGACCAGCTCGGCGCCCGGGTTGTGGCTGCCCGGGGCGACCCAGGACAGGATCACGCTGATGATCAGGGCGAAGAAGAAAATCTTCAGGAACAGCGCGGTCACGCCGATGATCGACCAGATGAACAGTTGCAGCAGATTGCCGGTGGTGCCGTAGGTCAGCAGCAGGGTCAGGGCCATCAGCGCCAGTTGCACGAGGATCGCCAGTACCAGTGACGACATGTCCAGGCCGAACAGGCTCGGGATGATCCGGCGCAGCGGCTTGAGCAGCGGCTGGGTGGCCTTGACCACGAACTGGCACAGCGGGTTGTAGAAGTTCGCCCGCACCAGTTGCAGGACGAAGCGCAGCAGCACGATCAGCAGGTACAGGCTGCCGAGGGTTTGCAGCACGTAGACCGCTGCGGTGTTCAATCCGATCATGTAAGGCTCCTTATTTGCCCAGTTGTTCGGCCATCTCGGCCGAGCGGTGCGCGGCGGCGCCGAGTGCTTTTTCCACCAGGGCTTCGAAGCCGCCGGCCTGGAACGATTTGATCGCCGCTTCCGTGGTGCCCGCCGGCGAGGTTACGCGGCGGCGCAGTTCGGCGGCGTCGACATCGCTGGAAACGGCCATGTGTGCCGCGCCCAGCGCGGTTTGCAAGGTCAGTTGCTCGGCGGTTTCCTTCGGCAGGCCGAGTTTGACGCCCGCAGCGGTCATGGCTTCGATCAGCAGGAAGAAGTACGCCGGGCCGGAACCGGAGACGGCGGTGACCGCGTCCAGTTGCTGCTCTTCGTTCAGCCACAGGGCGATACCCACGGCGGACAGCAGCTCTTCAGCCTGCCGGCGCTGTTCGGCGCTGACTTCGCCGGTGGCGTACAGGCCGCTCACGCCCTGACGCAGCAACGCCGGGGTGTTGGGCATGCAGCGCACGATCGGCTGTTCGCCGAGCCATGCGGTCATGCTGGCGCAAGTGATGCCGGCGGCGATGGACACCACCAGTTGATTCGGTTTCAGGCTTGGGCGGATCGCTTCGCACACGGCTTTCATGGCCTGCGGCTTGACCGCCAGTACCACCACGTCGGCGCCGTCGATGGCCTGGGCGTTGTCGGCAAAGGTTTCGATGCCGTGCTCGGTGCTGACCCGGTTGCGGGTTTCTTCGCCCGGATCGCTGGCGCGGATGTGTGCGGCTTCCAGACCCTTGGCCCGCAGGCCGCCGATCAGGCTGGCGGCCATGTTGCCGGCACCGATAAAGGCAATACGTGTGTTGCTCATGTCAGGTCCTTATCTGGAAATCATCAGGATTGGGCGTAGTCGCGAGCGCCAAACAGGGCCGTACCGATACGGACCCACGTGGCGCCCTGGGCAATGGCCGACTCGAGGTCGTGGCTCATGCCCATGGAAAGTGTGTCGAGCGGCAGGTCAAGGTCGGCCTGCAATTTCCGGACGGCGGCGAAGGCGGCGTCTTGCGCGGCACGATCGTCGGTCGGCTCGGGAATCGCCATCAGCCCGCGCAGCTTCAGACGCGGCAGGGCGCTGATGGCCTGGGCCAGGGCCGGCAGGTCGGCCGGGGTGCAGCCGGATTTGCTGGCTTCACCACTGACGTTGACCTGAATGCAGACATTCAGTGGCGGCAGGTCCGCCGGGCGTTGTTCGGACAGGCGTTGGGCGATTTTCAGGCGATCCACGGAGTGCACCCAGGCGAAATGCTCGGCAATCGAGCGGGTCTTGTTCGACTGAATGGGGCCGATGAAGTGCCAGATCAAGGGCAGGTCGGCCAGTTCGAGCTGTTTGCCCAGGGCTTCCTGCAGGTAATTCTCGCCAAAGTCGCGCAGGCCGGCGGCATACGCTTCGCGCAGGGCCTCGGCGGGTTTGGTCTTGCTCACGGCCAGCAGCCGGACGCTGTTTTCGCTGCGATTGGCAGCCTGGGTCGCCGCCTGGATGCGCGAACGAACGTGGAGAATGTTGTCTGCTATCGTGGACATCAAGAGGCGCCAGCGGTCTGAAGGTTCGCGGCATTCTACTGGAATTGAGGGACGCTATGGATATCACTGAACTGCTGGCCTTCAGCGCCAAACAGGGCGCTTCCGACCTGCACCTGTCGGCCGGTCTGCCGCCGATGATCCGTGTGGATGGCGATGTGCGGCGGATCAATTTGCCGGCGCTGGATCACAAACAGGTGCACGAGCTGATTTACGACATCATGAACGACACCCAGCGGGTCGAGTTCGAGAAACACCTGGAAACCGACTTTTCCTTCGAAGTGCCGGGCGTGGCGCGGTTTCGGGTCAACGCCTTCAACCAGAATCGTGGCGCCGGCGCGGTGTTCCGTACCATTCCGTCGAAAGTGCTGAGCATGGAAGACCTCGCCATGGGCGATGTCTTTCGAAAGATCACCGATTCGCCGCGTGGGCTGGTGCTGGTGACCGGACCGACGGGTTCCGGCAAGTCCACCACCCTGGCGGCGATGATCGATTACCTCAACACCCACCGTCACCACCACATCCTGACCATCGAAGACCCCATCGAATTCGTTCACGAATCGCGCAAATGTCTGATCAATCAGCGTGAAGTCCACCGCGATACCCGCAGTTTCGCCACGGCCCTGCGTTCGGCGCTGCGTGAAGACCCGGACGTGATCCTGGTGGGCGAGATGCGCGACCTGGAAACCATCCGGCTGGCGCTGACCGCTGCGGAAACCGGGCATCTGGTGTTCGGCACGCTGCACACCACCTCGGCGGCCAAGACCATCGACCGGGTGGTGGACGTGTTCCCGGGTGACGAGAAGTCCATGGTGCGCTCGATGCTGTCCGAGTCATTGCTGGCCGTGGTCTCGCAGACACTGATCAAGAAGATCGGCGGCGGCCGGGTGGCGGCGCACGAGATCATGCTGGGAACGTCGGCGATCCGTAACCTGATCCGTGAGGACAAAGTGGCGCAGATGTATTCGGCGATTCAGACCGGCGGGTCGCTGGGGATGCAGACACTCGACATGTGCCTGAAGGATCTGGTGACCAAGGGCTTGATCAGTCGTGAACATGCGCGGGAGAAGGCGCGGACGCCGGATAACTTCTAGTCAAAAAAACGCAGCCCGGGGGCTGCGTTTTTTGTGAACTGCAAATGTCAGCGCTGAACCACGCGCATCTGCTTGCCGCCCGGTTCTTTCGGCAGCATCCGCTTGGCAACCACGTAATGCTGTTCCCAGTACGGTTTGTTCAGCGTATCGATGCTCACCGCTTTGCCGCGGCGCGGCGCATGGATGAAACGGTCGTTGCCCAGGTAGATGGCAACGTGATTGACCCGACGGCTCTTGATGTTGAAGAAAATCAGGTCGCCCGGCTTCAGATCCTTGCGCTCGACTTTCTCGCCGTGACCGCTGGCCATGGCATTGGAGGTGCGCGGCAGGTCGAACGTGGCGTCGTTGAACGCGTATTTCACCAGGCCGCTGCAGTCGAAGCCTTTGCTCGGGCTGCTGCCGCCCCAACGGTAAGGTGTACCGAGGACGTTAACCGCGCGGCTGAGGACGTTGCTGCTTTCCTTGTTCGCCATCGCGGGAACCAGCTTGCCGTGACTCTTGCTGGCGAGCGTGGTGTGTTTCGTTTGCTTGCCTTTGTTCGAGGGAGCAGAGGCATGGGATTTGGGGGTGAAGCCGTTGACGTTGGGAAGACGTTGCTCACGATTGGTGGCGTGGGCGGCCAGTGGCATTAATAGGCAAATGGTTAGCCATGTCTTGAAAAATGGACGCATAGGCAGGGCTCGTATAGGTTAGCGCGCAACTTTATAACAGCTTTTTTGTCCCTTCCGAGGCCGTTGGTCGATTCAAAAGGCGGGCAACGGAACCAAACAAGCGGCAAATTTCCGCAATTGTCGGACAGAAGTCAGGTGCCACAAGGCTTTGACGGACCACAAGGTAGCATTTGCCGTACGTCGGCTTCCTGTAAAAAAGTCACAAAGAATTAAAGAAAATTTATCTATTGCGTGAATCGAGGTCTTCATGAACCGCTATCAACTGCCCCAGGTAAAGGAAAAGGACACCCATAGCAAGGTGATCGGTTACTTGTTGTGGATCTTCGGTTTTACCGGATCCCACCGCTTCTATTACGGCAAACCGGTGACCGGCACGATCTGGTTTTTCACCTTCGGACTGTTGGGGATCGGCTGGCTGATCGACGTGTTCCTGATCCCGGCGATGGATCGGGAAGCGGATCTGCGGTTTGCGGCGGGGCCGATCGAATACAACGTGGCGTGGATTCTCCTGACGTTCCTTGGCGCGTTCGGCGTGCACCGGATGTATCAGGGCAAGTGGATCAGCGGGGTGGTGTATCTGTTGACTGGCGGGTTGTTCTTTCTGGGAGTGCTGTATGACTTCTGGACACTGAATGATCAGGTGTCGGTGCGTAATGCCGAGGGGCGGGGCACCTTCCAGTAAGCAATGGCGAGGGAGCACGCTTCCTCGCCATTTTTTCAGGCCTGGTGAGTGATCCGGCCATCCACCAGGGTGTAGCGCACGACACCCGGCAGACTATGGCCGATGAACGGGCAGTTTTCGCCCTTCGACAGCCAGGTCTCGCCGGCCACGGTCGAGGCCTTCGGATCGAACAGCACGATATCCGCTGCACCGCCCACCGCCAGTTTGCCCGCCGGCAGGCGCAGGGCGTCGGCCGGGCCGGCGCTCAGGCGCGCGAGCAGGGTCGGCAGGTCCAGCAGGCCGTCTTCGACCAGCGTCATCGCCAGCGGCAGCAACAGTTCGACGCTGCTGATGCCCGGTTCGGTCGCGCCGAACGGTGCCAGTTTGGCGTCGCGCTCGTGGGGCTGGTGGTGGCTGGAGATCGCCGAGATCACTCCGGACTTCACCGCTTCACGCAGACCGTCGCGGTCGGCGCGGGTGCGCAGCGGCGGTTGTACGTGATACAGGCTGCTGAAGTCGATCAGCGCTTCATCCGTCAGGATCAACTGATACAGGGCGACATCCGCCGTGACTTTCAGGCCGCGGGCCTGGGCCTGTGCGATCAGGGCTGCACCACGGGCACTGGTGAGCTGGCTGAAGTGTGCGCGCACACCGGTCTGTTCCACCAGCAGCAGATCCCGGGCCAGGGCCACGGTTTCGGCGGTTTCCGGGATACCCGGCAGGCCGAGGAAACTGGCGGTGGCGCCTTCGTGGGCCAGGCCGCCGTCGGCCAGGTCATGATCCTGGGAGTTGAAAATCACCGTCAGGTCAAAGGTCGCCGCGTAGTCCAGCGCCCGGCACAGGGTACGGGTGTTGCGGAAGCTCTCAAGACCGTTGCCGAACGCCACGCAACCGGCGTCGCGCAGGGCTGCCAGCTCGGCCAGTTGTTCGCCGTCCAGGCCTTTGCTCAGGGCCCCGATCGGGAACACCTTGGTGTTGCCGGCCTCGCGGGCGCGGTCGAGGATCAGCTCGGCCACGGCGGAGGTGTCGAGCACCGGTTTTGTCTTCGGTGGGCAGCACAGGCTGGTCACGCCGCCGGCTGCCGCTGCACGGGTTTCGCTGGCGATGCTGCCCTTGCGGCTGTAACCCGGCTCGCGCAGGGCGACGTTCAGGTCGACGAGGCCTGGAGCGGCGACAAGGCCTTGGGCATCAATGGTTTCCACGGCGCTGAAACCGGCCGGGGCAGCGCCGAGGGCGACGATCTTGCAGGCTTCAACGTGAATATCGGTGATTTGATCCAGGCCGCTGGCTGGATCGATGACGCGGGCGCCGAGAATGCTGAGCTTCACTGGGCGTTCTCCTGCTCGAATTGGCGCTGCGCGGTTTGTCCGCTCATGGCCATGGACAGCACGGCCATACGAATCGCGATGCCGTAAGTGACTTGATTGAGGATCACCGAGTGCGGGCCGTCGGCGACTGCCGACTCGATCTCCACGCCACGGTTGATCGGTCCCGGGTGCATGACGATGCAATCGGGTTTGGCGCCGGCCAGGCGCGCGGTGGTCAGGCCGAACAGGCGGTAGAACTCGCCCTCGCTCGGCAGCAGGCCGCCGGTCATGCGCTCGCGCTGCAGGCGCAGCATGATCACCACGTCGACGTCTTTCAGGCCTTCGGTCATGTCGGTGTAGACCTTCACGCCGTACTGCTCGATGCCGATCGGCAGCAGGGTTTTCGGCGCGATTACGCGGATGTCCTGGCAGCCGAGGGTCTTCAGGGCGAGCATGTTCGAGCGCGCCACCCGCGAGTGCAGGATGTCGCCGACGATGGCCACCGAAAGGTTCTCGAAGCCGCCCTTGTGGCGGCGGATGGTCAGCATGTCGAGCATGCCCTGGGTCGGGTGGGCGTGGCGGCCGTCGCCGCCGTTGATGATCGCCACCTGCGGGCAGACGTGCTCGGCGATGAAGTGCGCAGCGCCCGAGTCACCGTGGCGCACGACGAACATGTCGGCAGCCATGGCTTCGAGGTTGCGCAGGGTGTCGAGCAGGGTTTCGCCCTTGCTGGCCGACGAGGTCGACACGTTGAGGGTGATCACGTCCGCCGACAGCCGTTGGGCCGCCAGTTCGAAGGTGGTGCGGGTGCGGGTGGAGTTTTCGAAGAACACGTTGCACACGGTCTTGCCGCGCAGCAGCGGGACCTTCTTCACGGCCCGGGCACCGACTTCGAGGAACGAGTCGGCGGTGTCGAGGATTTCCGTCAGCAACTCGCGGCGCAGGCCGTCGAGCGAGAGGAAGTGTCGCAGCTGGCCCTGATCATTGAGCTGCAGCGGGCGCTTGGTATCTAGAGGCGTCATCGCGAAGGGGACTCTCAATAGGGCGGATTAAAGGGCAAGGTCTTGCAGTTCGAGGGCCAGCTCCGGACCGGACAGCTTGACCCGCTCGTGGGCGGCGAGCGACAGCGTCGCGCCGACCACGTTCGGGCGGATCGGCAGTTCGCCGGCGTCCAGATCCAGCAGGCAGACCAGCGTCACGCTGGCCGGACGGCCATAGTCGAACAGTTCGTTCATGGCGGCGCGGATGGTCCGGCCGCTCATCAGTACGTCGTCGATCAGCACCAGATGCTGACCTTCGATTTCGAAGGGCAGGGCGGACGGGCGCACTTGCGGGTGCAGGCCGTTCTGGCTGAAATCGTCGCGGTAGAAGGAAACATCCAGCGTGCCCAGTGGCGCGTCGCTGCCCAGCTCGGCGAGCAGGGCCTGGGCGACCCAGACGCCGCCGGTGCGGATGCCGATGTAACGCGGTTCGCTGATATTGCGCTGGGCAAGGTGCGCCTTGAGGCGGGTCGCCATCTGGCTGATCAGATCGGCGGGATTGGGCAGGCTCATGGTTGCTCCTTCTCGGGGCCGAGCCGGTTCTCGCGAACCGGAGCTCGGGTTGTAGCCAAAAGAAAAGCGCCGTAGCGCTTGTCAGGATTCAAACAGTGCGGTGTTTTCGTCGAGCCAGCCCTGCAACAGCAGGGCGGCGGCGATGGCGTCCACCGGGTTGTCGCGGTAACTGCCTTTCTGCCCGCCGCGCACCAGTCGTTCGCCCTTGGCTTCGAAGGTCGTCAGGCGCTCGTCATGGGTGTAGAAGGGCAGGTTGTAGCGGCCGTTGAGGCGGCGGGCGAATTTCTCGGCGCGGGCGCACATCTCGCTGGGCGTGCCATCCATGTTCAGCGGCAGGCCGACCACCACGGCATCGGGCTTCCATTCCTTTATAAGGGCTTCGACCTGGTTCCAGTCCGGAACGCCGTTCTGTGCCTTCAAGGTGCACAGTTCGCGAGCCTGGCCGGTGATCACCTGGCCGACCGCCACGCCGATCTGTTTGGTGCCGTAGTCGAAGCCGAGGATCAGGCGCAGGGCCATCAGGCGTGCCCTGCCTGGCTGGTCAGCAGGCTGAGGTTTATTCCCAGGTGCCTGGCCGCTGCTTCCAGACGCAGTTCACTGCGGGTGTTGAACAGGATGTCGGCGTCGTACGGGCAGGTCAGCCAGGCGTTGTCGGCCAGTTCGGCTTCCAGTTGCCCGGCTTCCCAACCGGCGTAACCGAGGGTGATCAGGCTTTTTGCCGGGCCGACACCGTCCGCGATGGCGAACAGTACGTCCTGGGATGTCGACAGTGCCAGTTCGCCGTCCAGCTCGACGGTGGCCTGGAAGGTCTTGCCTGCTGGATGCAGGACGAAACCTCGATCGGTCTGCACCGGACCGCCGATGAAGATCGGTACATGCTGGCACAGCGCTGGCGGATCGATGTCCGGGCGCAATTGCTCAAGGATATCGGCCAGATTCAGTTCTTGCGGTCGGTTGACCACCAGCCCCATGGCCCCATTGGCCGTGTGCTCGACGATGTAGGTCAAGGTGTGGGCAAAGTTCGGGTCGGCCATGTGTGGCATGGCGATCAGGAAGTGATGCTTGAGGTAGCTGGGGCTGACGTTTTTCATGTGCGGTAGTGTGGCGTTCGGGGGGCGAACTGACAAGCTGGAGATGCAAGCAACACATCGATCCATCGTGGGAGCGAGCCTGCTCGCTCCCACAGGGGTTCTGCGGGGGTCAGTTACTGGAGAGCCGGTCGCCCCGGGCGAATTTCCAGGTGCGGATGATTTCCAGCCGGTCGATGTCCGACAGGTCCCCGGTAAACGGTGCAAACGGTGCGGCCAGACGCACGATGCGCTGCGCCGCCTGATCCAGCAGCGGCTGACCGGAAGATTCCAGCACCAGCACTTCATACAGCGAGCCGTCGCGGTTGATCGACACCATCAGGCGCAAGTTGCCGTAAATCTGCTGGCGCCGGGCTTCTTCGGGGTAATTGAGGTTGCCGATGCGCTCGACCTTCTTGCGCCATTCGTCCTTGTACCAGGCGCCCTTGTCGCGCATGGTCGAGGCCGCGCTCAGGCGGTGGATGCGCGGACGCTTGGCGTACAACTGTTGTTCGTTGGCCAGCTCGGCTTCGAGGCTGGCGATGTCGCTGGAAAGCTGCGAGCTGTCGAAAGTCGGGGCGTCGACCGTGGGTCTGGTCTCGGTCTTGGCTTCTTCTTTCTTGGTCGGCGCCTTTTTCGGCTTCGGCGCGACGGTGGTCACCGCCGCCTTGGGCGCGGCTTCCTGCACCTGCGGTTTGGCGGCCGGCGGCGGCGTGACTTTCTTGACCTGATTGTCCTGGAACGGCGCGACCTCAGTGGTCTTGGGGATCGCCTTCTTGTCGAGGGTGCCGCTGCCTTCCTGGTTTTCCTGGGCGAGGAAATCGGCCTTCGCCGGCTTCTTTTCGCTCTTGAAGGTGGCGAGGGTGATTTCCAGGGTTTTGCTGATCTGCCGGGGCTCGACCATGGTGAAACCCACGCCGAGCAGCAGCGCCAAGTGGATCAGCGCCGCGAGAAACAGGGTAAATCCGAGGCGATCGACCGGGCGCACGCCACGGTGGGCGAGTTCAGCGGGCAGATCGGACGGAAGTGTCATGACAAGAAAACCAACATCGCGTTTTTCACAGGCCGCGCATGATAACGCAATGTTGGTTTCACGCCTTGGGCTTCAAGCATCAAGCGACAGGCTGCATGTGATGTACATCAACCTTGCAGCTTTTTCTCGATGGCATCCATCAGCATCCCGCCGATGTCGGTGCCGAAGGCATTGTCGATCTCGCGAATGCAGGTCGGGCTGGTGACGTTGATTTCGGTCAGGTGCTCGCCGATCACGTCGAGACCGACGAACAGCAGGCCTTTCTCGCGCAAGGTCGGGCCGACCTGGGCGGCGATCCAGCGATCCTTGTCGGTCAACGGACGGGCTTCGCCACGACCGCCGGCGGCGAGGTTGCCACGGGTTTCGCCCAGGGCCGGAATCCGCGCCAGGCAGTAATCCACCGGCTCGCCGTCGATCATCAGGATGCGCTTGTCACCGTCGACGATGGCCGGCAGGTAAGCCTGGATCATGATCTGCTGTTTGCCGTGCAGGGTCAGGGTTTCGAGAATCACCGACAGGTTCGGATGACCGGCGGTATGACGGAAGATCGACGAACCGCCCATGCCGTCCAGCGGCTTGAGGATCACGTCACCGTGATGGTCGGCGAATTCGCGCAACACGTCCGGCCGACGGCTGACGATGGTCGGCGGCGTGCACTGCGGGAACAGGGTGGCGAACAGTTTTTCATTGCAGTCGCGCAGGCTCTGCGGCTTGTTGACCACCAGCACCCCGGCGGCTTCGGCCTGTTCGAGCAGGTAGGTGGAGTAGACGAACTCCATGTCGAACGGTGGGTCCTTGCGCATCAGGATCACGTTCAGGTCGCTGAGCAGGGCGTCCTGTTCGGCACCCAGTTCGAACCATTTTTCCGGGTTGGCGAAGACCTTCAACGGCTTCATCCGTGCCCGGGCCTGACCTTCAGCCTGATAAAGGTCCTTCTGCTCCATGTAGAACAGTTCCCAGCCGCGCTTCTGCGCCGCCAGCAGCATGGCCAGCGAGCTATCCTTTTTATAGGAAATGCTGGCGATAGGGTCCATGACAATCCCGACGCGAACGCTCATTGGGTTTTCCTCGAAAATTGGCTACCGGATCGGTATGAAAAAAGTGCCGCCAGAGTGGCTCCGGGCGGGTTTGCGGTCAAGGAAAAACCCGTCGATAGATTGCGTCAGGAGACTGTGCTAAAAAGGCTGCCAGCTGCACTGGCCCTTGAACAACAAGGGTTTGCAGCCATCACTCATCGCAAAACGGACAAATTGATTCGCAAAGGCGACGGTAGAGCCCCCTTATGGAACAGCAGTCCAGCGCCTTGAAGGTCATGGTGATCGACGACTCGAAAACGATTCGTCGCACTGCCGAGACCCTGCTGAAAAATGCAGGGTGCGAAGTCATCACCGCAATCGACGGTTTCGACGCCTTGGCGAAGATCGCCGACCACCACCCCGGGATCATTTTTGTCGACATCATGATGCCGCGTCTGGATGGTTATCAGACCTGCGCTTTAATCAAGAACAACAGTGCCTTCAAGGCCACGCCGGTGATCATGCTGTCGTCCCGCGACGGGCTGTTCGACAAGGCCAAGGGGCGGATTGTCGGCTCCGATCAATTTTTGACCAAGCCTTTCAGCAAGGAAGAACTGCTCGACGCGATTGCGGCCCATGTTCCGGGCTTTGCCGCTGATTTGCCGCAGTAAGACACGCACGGTGACGCTCGGCCAGCGGGCCCGGTGTCGACAAGAAAAAAATGGGGAAGACCATGGCACGTATTCTGATCGTCGATGATTCGCCGACCGAAATGTACAAACTGACCGGCATGCTGGAAAAGCACGGCCATGAAGTGTTGAAAGCCGAAAACGGCGCCGACGGCGTGGCCCTGGCCCGTCAGGAAAAACCCGATGCCGTGTTGATGGACATCGTCATGCCCGGCCTCAACGGTTTCCAGGCGACCCGTCAACTGACCAAGGACGCTGAAACCAGCCACATCCCGGTCATCATCATCACCACCAAGGATCAGGAAACCGACAAGGTCTGGGGGACTCGCCAGGGCGCCAGGGATTACCTGACCAAGCCGGTCGAGGAAGACATGCTGATCAAGACCCTGAACGGCGTGCTGGCCGGTTGATCGCGCCGTCATGAGCGAGTCGCTGACCGCGTTCGAACTGTTGTGGCAGATCGATCAGCGCTGTCGCCTGCTGGCGGCAGACCTGCCGTCGCAACCGGCGCGCCAGGATCGCTGGAGCGGCATCGGCTTTCGCCTCGGCGAGCACTGGTACGTCGCGCCGATGGGCGAAGTCAGCGAAGTCCTGCCCGAACCGCGTTTCACCCCGATGCCGGGGGTGAAGCCCTGGGTCAAGGGTGTGGCCAATCTGCGCGGGCGGTTGTTGCCGATTCTCGATCTGTGCGGGTTCTTCGGGCATGAGCTGTCGCCGATGCGCAAGCAGCGGCGGGTCCTGGTGGTGGAGCATCGGGACGTTTTCGCCGGCGTGCTGGTCGATGAGGTCTTCGGTCTGCAGCATTTCGAGCAGGACAGTTTCGAACCCCTCTCGATCAGGAAGCGACAGGGCTCCAAGGGCGAGTTCGTCAAAGGGTATTTTCGGCGTGAGCAGAACTGGCGGGTGTTCAGCCTGTTTGCGCTGGCGCAGTCACCGAGTTTCATGCACGTCGCGGTTTAACAGGCGAGGACCGATGATCAAAGCAAAAACCAGCAAGCCCGCAGAAGGCTCGCGCAGCCGCTCGCAGATCATCGTGCTGTTCATCGCGCTGATCGTGTTCATCATGCTGCTGTTCGCCAACTTCGCTTACCTCAACACCCAGGCCAATTACGACAAACAGTACATCGGCCACGCCGGCGAGCTGCGGGTGCTGTCGCAGCGGATCGCCAAGAACGCCACTGAAGCCGCCGCCGGCAAGGCTGCCGCGTTCAAGTTGCTCAGTGATGCGCGCAACGATTTCGCCCAGCGCTGGGGTTACCTGAAGAAGGGCGACCCGGTCACCGGGCTGCCGCCGGCACCGTCTACCGTACGTCCGGAAATGCGCGCTGTGCAGCTGGACTGGGAACGCCTGCTGAAAAACACCGACGCCATCCTCTCCAGCGAACAGACCGTACTGTCCCTGCATCAGGTGGCCGCGACCCTCGCCGAAACCGTTCCGCAGTTGCAGATCGAATACGAGAAAGTCGTCGAGATCCTTTTGCAGCGCGGCGCCCCGGCGGCGCAGGTAGCGATGGCCCAGCGTCAGTCGCTGCTGGCCGAGCGGATTCTCGGCGCAGTGAATACCGTGCTCTCCGGCGACGAAAACTCGCAGCAGGCCGCCGATGCCTTCGGCCGTGACGCCACGCGTTTCGGCCAGGTGCTCAACGGCATGCTGCAAGGCAACCCGACGCTGAAGATCAGCCAGGTCGAGGATCGCGACGCCCGTGCCCGCCTGAGCGAGATTTCCGAGCTGTTCCAGTTCGTTTCGGGCTCGGTGGATGAAATCCTCGAAACCTCGCCGGAGCTGTTCAAGGTCCGCGAGTCCGCCACCAATATCTTCAGCCTGTCGCAGACCCTGCTCGACGAAGCCTCGCACCTGGCCACCGGATTCGAGAACCTCGCCGGCGGGCGCAGCACCGATACCATCGGCGGCTACGTGCTGGGGTTGCTGGCGCTTGCGTCGATCATCCTGATCGGTATGGTCATGGTCCGGGAAACCAACCGTCAGTTGCGCGAGACCGCCGAGAAGAACGAGCGCAACCAGAACGCGATCATGCGCCTGCTCGATGAAATCGAAGACCTCGCCGACGGCGACCTGACCGTGACCGCTTCGGTGACCGAAGACTTCACCGGAACCATCGCCGACTCGATCAACTACTCCGTCGACCAATTGCGTGATCTGGTGGCGACCATCAACCTCACCGCCGGCCAGGTCGCCGCAGCGGTGCAGGAAACCCAGGCAACCGCCATGCACCTGGCCCAGGCCTCGGAACATCAGGCTCAGCAGATTTCCGAAGCCTCGACCGCGATCAACGACATGGCCCAGTCCATCGATCAGGTGTCGGCCAACGCCGCCGAATCCTCGGCGGTGGCCGAGCGTTCGGTGGAAATCGCCAACAAGGGCAACGAGGTGGTGCACAACACCATCCACGGCATGGACAACATCCGCGAACAGATCCAGGACACCGCCAAACGCATCAAGCGCCTGGGCGAGTCGTCCCAGGAAATCGGCGACATCGTCAGCCTGATCGACGACATTGCCGACCAGACCAACATCCTCGCGCTCAACGCGGCGATCCAGGCGTCGATGGCCGGTGATGCCGGGCGCGGTTTTGCGGTGGTTGCCGATGAAGTTCAGCGACTGGCGGAACGTTCGTCTGCCGCGACCCGGCAGATCGAGACGCTGGTGCGGGCGATCCAGACCGACACCAACGAAGCCGTGATTTCCATGGAACAGACCACCACCGAAGTGGTGCGCGGCGCGCGGCTGGCGCAGGATGCCGGTGTGGCCCTGGAAGAAATCGAAGGCGTGTCCAAGACCCTGGCGGCGCTGATCCAGAGCATTTCCAACGCGGCGCAGCAGCAGACGTCTTCGGCCGGGCAGATTTCCCTGACGATGAACGTGATCCAGCAGATCACCTCGCAGACGTCGTCCGGCTCCACGGCCACTGCCGAAAGCATCGGTAACCTGGCGAAAATGGCCAGTCAGTTGCGGCGTTCGGTATCCGGGTTCACCTTGCCGGCGGCGGCAGCACCCGCTACGGGCAAGGCGTGAGGCCGGCAGGCGCGATCATGTCGAGCGGAGTGGTTATGGGTGACCGGCACGACTACGTGGCCCTCGAATGGATCAAGGGCGAAATTGCCGAAACGCTGAAGCAGGCGCATCAGGCCATCGAAGCCGTGCTCGACGATCCGCAGTCGGTGCCCGGGCTGGACGAGTGCCTGGCGTGCATCCATCAGGTTCACGGCAGTCTGCAGATGGTCGAGTTCTACGGTGCGGCACTGCTCGCCGAGGAAATGGAGCATCTGGTCGAAGCCCTGCAGAACGACCGCGTCAGTCACCGCGATGAAGCCTTGCATCTGCTGTTGCAGGCCTTCGGCCAATTGCCGGCCTACCTCGAGCGCGTACAAGGCGCCCGCCGTGATTTGCCGCTGGTGGTGCTGCCGTTGATCAACGATCTGCGCAGCGCCCGGGGCGAAAGCCTGTTGTCCGAGACCAGCCTGTTCAGTCCGCAATTGCCGGAACTGGCACCGCTGAGCCGGCAGGCGCTGGCCCTGCTGGAACCTGCTGAACTGTCCAACGTGCTGCGCAAGTTGCGGCAGATGTTGCAGATGGCATTGGCGGGATTGCTGCGCGAGCAGGACGATCAGACTCACCTCGGTTACCTCGGCAAGGTTTTCGCTCGCCTGGAAGCCTTGAGCGGCGAGGCTCCATTGAGCCCGTTGTGGCAGGTCGCCTCGGCACTGGTCGAAGGCATGCGCGAAGGCCGGATCGCCAACAGCCCGGCCTTGCGCAGCCTGTTCAAGGACGCCGACAAGGAACTCAAGCGCCTGCTCGAACAAGGCATGGCCGGCCTCAACCAGCCACCGCCTCCCGAGCTGTTGAAAAGCCTGCTGTTCTACATTGCCAAAGCCGAACATCCCACCGGGCAGATGCTGACCATGAAAGATCGCTACTCCCTGGACGACGCGTTGCCTGACAGCGCGATGGTCGACGAAGAACGCGCCCGCCTGGCCGGGCCTGACCGCGATGCCATGCGCTCGGTGCTCGCGGCGTTGTGCGAAGAACTGGTGCGGGTCAAGGAACGTCTCGACCTGTTCGTACGCAGCGACCGCCAGCACGCCTCGGACCTGGACAGCCTGCTGGCGCCGCTGCGGCAGATCGCCGATACCCTGGCGGTGCTCGGTTTCGGTCAGCCGCGCAGGGTCATCATCGATCAACTGGCGGTGGTGCTCAGTCTTGCCCAGGGCCAGCGCGAGCCGAACGACGCCACACTGATGGACGTGGCCGGTGCCTTGCTTTACGTCGAGGCGACCCTGGCCGGTATGGTCGGCACGGTGGAACCGGAGAGCCCGGAAGACTCGCGCCTGCCGACCACCGACCTGACGCAGATCCATCAGATTGTGATCAAGGAGGCGCGCATCTGCCTGCAGCAGGCCAAGGACATGATCGTCGACTACATCGACGCCGATTGGGATCGCCAGCAACTGCAAGACTTGCCGGCGCTGTTGACCCAGGTGCGCGGTGCGCTGGCAATGATCCCGCTGGCCCGTGCGGCCGGCCTGCTGGAAGCCTGCAACGGTTTCATCCGCGAGCATCTGCTGCTCGACCCGCACGAGCCGGGCTGGCAACAACTGGACAACCTCGCCGATGTCATCACCGGTATCGAGTATTACCTCGAACGCCTGAGCGACGATCCGCTGGCCTCCGGCGAGCCATTGCTGGACGTCGCGCAGAAAAGCCTGGCGCGTCTCGGCTACTTTCCTGACGAGCCGAGTGAGCAGCATGTGCCCGTGCTCGACGACGTGCTCAGCCCCGGCGAAGCGCTGGTGATGCAGGACCTGCAGGAACTCGATGACCCCGCCATCGTGAAGTCGCTGGCCGACGTGCTGGCCAGTCCGGTCTCGGCGGTCAACCCGCCGGCACTGACCACGCCTGGCAGCCTGTTGCCGCCGCCGCCCGATGAAGAGCCGGTGGACGACGAATTGCGTGAAGTGTTCCTCGAAGAGACCGAGGAAGTGCTCGATGTCCTGCGCGACTACCTGCCGCGCTGGACCGCCGATCCGCAGGACCGCGCAGCGTTGAGTGAACTGCGCCGGGCATTCCATACCCTCAAGGGCAG
This sequence comes from Pseudomonas sp. KCJK9016, assembly GCF_046231795.1. NCBI lineage: Bacteria > Pseudomonadati > Pseudomonadota > Gammaproteobacteria > Pseudomonadales > Pseudomonadaceae > Pseudomonas > Pseudomonas sp. KCJK9016. The sequence goes on along the minus strand of NZ_JBJJMM010000002.1, from coordinate 26,584 downwards.
CGGGCGCATGGTCCGGGCACTGGTGCTCGGCGAGCTGGCCTGGGCCGTGGAGAACCTGCTCAACCGGGTGCTGGAACACAGCGTCGAGCCTGGCCCGGCCGTGCAACAGTTACTGACTGATACGTTGCTGGTGCTGCCGGACCTGATCGCCGAGTTCGCCATCAACGGTCAACGTCAGCGCCAGGATGTCGATCACCTGGCGGCGCGGGCTCACGCCCTGGCCAGGGGCGATGTGCCGTTGCCCGCCGAGGACGTGGAAGACGTAGCGGCACTCGATCCGCTGTTGCTGGAGATTTTCCGCAACGAGGCCGAAACCCACCTCGCCAGCCTCAACCGCTTCCTCGATCAGGCCGCCGAGCATGTACCGCTGCAGGCCAGCGATGAACTGCAGCGAGCGCTGCACACGCTCAAGGGCAGCGCCTCGATGGCCGGTGTCGTGCCGATTGCCGAACTGGCGGCGCCGCTGGACAAACTGGCCCGGGAGTTCAAGGCCCATCAACTGGCGCTGGACCTGGACGAAGTTGAATTGCTGCTGGAGGCCGAAGGTCTGTTCCGTGTCGGCCTGCGCCAGCTCAAGCACGATCCGCTGGCGCCGATTGTCGGTGCGCAGTCGCTGATCAAGCGGACTGAAACCCTGCTGGGCGAACGTCTCGAATCCATCCTCAACGCGCCGAACGACAGCCTGCGGGTCAAGCGCGATCCGCAACTGATCAACAACTTTCTGGCTCAGGGCATGGACATCCTGCTCGACGCCGAAAACCTCTTGCAGCGCTGGCAGCAACATCCCGGCGAGCGCCAGGAGCTCAGTGCGTTGCTGGATGAGCTGACGACCCTCGGCGAGGCTGCGCACCTGGCGGATCTGTTGCCGGTGGATGTGCTGTGCGAAGCCTTGCTCGACCTGTATGGCGCCGTGGAAGAAAGCAGCCTGGCGGTCAGCGAACGGTTCTTTCTTGAGGCCCAGCACGCCCACGAAGCGCTGATCAACATGCTCGACGAACTGGCCGCCGGCCAGGAAATCACCCCGCAACCCCAGCGTATCCGTGCACTGCACGAACTGCTGGACGAAAGCCTCGACCCGTCGGCCATGGGCCTGATCCGCAGTGACGGCAGTCGTACCCTGAGCATTCATGAGCTGGGCAGTGCTACCGCCGAGCTGCAAAAGAACAACGGCGGAACCGGCGCGGATGACGAGATCGTCGAGATCTTCCTCGAAGAGGCGGTGGATATTCTCGATAGCGCCGGACAAGCCTTGCAGCGCTGGTTGCATGACCCGGAAAACGGCGCGCCGCTGTCATCGCTGCAACGTGACCTGCACACCCTCAAGGGCGGTGCACGAATGGCCGAGGTCGAGGCCGTCGGCGATCTGGCCCGGGAGCTGGAAAACCTTTACGAAGGTCTGGTAGATCGCCGCTACAGCCACAGCGACGCCTTGGGCCGACTGTTGTTGCAGAGCCATGAACGCCTGGCGTTGTACCTCGATCAACTGCATGACCAGCAGCCGCTGAAGCCGGCGCAAGCGCTGATCGATGCGATCCGTCAGTTCCGTCAGGGCCACTCAGGCGCTTGCGAGACGCCGCCGGAGGCCGCCAGCCGTGACGGCGCCGGACACGACCCGGAACTGCTGGACATCTTCCTCGAAGAAGGTTTCGACATCATCGAAAACTCCGGCGCCGCGCTGTTGCGCTGGCAGGCCGAACCCGGCAACCGCCAGGAAGTGGAAACCCTGCTGCGCGATTTGCACACGCTCAAGGGCGGTGCACGGATGGTGGAAGTCGGCCCCATCGGCGACCTCGCCCATGAATTGGAATACCTGTACGAAAGCCTGTCCTCCGGCACCCTGCAAAGCAGCGCCGAACTGTTTGCCCTGTTGCAGCGCGGCCATGACCGCCTGGCGCAGATGCTCGATGCTGTGCGTGCGGGGCAGCCATGCCCGCCGGCGGATCGGCTGATCGGCGCGATCCAGAACTTCAGCCATCCGGTGCCGGTGGAAACGCCCGCGCCGATTTTACCGGCGCCGGTGAAGAGCGAGCCTGCCGCGCCCGCGGCCGAGGCCGGCGCGGACATGGTCAAGGTCTCCGCCGAGTTGCTCGACGAGCTGGTCAACCTTGCCGGGGAAACCTCGATTTTCCGTGGGCGCATCGAGCAGCAGGTCAGCGATGCGCACATCGCCCTGAACGAGATGGAAACCACCCTCGAGCGCATGCGTGATCAGTTGCGCCGCCTCGACACAGAAACCCAGGGGCGGATTCTCAGCCGTCAGCAAGTGGACGCCGAGCGCCTGGGCTACGAAGAGTTCGACCCGCTGGAAATGGATCGACACTCGCAGTTGCAGCAGTTGTCCCGGGCGCTGTCCGAATCTGCCTCCGACCTGCTCGATCTCAAGGAAACCCTCGACCGCCGTACTCACGACGCCGAGAACCTGTTGCAGCAGCAGGGCCGGATCAATACCGAGTTGCAGGAAGGCCTGATGCGCACGCGCATGGTACCGTTCGAGCGCATGTTGCCGCGGCTCAAGCGCATCGTCCGTCAGGTCGCCGAAGAACTGGACAAGGACGTGGCGTTTACCGTGGGCAACGCCGAAGGCGAGATGGATCGCAACGTGCTTGAGCGCATGGCCGCGCCGCTGGAGCACATGCTGCGCAATGCCGTCGACCACGGTCTGGAACCTGCCGATGTGCGCCTTGCGGCGGGCAAACCGGCGCAAGGTCAAATCTCCCTCGATCTGACCCGCGAGGGCAGCGACATCGTTTTCGACATCCGTGACGACGGCGCCGGGGTGCCGCTGGACGCGGTGCGGCGCAAGGCGATCAAGCGCGGATTGCTGGCGCCTGACGCGCAGATCAGTGATCGCGATGTGTTGCAGTTCATTCTTCAGCCGGGTTTTTCCACCGCCGAGAAAATCACCCAGATTTCCGGACGTGGCGTGGGCATGGACGTGGTCCATGAAGAAGTGCGGCAACTGGGCGGCACCATGAGCATCGACTCGGTGCCGGGGCGCGGTGTGCATTTCCGTATCCGCCTGCCGTTCACCGTCTCGGTCAACCGCGCACTGATGGTGCAATGTGGCGAGGATCAGTACGCCATTCCGCTGAACACCATCGACGGCATCGTCCGTGTCTTGCCGAATGAACTGGACGGGTATTTCCGCCTTGATCCACCGACTTACGAATACGGTGGTCAGCGTTATGAACTGGTTTATCTGGGCGAATTGCTGAAAACCGCGCCACGGCCGAAACTGCTCGGCCAGAGCCTGCCGCTGCCGGTATTGCTGGTGCAGTGCAACGACCGGCACATCGCGGTCCAGGTCGACGCCATGGCCGGCACCCGGGAAATCGTGGTCAAGAGCCTCGGCCCGCAGTTCGCGGCGGTGCAGGGCGTGTCCGGGGCGACGATCCTCGGCGATGGCCGGGTGGTGCTGATTCTCGATCTGCTGGCGCCGATCCGCGCAATGCAGGCACGGTTGCCGCAGCGTCCGGCCGGTCATGAGATCGACAGCGAACCGCAGAAACCGCTGCTGGTGCTGGTGGTCGACGACTCGGTGACCGTACGCAAGGTCACCAGCCGTCTGCTCGAACGCCATGGCATGAACGTACTCACCGCCAAGGACGGAGTCGATGCAATGTTGCTGCTGGAAGACCACATGCCGGATCTGATGCTGCTCGACATCGAAATGCCGCGCATGGACGGCTTCGAAGTGGCGACCCGGGTACGCCAGGATGAGCGCCTGCAGCACCTGCCGATCATCATGATTACCTCGCGCACCGGCCAGAAACACCGCGATCGCGCCATGGCCATTGGCGTCAACGACTATCTTGGCAAGCCGTACCAGGAATCGGTGCTGCTCGAAAGCATTGCCCGTTGGAGCAAAAAACATGCATGAGCGGCCTCGCAACCCACATGGCAGCCAGCTCACGGGACTGCTGCTGCCGCTGGCTGATCGCAACCTGATCCTGCCCAATGTGGCCGTCGCCGAGCTGATCGACTACCAGGCCAGCGCCTTCGACCTCGATACGCCGCCGTGGTATCTGGGCCGGGTGACCTGGCGTGAACGGCAGATTCCACTGCTGAGTTTCGAGTCGGCGTGCGGCAACAAGATCGTCATCGGCGAACGGGCGCGGATCGTCATCCTCAACGCCCTCGGCGGATTGCCGAACCTGCGCTTCATCGCCTTGCTGGTGCAGGGGATTCCGCGCTCGTACAAGCTCGACAGCCAGTTGAGTTACGTCGACGTGCCGTTGTGCGCGCTGGAGCAGGCGGCAGTGCAGGTCGGGGAGCAGGTGGCGAAGGTGCCGGATTTGCTGGGGTTGGAGAAGTTGTTGGTGGATGCGGGGCTTGTCCACTGATCGTTACGCTGACCGTAACGGTTCGCCACCGCGCTTGATTGATGCCCCTCGATCACACTCCTAAGGTAGCTCCACGACAGCGAACCCCGTGGAGTGAGCATGACAACAACAATATCCCCCGACTCGCGCTGGACGCGGCGGCGCGACGAGAAGCAGCGGCGCCTCGACAAGGTGCGCGGGCTGGCCGACGGTGCGGTGTTGCCCACCGACCGGATCGTCGCGGCGCTTGAAGCGTTGATCCTGCCCGGTGATCGTGTGGTGCTGGAGGGCAACAACCAGAAGCAGGCGGATTTCCTCTCCCGTGCGCTGGCCAAGGCCGATCCCGAGACGCTGCACGACCTGCACATGATCATGCCCAGCGTCGGGCGCTCCGAGCATCTCGATCTGTTCGAACGCGGCATTGCCCGCAAGCTCGATTTCTCCTTTGCCGGCACCCAGAGCCTGCGCATCAGCCAGTTGCTCGAAGACGGCCTGCTGGAAGTCGGCGCGATCCACACCTACATCGAACTCTACGCTCGGCTGGTGGTGGACCTGATCCCCAACGTCGTGCTCTCGGCCGGATTCATGGCCGACCGGGCCGGCAACATCTATACCGGCCCGAGCACCGAAGACACCCCGGCACTGATCGAACCGGCCGCGTTCAGCGACGGCATTGTCATCGTTCAGGTCAATCAACTGGTGGACGACGTCAGCGAACTGCCCCGGGTGGACATTCCGGCATCGTGGGTGGATTTCGTGGTGGTGGCGGACAAGCCGTTCTACATCGAGCCGCTGTTCACTCGCGACCCGCGTCACATCAAACCTGTGCATGTGCTGATGGCGATGATGGCGATTCGCGGGATCTACGAAAAACACAACGTGCAGTCGCTGAACCACGGCATCGGTTTCAACACCGCCGCCATCGAATTGATCCTGCCGACCTACGGCGAATCCCTCGGTCTGAAGGGCAAGATCTGCCGCAACTGGACGTTGAACCCGCACCCGACTTTGATCCCGGCCATCGAAAGCGGCTGGGTGGAAAGCGTGCATTGCTTCGGCACTGAGCTGGGGATGGAAAACTACATCGCCGCCCGGCCGGACGTTTTCTTTACCGGACATGACGGCTCGCTGCGCTCCAACCGGATGTTCTGCCAACTGGCCGGGCAATACGCGGTGGACCTGTTCATCGGCGCGACCCTGCAAGTCGATGGCGATGGTCATTCCTCCACCGTCACTCGTGGCCGACTCGCCGGTTTCGGCGGCGCGCCGAACATGGGTCACGACCCGCGCGGCCGTCGTCACGGCACCCCGGCGTGGCTCGACATGCGCCATGACGATTCGCAACAGCCGATGCTCGAACGCGGCAAGAAACTCGTGGTGCAGATGGTCGAGACCTTCCAGGAGGGCGGCAAACCGACCTTCGTCGAAACCCTCGATGCAGTTGAGGTGGCAAAGAAAAGCGGCATGCCGCTGGCGCCGATCATGATCTACGGCGACGACGTCACTCACCTGCTGACCGAAGAAGGCATCGCCTACCTGTACAAGGCGCGCTCGCTGGAAGAGCGTCAGGCAATGATCGCGGCGGTGGCCGGCGTCACTGCCATCGGCCTGCGCCACCACCCGAAGGACACCGAACGCATGCGCCGCGAAGGGCTGATTGCCTTGCCCGAAGACCTCGGCATTCGCCGTACCGACGCCACCCGCGAGTGGCTGGCGGCGAAGAGCGTGGCCGATCTGGTCGAGTGGTCCGGCGGCCTCTACAACCCGCCCGCCAGGTTCAGGAGTTGGTAATGCACGCACTCAATCTGCAACCGAAAAACATTACCCTCGCAGATCGCCTGGCGGATCTGGCCGTGGATGCGCTGATCGACGAAGCCGACCTGTCACCGAAACCGGCGCTGGTCGACCGACGCGGCAATGGTGCGCACACCGATCTGCACCTGGGATTGATGCATGCCTCGGCACTGGCGCTGTGGCCGGCGTTCAAGGAAATGGCCGAGGCTGTACTCGAGTTCGGCGAGATCGGCTTGCCGTTGCGCGAAGCCATCGGCCGCATCGGACGGGAAGGCGAGCAAGCGATGCTCGCCACCACCCACGGCGTAAACACCCATCGCGGAGCGATCTGGGCGTTGGGCCTTCTGGTCACGGCCGCCGCGCTGGAAACGAAATCCACCGGCGCCAGCGCCGTCACCTTGCGCGCCGCACGTCTGGCGTTGCTCGATGATGGTCATGCACCGCGCCCGCTGAGCCACGGCGCGCAAGTCGCGCAACGTTATGGCGCTCGCGGTGCCCGGGAAGAAGCGCAACTCGGCTTCCCGTCGGTAGTGCAACGTGGCCTGCCGCAGCTCAAGCGCAGCCGCGCCGCCGGCCATGGCGAACAGAACGCCCGACTGGATGCCTTGCTGGCGATCATGACCAACCTCGCCGACACCTGCGTGCTGTACCGCGCCGGCGAGCGGGGTCTGCAGGCGATGCAGCACGGTGCCCGTGCCGTACTCAATGCCGGTGGCAGCGCCAGCCTCACCGGTCGCCGCCGCCTGCACGAACTGGATCAACAACTCATCGCATTGAATGCCTCGCCCGGTGGCGCCGCCGACTTGCTCGCCGCCACGCTGTTGCTCGACCGGATCGAGCGCGACGGCATCCTTCAGGGAGCGTTTTGATGGAAACCTTATCCTTTGAATTCCCCGCCGGGCAGCCGCCACGGGGGCGGGCGCTGGTGGGCTGTGTCGGCTCGGGCGATCTGGAAGTGCTGATCGAACCGGGTCTGGCCGGCAAGCTGACGATCAACGTGCAGACCTCGGTCAACGGTGCGCAGCAGCGCTGGCAGCATCTGTTTGCGCGAATGTTCGACGGCACCACACCGCCGGCGATGGCTATCGATATCCACGATTTCGGCGCGACACCGGGTGTGGTGCGCCTGCGTCTGGAACAAGGCTTCGAGGAGATCGGCCATGACTGACACCTCGGCGCTTCTGCACAAACATTCGTTCGTCGAACTCGGCGCCCGACAACGGGCGAAAGCCTTGCTCGATACCGGCACGTTCCGCGAACTGCTCGACCCGTTTCAACGCGTCATGTCGCCATGGCTGGTACGTCAGGGAGTGGTGCCGCAGGCCGATGACGGCGTGGTGATCGCCAAGGGCAGCGTCGGCGGTTTGCCGGTGGTGATCGCCGCAATCGAGGGGGCGTTTCAGGGTGGCAGTCTCGGTGAGGTCGGTGGCGCGAAGATTGCCGGCGCGCTGGAACTGGCTGCCGAGGACAACCGCAAAGGCATCCCGACCCGCGGCATCCTGCTGTTGGAAACCGGCGGCGTGCGCTTGCAGGAAGCCAACCTCGGTCTGGCGGCGATTGCCGACATCCATGCGGCGATTGTCGATCTGCAGCAGTACCAACCGGTGGTTGGTGTGGTGGCCGGCAGCGTCGGCTGCTTTGGTGGCATGTCGATTGCCGCCGCACTGTGCAGCTATTTGCTGGTGACCCAGGAAGCACGCCTCGGCCTCAACGGCCCGCAGGTGATCGAGCAGGAAGCCGGGATCGAGGAATACGACTCCCGCGACCGGCCCTTCATCTGGAGCCTGACCGGTGGCGAGCAACGGTTTGCCAGCGGTCTGGTGGATCGTTATGTCGCCGATGACGTGGCGCAGATTCGTCGACAGGTCGGCGAGTTGTTGCAACAAGGCTTGCCGAATCAACCGCGCAGCCAACGGGCCGAATGGTTCCTGCAACGGTTGACGGACCTGGACACTGACAAGCAGATCGAGCCGTCGGTGGTTCGTGATCTGTATCGAGGAGAGCGCTCATGAGTGGTTATTCCGTGCGCGGTTTGAACTGGTTCAACGCCTTGAGCGCCGGGGCGAATGCCGTGGAAGGTTTGCCGCCCTCGCTGAAGGTCGCCGACGGGCCACTCGGGCGTTTTATCGCCGTGGTTGCCGACCCGCAAAACCGTTTCCCTCGCGCTCGCAACGGCGAAGTCGGATTGCTGGAGGGTTGGGGATTGGCCAAAGCAGTGGATGATGCAATCACCGCCGATCAGGGCAACACGCAAAAGCGCCCCTTGATCGCCATCGTCGATGTGCCAAGCCAGGCCTACGGTCGTCGCGAAGAAGCCCTCGGCATTCATCAGGCCCTGGCCGGCGCGGCGGGAGCCTACGCCCGAGCGCGTCTGGCCGGGCATCCGGTGATTGCACTGCTGGTGGGCAAGGCCATGTCCGGGGCGTTTCTCGCTCACGGGTACCAGGCCAACCGTTTGATCGCCCTGCGTGATCCGGGGGTGATGGTGCATGCGATGGGCAAGGCGTCGGCGGCGCGGGTCACCTTGCGCAGCGTCGAAGAACTGGAGGCCCTGGCGGCCAGCGTGCCGCCGATGGCCTACGACATCGACAGCTACGCCAGCCTTGGATTGCTCTGGGAAACCCTGTCGGTGCAGCAGATCGATCAGCCGACGGTGGAGGACCTGGCGCGGGTGACCGAATGCCTGAAACAGGCCATCGGCGATATTGGCGCGACGGATTTGAGCAGTCGTCTCGGCGCAAAAAATCGCGAAGCCTCCAGCCGCGTGCGTGAACTGCTGAGGGCGCAGTGGTGAACATGCCACTGGCCCACGATCTGCTGTGGGGCATGACGCCGGCGCACCTGCCGGCGGATGCGCCGCTGTGGGCGATTGACTCGCTTGCAGCCGGGCAACCGGTGGTGGTGCGGCGTGCCGTGAGCGCTGAAGGTCGGGTGGCGGTGGGTGTGCGTGGAGTTTTGCGCGAGCAGCGGCTGGCGGCGTTCATGGCGAGCGATTCGATTGCTTGCCAGGTCAGCCCGGAAGCCCTTTGTCATGTCGAGAGCGAGCGTGATCTGCCGGTCATGCAGGCGCTGCGGCAACTGCGACCGGTGCTCGATGATTGCGGTTGGATCTGGGGTGTCAGTGGCAGTGCAGGGTTTGAATTGGCCAGCGGGTTTGCGGCGATGCACGTGAACAGTGATCTCGATCTCATCCTGCGGACACCGCAGCTCATCACCCGTAATCAGGCCCGCCAACTGGTGGCGGTTTTCGACCAGGCGATTTGTCGAGTGGATATGCAATTGCAGACACCGTTCGGCGCGGTAGCCCTGCGCGAATGGGCCGGAAACGCTTCGCGGGTGCTGCTGAAAAACGATTGTGAAGCTCGTCTGGTCAGCGACCCGTGGAACCCCCAGGAGCAGGCCGCGTGAGCAGTCTGCTGGTGTTTCCCGGTCAGGGCGCGCAGCAGCCCGGCATGCTCCGGCGTTTGCCTGGGGAAACGTTGATCGAGGCCAGCGATTGGCTCGGTGAGGATGTCTTGCGGCTGGACTCCAGCGAAGCGTTGCGCAGCACCCGGGCGGTTCAGCTCTGCCTGCTGATCGCCGGCGTCGCGGCTTCGCGGCAGTTGTTGCAGGACGGACTCACCGCCGATTACGTCGCCGGCCTGTCCATCGGTGCGTATCCGGCAGCGGTGGTCGCTGGCGCGTTGAGCTTCAGCGATGCGCTGCATCTGGTCAGCCTGCGCGGGGAGTTGATGCAACAGGCTTATCCACAGGGCTTCGGCATGACCGCGATCATCGGTCTGCAATTATCCACAGTCGAAACGCTGCTGGCGCAGGTGCACAGCGCAGATTCACCGGTGTACCTGGCCAATATCAACGCCGATAACCAGGTGGTGATTGCCGGCAGCGACAAGGCGATGCAGGCCGTTGCCGAGCTAGCGCGCAGTCATGGCGCCGGGGTGGCGAAACGTCTGGCGGTCAGCGTGCCGTCGCACTGCCCGTTGCTGGATGAGCCTGCGCAAACCCTCGCCGAAGCGTTCGCCAGCGTGGAATTGAAAACACCGAAAATCGCTTACCTGAGCGGCAGTCGCGCAAGGCCTGTGACCAAGGTAGAAGCGCTGCGCGACGACCTCGCCTTCAATATGTGCCGCGTGGTGGACTGGCGCGGCACCGTGCAAAGCGCCTATGAGCGCGGCGTGCGACTACAGATCGAACTGCCGCCCGGTGCGGTACTGACCGGGCTGGCGCGCCGGGTGTTCGAGCAGGGGACTGTCATGGCCTTCGACAGTGCCCGGCTCGATACCCTGCAGGCGCTGTTGCGTGAAGAGGAGGGCCGCCGACCCTAGACCACTCAGGCTTCGAACAACAAAAACAACATTCGACGATGCACTTTGAGGACGACAACAATGATTATTTACGGTGTGGCGCTGCTGGCGATCTGTACGCTGGCAGGAGTGATCATGGGTGACCTGCTTGGCGTGTTGCTGGGGGTCAAATCCAACGTCGGCGGGGTCGGCATAGCCATGATCCTGTTGATCTGCGCGCGGCTGTGGATGCACAAACGCGGCGGCATGACCAAGGACTGCGAGATGGGCGTCGGCTTCTGGGGCGCCATGTACATTCCGGTGGTGGTGGCGATGGCCGCGCAACAGAACGTCGTCACCGCCCTGCACGGCGGCCCGGTGGCGGTGCTGGCGGCAATCGGTTCGGTGGTGGTCTGCGGCTGCACCATTGCCCTGATCAGCCGTACCTACAAGGGCGAGCCATTGCCCGACGAGCCGGCGGACATCTCCCCGGTCGGCACACCGGCAGGAGGTCGCTGATATGTGGGATCTCATTGAAAAAGGTCTGGAGCATAACGGTCTGATCACCGCCTTCGCCTTTGTCGGCGTGATCATGTGGGTGTCGGTAATCCTCTCCAGACGACTGACGTTCGGGCGGATTCACGGTTCGGCGATTGCCATCGTCATCGGCCTGGTGCTGGCGTGGGTGGGTGGCACCATGACCGGCGGGCAGAAAGGCCTGGCGGATCTGTCGCTGTTCTCCGGCATCGGTCTGATGGGCGGCGCGATGCTGCGGGACTTCGCCATCGTCGCTACCGCGTTCGAGGTGCAGGCCACCGAGGCGAAGAAGGCCGGGATGATCGGAGCGCTCGCGCTGCTGCTGGGCACTATCCTGCCGTTCATTGTCGGCGCATGCATGGCCTGGGCCTTCGGTTATCGCGATGCGGTGAGCATGACCACGATCGGCGCGGGCGCCGTGACCTATATCGTCGGCCCCGTGACCGGTGCGGCGATTGGCGCGACCTCGGATGTGATGGCGCTGTCGATTGCCACCGGGCTGATCAAGGCGATTCTGGTGATGGTCGGCACGCCCGTGGCAGCGCGCTGGATGGGCCTGGATAACCCGCGTTCGGCGATGGTGTTTGGCGGGCTGGCGGGGACGGTGAGTGGTGTGACGGCGGGGCTGGCGGCGACGGATCGGCGGTTGGTGCCTTATGGGGCGTTGACGGCTACTTTCCACACCGGGCTCGGGTGCCTGCTTGGGCCTTCGTTGCTGTTCTTCATCGTGCGCGGGATTGTGGGCTAGGTCCGGATTTTGAGTTGTCTGGGCTGACGCTTTCGCGAGCAGGCTCGCTCCCACATTCGGAATGCATTTCCCTGTGGGAGCGAGCCTGCTCGCGAAGGGCGCCACTGGGTGTCAGGTCTGGCGATTGGCATACATCCGACATTCCGCCAGCAACGCCAGCAGATTCGGATCCCGCTCCTTGGCCTTCAAAAACACCACGCCGATGTGCTGCTGCAACCGGTACTTTTCCTGCAACGGGATCAGTTTCACCCGGTTCTCGTACACCGCCGCAATCCTGCCCGGCAGCAACGCATAACCGACCCCGGAGCTGACCATGCTCAGCAGGGTGAAGATATCGTTGACCTGCATCGCCACCTTCGGCTCGAAACCCGCTTGCCTGAACACCCGGATGCCGTCCTGATGGGTGGCGAAGCCTTGGGTGAGGGTGATGAAGGTTTCGTCGCGCACTTCGGCCAGGTCCACTTCGCTGTGTTGGGCGAAGCGGGAATCGGCGGGAGTGGCGAGGAAGATGTCGTCGGAAAACAGTGGAATCTGCTCGCAGTCCGGATCGTTGACGGTGTCGTCCAGCGACACCAGGATCGCGTCGACTTCCATGTTTTTCAGTTTATAGAGCAGGTCGATGTTCGAACCGAGGATCAGGTCGATGTTGAGTTCGCTGCGGCGGATCTTCAGGCCCATGATCAACTGCGGCACGGTCTTCACCGTCAGCGAATACAGCGAGCCGAGCTTGAAGCGTTCGGCCGAAAAACCGGCGGCTTCGCGGGTCAGGCGTACGCTTTCGACCACATCCTGAATCAGCTTCTGCGCCCGCTCTTCGAGCACGTAGGCACTCTCCAGCGGCGTCAGGTTGCGGCCTTCGTGCTTGAACAGCGGGCAGCGCAGGGCGCTTTCCAGCGAATGGATCGCGCGGTGCACGCTGACGTTGCTGGTCTGCAGCTCGGCGGCGGCGCGGGCGAGGTTGCCGGTGCGCATGAAGGCGAGGAACACCTCGAGTTTCTTAAGGGTCAATTCTTCGTCGATCAGCATGGCGCGGACTCTTCCTTGGTATCGCTCGATTGTGCCCAAATATCAGGACAGGTGCAGGCCCGCGTTGAACGGAAACATTGCGCTTTTACGCTCAAGCCCCGAGCCTTGCGCGCTGCGGTAATGAATCGAGGTGTGTGACACATGTATCACGGAGAAAAACTGAACGCCTGGACGCATCTGGTCGGGGCGATAGCGGCGTTTGTCGGGGGCGTCTGGATGCTGGTGATCGCCAGCCTCGACGGCAGCCCGTGGAAGATCGTCAGCGTGGCGATTTACGCCTTTACGTTGCTGGTGCTCTACAGCGCATCCACCGTGTACCACAGCGTGCGCGGGCGCAAGAAAGCGATCATGAAGAAGGTCGATCACTTTTCGATCTACCTGCTGATCGCCGGCAGCTACACGCCGTTCTGTCTGGTGACCCTGCGCGGGCCATGGGGCTGGACGCTGTTCGGGATCGTCTGGGGGCTGGCGCTGATCGGCATCCTGCAAGAGATCAAGCCGCGCTCCGAGGCGCGGATCCTGTCGATCGTGATCTACGCGGTGATGGGCTGGATCGTGCTGGTGGCGGTCAAGCCCCTGATCGACGCGCTGGGGATGGCGGGGTTTGTCTGGCTCGCATCCGGCGGTGTGCTGTACACCGTGGGGATCATTTTCTTTGCACTGGATGATCGCCTGCGCCATGCCCACGGGATCTGGCATCTGTTTGTCATCGCCGGGAGCCTGCTGCATTTTGTGGCGATTCTTTTTTATGTCCTCTGAGCCCCGGTCAGATGGTCGAGTTGTTCACCCGCGCGCTGACTGAAGATTTGCAGCAAATCATTCAAGGTATGCGGCGGCGGTTCGGTGGCGCGGGTCACGGCGTACAGCGTGATCGGCAGCGGCGGGGCGAGAGGGCGGATTACGGTGCTGGTCGGCGAAGCACCGAGCGCCGTGAACGGATCGATTACCGCTACGCCAGCCCCGGATTCCACCATCGCCCGGGCCAGTGAGTAAGTCTGCACGGCAATCCGCACGCGAGGCGGTGGCTCGACCGCTTCCAGATAGCTGTCGAGCCGGGCGGCCAGCGGGTCGGCGCTGGACAGCCCGATCAGCGGCGCCCCGGCCAGTGCCATCAGCGGCAACGGCTGACCGGCGTCTTCCTGCGGCCAGTGACCTTTCGGTGCCAGCGCCACCAGAACTCCCGAAGCCAGGGCCTGCGCCTTCAGCCCCGGATGATCCGGCCATTGCAACGTCAGGGCCACGTCCACTTCTCGCATCAGCAGGTTTTGCATCAGCTCGCGGCTGTGAGCGCTCGACAGTTCACAGGCGATGTCCGGGAACTGCGCTGTCCATTGCCGGATCGCCGGTGGCAGCAATGACAGCGCCAGCGCCGGGGTCGCGCCGATCCGCAGGCTGTGGCCGGGCTCGCGGCGCAGGCTCTGGGCCAGACGCCGTACGCCTTGCAGGCTTTCCGTGACCTTGTCGACTTCGCGCTCCAGTTCCAGCGCTTCCGGGGTTGCCTGCAATTTGCCGCGCACTCGCAGAAACAGGGGAAAGCCCAGTTGCTGCTCGGCGTGCTGCAGCACTTTGGTCACTGCCGGTTGCGAGACGTGCAGCAATTGCGCAGCGGCGCTGACTGAGCCGGTCTGGCGGATGGCCTGGAAAATCTCGATGTGGCGAAGGCGCATGGCGAGTCCATAACCTTTGTTTATAGGTCTGGCATCTTTATTCATTGTTCGGCGCCTGTCACCTCACCCTAATCTCGGCCCCGTCTTCAAAAAGAATCAAGGACGGACATGGCTCAGCGCGTATGCATCATCGGCGGCGGTGTGATCGGGTTGGCAACGGCCTATGCGCTGGTGCGCGACGGTTTCGAGGTGACGGTGGTCGAGGCGCGACAGTCGCTGGGCAGCGAAACCAGTTTCGCCAACGGTGGCCAGTTGTCCTATCGCTATGTGGCGCCGCTGGCCGATGCCGGCGTGCCGTTGCAGGCGGTCGGCTGGATGCTGCGCGGCGATTCACCGCTCAAGCTGCGCCCGCGCCTGGACCGGGCGCAGTGGCGCTGGATGGCGTCGTTTCTCGCCGCGTGCCGCACCTCGGTCAACCGCGAAAACGCCGCGCATTTGTTGCGTCTGGCATTGTTCAGCCAAAGCACACTGAAACGCTGGCGCGAGGACGACGGGCTCGACGGCTTCAACTGGCGGCGCAACGGCAAGCTGGTGACCTTTCGCAATGCCGCCCGCTTCGATCATGCGCGAAAGAACCTGGCCGATCCGCAGCAACAGCAGGTGTTGTCCGCCATCGAATGTGCGCAACTGGAACCTGCACTGAGTGACACGCCGTTTGTGGGCGCGATCTACACGCCGGATGAAGAAGTCGGCGACTGTCACGGTTTCTGCCAACAGTTGGCGGCGCGATTGAAGGCGTCGGGCCGCTGTGAGTTTCATCTCGGCCAGGCAGTCACCGGCATTCGTCATAGTCACGGCGCTGTCACCGCCATTGAGCTTGGCGAAGAGATTCTGCCGGTCGAACAACTGGTGATCGCCGCCGGCCATCGCAGCCCGTTGCTGGCGCTGCCTGGCCTGCGCCTGCCGCTGTATCCGCTGAAGGGCTACAGCCTGACCGTACCGATCGGCAACGAGCACCGGGCACCGGACGTGAGTATCACCGACTACGACCGCAAGATTGTCTACGCACGCATTGGCGAACAACTGCGGGTGGCGGCGATGGTCGACATCGTCGGTTTCGACCCGGCGGTGGATCCGCAACGGCTGGCGCTGATCAGGCGTCAGGCCCGCGACACCTTCCCCGACGCCGGCCAGTACGACGCCGCCATCGAGTGGGCCGGCATGCGCCCGGCCACCCCGACCGGCGTTCCGCTGCTGGGCGCCACGGCGTATCACAATCTGTGGCTCAATCTTGGCCACGGCGCGCTGGGTTTCACCCTGGCCTGCGGTAGCGGGCAGTTGCTCAGCGAACTGATCGGCCGGCAGCGCACATCCATTGACCTGCACGGGTTCAATCCCCGTGCGGCGTGACGATTTCTGCTGAAACACCCCACCCACAACGGAGAATAACAATGCAAAAAATCACGTTGCTCGGCTGCACACTGGCGTTGGTTTTCGGCGCCCACGCTCAGGCCAATGAAGTGCCGCTGACGGGCACGCTTGGCAAGATCGCCAGCGCCAACAGCATCACCCTGGGGTATCGCGATGCGTCGGTGCCGTTTTCGTATGTGGGTGATCACACCGGGCAGCCGATGGGGTATTCGGTGGAACTGGCAGGCAAGATTGTCGAGCGCGTCAAGCAGCAGCTGGCGCTGCCGGAGCTGAAGGTGAAGTACAACCTGGTAACCTCGCAGACGCGGATTCCGTTGGTGCAGAACGGCACGGTCGACCTTGAATGCGGCTCCACCGGAGTGACGGCCGAACGGCAGAAGCAGGTCGCATTCTCCTACGGTTTCATCTACGTCAAAGGCCAGTTGTTGACCGCAAAGGACAGCGGCATCAAACGCTTCGACGATCTGCGCGGCAAGAACGTGGTGACCACCGCCGGCACCACCAACGAGCGCTATCTGAAGAGCTACAACCTCGACCATAAATTGAACATGTTCGTGATCAGCGCCAAGGATCACGGCGAGGCGTTCCAGATGCTGCAATCGGGGCGCGCGGCAGCGTTCTACATGGACGATGCGTTGCTTTACGGCGAGCGGGCCAAGGCGCGCGATCCGCATAACTGGGTCGTGGTGGGGGAGGAGCAATCGAGGGAAATCTACAGCTGCATGGTGCGCAAGGATGATCCGCAGCTCCTCGCGCTGGTCAATGGCGCGCTGGCCGATCTGTACAGCTCGGGGGAGATCAACGGGATCTACCGCAAGTGGTTCGAACAACCGATCCCGCCGAAAGGCTTGAACCTTGAGTTCCCGATGACCAGCGAACTCAAGGCAATCATCGCCAGACCGATCAGTGATCCGGTGCAGTGACGGGTCAGAAATCGCCCCACAATTGCTGCGCCACCGCCAACGCCACAACCGGCGCCGTCTCGGTACGCAGCACGCGCGGGCCGAGGCGGGCGGCGTGGAAGCCGTTGGCTTTGGCTTGCTCGACTTCGGCGTCTGACAGGCCTCCTTCGGGGCCGATCAGGAACGCCAGGGTCGATGGCCTGGCGTGGCTCACCAGCGGCTCGGCCACCGGGTGCAGGACCAGTTTCAGTTCGGCTTCGGTCTGTTTCAGCCAGTCGGCCAACAGCACTGGCGGATGAATCACCGGCACCCGCGAACGACCGCATTGTTCGCAGGCGCTGATCGCCACCTGACGCCAGTGCAGCAGACGTTTGTCGGCGCGTTCATCCTTGAGGCGGACTTCGCAGCGCTCACTGAAGATCGGGGTGATTTCAGTCACGCCCAGTTCAGTGGCTTTCTGGATCGCCCAGTCCATCCGCTCCCCCCGGGACAGCCCCTGACCGAGATGGATGCGCAGCGGCGATTCGACTTGACCTGCGAACTGCTCGTCGATCTGCACCACCACGCGTTTCTTGCCGACTTCCACCAGCGATCCGCGAAACTCGTGGCCGGAGCCGTCGAACAGCTGCACCGCATCGCCCACGGCCATGCGCAGCACGCGGCTGATGTAATGCGCCTGGGCTTCCGGCAGTTCGTGTTCGCCGGTGCTCAGCGGGGCGTCGATAAAGAAGCGGGACAGTCTCATGGTGGTTCTCTGAAAAGATGTGAATCAGTTGGATCGGAGTCGACTTCATTCGCGAGCAGGCTCGCTCCCACAGAGAAATGCATTTCAGGTGGGAGCGAGCCTGCTCGCGAAAGCGGCAGTCCAGGCGCTACAACTATTGAATCAGCCCGGATCACGGAACCCGGGATGGAAATCCTTCGGCACCGCCACGCTGACGCTGTCACGGGTGGCAATGTCGATGCCTTCGCTGGCGACTTCGGCGAGGAAATCGATCTGCTCCGGGCTGATGACATAAGGCGGCAGGAAATACACCACGCTGCCCAGCGGACGCAGCAGCGCGCCACGCTCAAGGGCATGCTGGAACACCTTCAGACCGCGGCGTTCCTGCCACGGGTAGGCCTCTTTCGTGGCTTTGTCCTTGACCATTTCGATGGCCAGCACCATGCCGGTCTGGCGCACTTCCGAGACATTCGGATGATCCGCCAGGTGCGCGGTCGAAGAAGCCATGCGTTGCGCCAGCGCCCGATTGTTCTCGACCACGTTATCCTGCTCGAAGATATCCAGGGTCGCCAACGCCGCCGCACAGGCCAACGGGTTGCCGGTGTAGCTGTGCGAATGCAGGAAGGCGCGCAGGGTCGGGTAATCGTCGTAGAACGCGCTGTAAACCTCGTCGGTGGTCAGGCACGCCGCGAGCGGCAGATAACCACCGGTCAGGGCTTTTGACAGGCACAGGAAGTCCGGACGGATGCCGGCCTGTTCGCAGGCGAACATCGTTCCGGTGCGGCCGAAGCCGACAGCGATTTCATCGTGGATCAGGTGTACACCATAGCGGTCGCAGGCTTCGCGCAGCAGCTTGAGGTACACCGGGTGATACATGCGCATGCCGCCGGCGCCCTGGATCAGCGGCTCGACGATCACGGCCGCGACGCTGTCATGGTTATCCGCCAGCGTCTGTTCCATGGCGGCGAACATGTTGCGCGAGTGTTCCTCCCAGCTCATGCCCTGCGGACGCAGGTAGCAATCCGGGCTCGGCACCTTGAGGGTGTCCATCAAAAGCGCCTTGTAGGTCTCGGTGAACAACGGCACGTCGCCGACCGACATCGCCGCCATGGTTTCGCCGTGGTAGCTGTTGGTCAGGGTGACGAAGCGCTTCTTGTTCGGCTGGCCGCGATTGAGCCAGTAGTGAAAGCTCATTTTCAGCGCGACTTCGATGCAGGACGAACCGTTATCGGCGTAGAACACCCGATTCAGGCCTTCCGGCGTCATTTTTACCAGGCGTTCGGACAATTCGATCACTGGCTGATGGCTGAAACCGGCCAGAATCACGTGTTCCAGCTGATCGACCTGATCCTTGATGCGCTGGTTGATCCGCGGGTTGGCGTGGCCGAACACGTTGACCCACCAGGAACTGACGGCATCCAGGTAGCGTTTGCCTTCGAAGTCTTCCAGCCAGACGCCTTCACCGTGTTTGATCGGGATCAGCGGCAGCTGTTCGTGGTCTTTCATCTGGGTGCAGGGATGCCACAGCACCGCGAGATCGCGTTGCATCCACTGGTCGTTCAGGCCCATGTTCAGTCTCCTCGAGGCGGCTCGCGTCAGGCGCGGGCAAACAATCGCGCAAGCCTATGCAATGCGTCGCGCCGGGACAACCCATTGCGGCGATTGAGCTACTTTGTATGGGCCGATAGACGTCGCTGGCGGCGTTTTGATGGCTGACGTATTCTTCGCGGTTCTTTGGGTCGACTGACCCGCAAAACTGCTTTTTCCTACGTGTATTTCCGGAGTTCGCTGAATGTCTGTCGGTTGGCTGCGCGCCTGTGCGCTTGTGGTGTTGGGGCTTTTCAGCGTTACGGCGCTGGCCAAGGAGAAAACCGCGATCGTGATCGGCGGCGGCCTGTCGGGCCTGACCGCGGCTTACGAGCTGCAGAACAAGGGCTGGCAGGTGACGCTGCTGGAAGCCAAGTCGAGCCTGGGTGGTCGCTCCGGTATGGCTACCAGCGAGTGGATCGGTAACGACAAGGCCCAGCCGGTGCTGAACAAGTACGTCTCGACCTTCAAGCTGAGCACCACGCCGGCGCCTGAGTTCGTGCGTACCCCGGGTTACCTGATCGACGGCGAGTATTTCTCCGCTGCCGACCTGACCACCAAACAACCGGCCACCGCCCAGGCCTTGAAAGCCTTCGAGAAAATCCGTGACGATCTGGCGCGTTCGATCGACGATCCGCAGAACCCGGCGGCGACCAATACCCTGCATGCGCTGGACCAGATCAACGTGTCGAGCTGGCTAGACAAGCAGAACCTGCCGGCCACCGCCCGCCAGCTGATCAACCAGGATATCCGTACCCACTACGACGAACCTTCGCGTCTGTCGCTGCTGTACTACGCGCAGCAGAGCCGGGTCTATCGCGGTGTGTCCGACCGTGACATGCGTGCTTCGCGTCTGGTTGGCGGCAGCCCGGTGCTGGCCCAGGCCTTCGTCAAGCAACTGAAAACCATCAAGACCAATTCCCCGGTTTCCGCGATCGTCCAGGACAAGGACGGCGTGACCGTCAAGGTCGGCAGTGTCGGCTACCAGGCGGACTACGTCGTGCTGGCGGTGCCACTGCGCGCCCTCGACAAGATCCAGCTGACCCCGGCGCTGGACGCCCAGCATCTGGCCGCGATCAAGGGCACCAACTACGGCTGGCGCGACCAGATCATGCTGAAGTTCAAGACGCCGGTGTGGGAAAGCAAGGCGCGCATGTCCGGCGAAATCTACAGCAACACCGGTCTGGGCATGTTGTGGATCGAACCGGCCCTGAAGGGCGGCGCCAATGTGGTGATCAACCTGTCCGGCGACAACGCCCGTGTCATGCAGGCCTTCGGCGACAAGCAGATGGTCGATCAGGTGCTGATCCGTCTGCATGCGTTTTATCCACAGGCCCGTGGTGCGTTCACCGGTTATGAAATCCGCCGCTACAGCACCGACCCGGGGACTGGCGGTTCGTACCTGGCCTTCGGTCCGGGCCAGATCAGCAAATACTGGCGCCTGTGGGAGCGTCCGCTGCAGCGCGTAGCGTTTGCCGGTGAACACACCGACACGCTGTACCCGGGCACTCTTGAAGGTGCACTGCGCACCGGTCAGCGAGCGGCCAGCCAGGTTGAAGATCTGGCGGCGGGCAAGTCCTTCGAGCCGATCAAGGTCGGCCCGGCAGCGGCCACTGCAGCAGCGGCGGCAGGTGCAGCCGGTGCGGCGACAGCGGCGAAGAAGAAGGGCAACTTCTTCACCAACCTGTTCGGTGGTTCGGATGACGAGAAGAAACCGGAGCCAGTGAAAGCGCCAGAGCCGGCACCTGCTCCAGCCGCCCCGGCGCCTGCACCGACTCCGGCACCCGCGCCAGCCGCGGTGGAAGCGCCGAAGCCAGCGACTCCGGTGAAAGCCGAGCCAGCCAAAAAAGCACCAGCCAAGCCGGTAGCGAAGAAACCTGCGGCCAAGACCGAGGCGAAAAAAGCCCCGGCCAAACCGGCAGCGAAAAAGGCTGAACCGGCCAAGAAGCCAGCCGCCAAACCGGCAGCGACTCCGGCGGCCAGTACGGACACCAAAGCGCAGTAAGGCTTTGCGGTGAATGAAAAAGCGCGGCTTTCAGGCCGCGCTTTTTTATTGCCTGTCAGATAGCTATCGCAAGCAGGCCCGCGATGGGGTCAGGCCGGGCACTGAAATTCCTGTCAGCTAATCTCCCGTCACACTTTTCACCTTTAACTTTTCCTTAACTCCCTTGTTCAAGACTCTTGATCGTATTTCTCGATATTTCAAAGCGAAATTTTCCGCTTTAAATCGATAGATAACTCGCTAGTCTTGGTTCGCAGTTCTCACAGGATTTGGGCAATGCAGCTACGTAACTCTTCTTCGCGCTACGGTTGGGTCAGCATTTTCATGCACTGGGGTGTGGCACTGGCGGTCTTCGGATTGTTCGGCCTCGGCCTGTGGATGGTTGACCTCGGGTACTACGATCCCTGGCGCAAGGCCGGTCCTGACCTGCACAAGAGCATCGGTCTGCTGCTGCTGGGCGTGATGGTGCTGCGGGTACTGTGGCGTTTTGTCAGCCCGCCGCCACCCACGCTGCAGAGCTACAGCCGCATGACCCGCATCGGCGCAAAGTTCGGCCACGGGTTTTTGTACCTGGCGCTGTTCGCCGTGATGATTGCCGGTTACCTGATTTCCACCGCAGACGGTGTCGGGATTCCGGTGTTTGGCCTGTTCGAAATTCCTGCACTGGTTTCCGGACTACCGGATCAGGCAGATACCGCCGGTGCGATTCATCTCTACCTGGCATGGGCGCTGGTAATTTTTTCCGGCCTCCATGCGTTGGCAGCATTGAAGCACCACTTTATCGATCGTGATGCGACCCTCACTCGAATGCTCGGTCGCAAAGCCTGAAGCTCAACCTCGACTCAAAGGAAAAGAAAGCATGTTGAAAAAGACTCTGGCCGCTCTGGCAATCGGTTCCGCCGTGCTGTCCGCCAACGTAATGGCCGCTGACTACGTCGTCGACAAGGAAGGCCAGCACGCCTTCGTCGACTTCAAGATCAGCCACCTGGGCTACAGCTACATCACCGGTACCTTCAAGGACATCAGCGGCAAGTTCAGCTTCGATGCGGCCAAGCCTGAAGAGAGCAAGATCGAGTTCGACGTGAAGACCGCCAGTGTGTTCACCAACCACGCCGAGCGTGACAAGCACATCGCCAGCAAAGACTTCCTGGACGTAGGCAAATTCGCTGATGCCAGGTTCGTCTCCACCAGCGTCAAATCCACCGGCAAGAACGCCGATGGCAAAGACACCGCCGACGTGACCGGCGACCTGACCCTGCACGGCGTGACCAAGCCGATCGTGGTCAAGGCCACTTTCCTGGGTGAAGGCAAGGATCCATGGGGCGGCTACCGTGCCGGCTTCGAAGGTACCACCAGCATCAAGCGCTCTGATTTCGGCAAGATGATGGATCTGGGTCCGCAGTCCGACAAAGTCGACCTGTACATCTCGTTCGAAGGTGTCAAAGCGAAGTAATTTTCGCCGGATACAAAAAAACGCCCCCGGTCTTGCGACCGGGGGCGTTTTTTATTGCCCGGTGAAACTCAGCGATTGCGGGTCAGCAAGGCCGGTTTTTCGCCGCGGGGGCGGCTTGGCAATTGATCAAGCTGCTCAGGCGTCGGAAAACGGTCGATTTTCGATTCCTTGTGCATGATCTTCGGGCCGCTGCTGCGCGGGTTCTGCACGGCCGGTTCGCCACGTTGCTGATCGTCACGGGCCGGACGGCGGTTGCGCGAGTTGTCGTCGCGACGACCCTGGCCATCACGCGGAGCACCGTTGCGAGGACCGTTGCGTTTGCCCTGGGAGGCTCCGTTGCCCGAGCCGCTCCCGTTGCGGCCACCATTGCGGCCCTGCGACTGGCCATTGCGTGGTGCGCCCTGACCTTGACCCTGTCCACCCGGGCGACGGCCACGACCTGCGGCCGGCGTCTGTTTGGGTACGTAGTCGACGCGGTTGCCGAAGTTATCGATATCGTCGTCGAGGAATTCATCCGGTGCGCGATCGGCAGGAGGACGTGGCGGCTGGCTCGACTGGCGCGACTCACGGGCCGGAGTGCCTTCGCGCTGCTTCTGCTGGCGGGCCGGACGCTCGCCACGTTCACTGCGCTCACCACGTTCGCCGGCCGGTTTTTCCTTGCCTTTGTCCTTGCCCTTGTCCTTGCGGCCACCACCGTTCGAGCCGTCACCACGTGGGCCACGGGCATTGCGGGAGTTTCGCATGTCCGGACGCTCGCGCACTTCCGGCTTCTCGGCCTCGATGGTGCTGGCATCGAAGCCCATCAGGTCGCCGTCGGCGATTTTCTGTTTGGTCATGCGTTCGATGCTTTTCAGCAGTTTTTCTTCGTCCGGCGCTACCAGCGAGATCGCTTCGCCCGAACGACCGGCGCGGCCGGTACGACCGATGCGGTGCACGTAATCTTCATCGACGTTCGGCAGCTCGTAGTTGACCACATGTGGCAACTGGTCGATGTCCAGACCGCGGGCCGCGATGTCGGTGGCGACCAGGACGCGCACCTGGTTGGCCTTGAAGTCGGCCAGGGCCTTGGTGCGGGCGTTCTGGCTCTTGTTGCCATGGATTGCCACAGCCGGCAGGCCATGTTTGTCCAGGTACTCGGCCAGACGGTTGGCGCCGTGCTTGGTGCGGGTGAACACCAGCACCTGTTCCCACGCGCCGGCGGTGATCAGGTGGGCCAGCAGGGCTCGTTTGTGGCTGGCCGGCAGACGGAAGACACGCTGTTCGATGCGCTCGACCGTGGTGTTCGGCGGCGTCACTTCGATGCGTTCCGGGTTGTGCAGCAGCTTGCCGGCGAGGTCGGTGATGTCTTTGGAGAAGGTCGCCGAGAACAGCAGGTTCTGACGTTTGGCCGGCAGACGGGCGAGGACTTTCTTCACGTCATGGACGAAGCCCATGTCGAGCATGCGGTCGGCTTCGTCCAGCACGAGGATTTCAACGTGGGACAAGTCGATGCTGCCCTGGCCGCACAGGTCGAGCAGACGCCCAGGGCAGGCGACCAGCACGTCCACGCCACGGGACATGGCCTGGACCTGCGGGTTCATGCCGACGCCGCCGAAGATGCAGGCGCTGACGAATTTCAGGTCACGGGCGTAGATCTTGAAGCTGTCGTGAACCTGGGCCGCCAGTTCGCGGGTCGGGGTCAGGACCAGGACGCGCGGTTGGCGCGGGCCGTGGCGCTGGGATTTGTCCGGATGACCGTTGGGGAACAGCCGTTCCAGGATCGGAAGGGCGAAACCGCCGGTTTTACCGGTACCTGTCTGTGCCGCAACCATCAGGTCGCGACCTTGCAACACGGCGGGAATGGCCCGCTGTTGCACCGGAGTAGGCTCGGTATAGCCCGCGTCTTCGATAGCGCGGACCAAAGCCTCGGAGAGACCGAGGGAAGCAAAGGACATGAGTAATCCTGTTTCAGTTAGGGCTTGGCCCAATGGGAGTCTTGCCTGGCGCGAATGGCGTTCAAGAGGACGCAATCCCGTCCGGTCCTGCTGCGGTACCGAAGGCACGTCCGGAGCGCTCGCGCGGGCTGAAAAGCTGCGCTGTAGCGGGGCGGGAGGCCTGTTACGGTTCCGGGCGTCCGGGCGTGAGCCTGGCGGGAACGCCGGAGTATAACAGAGCAATCACTGTGCGCCGCGTTCCTGCTGCTCAACGGTTTTGCCGCTGGCGGTGGCGCTGCTCAGCGGTTTGCCCGGAACCGGCGCCGCGCCGTAGCGCGCGCTCAGTTCGGCGTAGGCCGGCTCGCGCTTGAAACGCTTGAGTTCGGCGCCGAAACGCTGCACCAGCAAATCCATCCCGACATTGCGCCTTACGGCCAGAAACTGGCTCTGGCGGCTGATGACGACGGGGTTCTCGGTGATCTGGTCGCGAATATCCAACTCATCGAGCAAGTGCTGACCCACACGGCGATCGGTGATCAGCAGGTCGATGCGCCCGCGCACCAGTTTGCCGAAATTGGCTTCATGGGTCGGGGCCGGTTCCCGGTTGAACAGGGTCGATTCGCTGAAATCCGGGCTGTACAGGTAACCCGGCGAGGTGCCGATGGTCAGACCCTTGAGGTCCTGCAGGGTACGAAACGGGTGC
The DNA here is from genome assembly GCF_046231795.1 of Pseudomonas sp. KCJK9016. Taxonomy (NCBI): domain Bacteria; kingdom Pseudomonadati; phylum Pseudomonadota; class Gammaproteobacteria; order Pseudomonadales; family Pseudomonadaceae; genus Pseudomonas; species Pseudomonas sp. KCJK9016. The sequence goes on along the minus strand of NZ_JBJJMM010000002.1, from coordinate 1,552 downwards.
GGTCGCTCGTTGGCGTAAAACATCACGAATTCAACGTCCGACAACGGTTCGCCAGGGTAGAGCAGGGTGGCGTCGCGTTCGTCGCTGTGGAAGATGTCCAGCGCGCCGTCCGCCTGGCCGGTTTCGAGCATCGACAGGCAGCGTTTCCAGGGCAGGAATTGCCATTCGACGTCGATACCCAGGCGCTTGAACACGATGGCAGTGGTTTCGAAGTCCAGACCGAGCTTCTTGCCGTCGACTTCGTACACGTACGGCGCCCAGGGTTCGGTGACGATACGCAGCTTTTCGCCTCGAGCCGCAAAGCTCAGGCAAGCAAAAACCAGCACGGCGAATAACTGCGTGATCAAAGGCATGACTTGAGATTACGACGAGAAACGCCAAAGAGCCAGAAACTGGCTGCAGAAGCTCTGTTTCGGGCCTTGAAAGCAAAAGATCGCAGTTGCAACAACTGCGCAGGAGCTGTCGAAACTTGCGATCTTCCGATGTTGCATGAAACGTTCAACGTGAGGCGTGATGCGGTCTCAGCGTGGCAGCTTCAGATTGTTCCAGATCGCCAGGCTGGGTTCGGCCTGGTTCATGGAATAGAAGTGCAGGCCAGGCGCGCCGCCTTGCAACAGGCGTTCGCACATTTCGCTGACGACCTGTTCGCCAAAGCGCTGAATGCTTTGGCTGTCATCGCCATAGGCTTCCAGCTGCTTGCGGATCCAGCGCGGAATTTCCGCACCGCAGGCATCGGAGAAGCGTGCGAGCTTGCTGTAGTTGGTGATCGGCATGATCCCCGGAACGACAGGAATGTCCACGCCCAGCGCCTGCAAACGGTCGACGAAGTAGAAATAGCTGTCGGCGTTGAAGAAGTACTGGGTGATTGCACTGTCGGCGCCGGCACGGGCCTTGCGCACGAAGTTGGCGAGATCGTCCTCGTAGTTGCGCGCCTGCGGATGCATCTCCGGGTAGGCGGCGACTTCGATGTGGAAATGATTGCCGGTTTCTTCACGAATGAATTCGACCAGTTCATTGGCGTGACGCAACTCGCCGCTGGTCATGCCCATGCCGGACGGCAGGTCGCCACGCAGGGCGACGATGCGCTTGATGCCGGCGGCCTTGTACTCGTTCAGCAGGCCGCGCAGGTCGTCCTTGCTGTCGCCGACGCACGACAGGTGCGGGGCGGCGGGGATTTTGACTTCGCTTTCCAGCTGCAGCACGGTGTTCAGCGTGCGGTCACGGGTCGAACCGCCCGCGCCGTAGGTGCAGGAAAAGAAATCGGGATTGTAGGTGGCCAGCTGGCGGGCAGTGGCGAGCAGTTTTTCATGCCCAGCATCGGTCTTGGTCGGAAAGAACTCGAAGCTGTAGCGACGTTCTTGGGACATGGTCATACCCTTGGAAACTCGTAAGCCTACAGTTTGTTTCATCTGTAGGAACGTGCTTATGTGGCGAGAGAGGATTGGCCCGCTGGGGGGGGGAGCGCCTCCGAAAAAATTGGGCCGCCTTGCAGCGCAGCGGGGGCGAGAGCCCCCTCCACCACAAACCACACTGCAAGAAAAAAAAGACCGCA